>DATIYN010000193.1:0-23529 GCA_035517595.1 Burkholderiales bacterium
GTGCCGCTCTCGGTGATCACCGGGCGCGGCGACTGGTGGTGGGGCGGCGCGCTGCAGCGGGGCTACGCATGGCTGCGCGTGCAGCCGGCGTACGGCGGCGAGGTCGTGCTGATCATGAACGACGACACGCAGTTCGGGCCGGAATTCCTCGCCGCGGGCCGCGCCGCGCTCGCCGCCGCGCCGCGCTCCCTGCTGCTCGCGCGGCGGCACGACGCGCGCACCGGCGAGTTCCTCGACGCGGGGGCGAAGGCCGTCTGGAGCGAGCTGCGCTTTCTGCCGGTGCGGGATCCGGCCGAGGCCGACTGCTTCTCCACCCGCGGCCTGTTCGTGCGGCTCGAAGACTTCCTCGCGCTGGGCGGATTCCACCCGGTGCTGCTGCCGCACTATGCGTCGGACTACGAGTTCACGATGCGCGCGCGGCGGCGCGGCTATGCGCTCGTCAGCGATCCGGCGGTGCGCATCGGCTTTGATGCCGCGACCACGGGCGACCTGGACCCGGGCGGCCGCGCGCTGGGCGACTTCCTGCGGCGGCGCTTCTCGAAGCGCTCGGCGCACAACCCGGTCTACTGGACGACGTTCGTGCTGCTCGCCTGCCCGGCGGCCTGGATCCTGCCCAATCTGTTCCGGGTCTGGCGCGACTTCCTCGTGCAGGCCTGGCGCGCGGCGACTAGCCGAGCCGGCGCCTGAGCCAGTCCTTCGCGCGCGCGGCGAGGCCGCGCCCGCGCGCGACCGCCGCGAGCGCCTCGGCGCGCATGCGCGCGCTCCAGGCGTCGGCCCCGAAGCGCCGCTCGTAGTCGAGCGCGACGTCGAGCGCGAACCCGGGCTGCGCGTCGAGGAGCGCGAACACGAACAGCAGCGCGTGGCGCTCGCGCGCGGCGCCGTCGAGGGACTCGAGCGTGCGCAGGTAGCGCGCCTCGCACCAGCCCGGCGAGCGCCGGATGCTTCGCTCGGCGGCCGCGGCGCGGTCGCCCGCCTCCGGGAACGCCGCGCGCAGGCTTTCGGCGCGCACGCGCACCGCGCCGTGCACCTGGAGGCGCGACAGCCAGAAGCCGTGCCTCGCCAGATGCTGGTGCGTGTCGGCGAACAGGTCCTCGCCGCGGTAGGCGTCGATGAGGCCGGGCTCGACGTCCAAGG
Source organism: Burkholderiales bacterium (assembly GCA_035517595.1). Classification (GTDB taxonomy): domain Bacteria; phylum Pseudomonadota; class Gammaproteobacteria; order Burkholderiales; family SG8-39; genus RBG-16-66-20. The sequence goes on from DATIYN010000193.1 coordinate 1,135, forward strand.
CGAGCAGCTCGCCGCGGCGGCGCTCGCCCAGGCTGCGATAGATGCGCAGGTCGGTGCCCTGCGTATCGCACTTCAGCCAGTCGATGCGCGCAAGGCCCAGGCGCGCAACCAGCGCCTCCAGGGTCGAGGCGCGTGCCGCGACTTCGCGCTCGACCTCGAACAGCCCCGCGTAGTGGTAGTTGGACAGCGCTTCGCGGTCGGGCGGCAGCGTGCTCGAGCATGCCGGCGAGCGCGTGAGGTAGAAGCGCACGTCGGCAGCGTCGGGATCGCCGGTCACGGCCTCGTTGACGATCAGGCTGCGCCGGTAGCCGCCCGAGGGGCCGTCGGAGAGCTCGCGCCGGTCCGGGTCGAAGCCGACGTAGGTCGAGGCCGCCGCGATCGGCCGCCAGACCGGCGGGCTTTCGCCGGAGGCGCCGACGTCGACCAGGACGGGCGCGCAATCGAACAGGCGCAGGAGCTCGCGCACGGTCAGCGCGTCCAGCGGCGCCAGGCGCGCTGCGCGGATTCCAGGCGCTGCGCCCAGGCAACGCGCCGCCGATAGGCGCGCATCGCCGCGAGCGCCCCGGGATGCTCCTCGATGAGCGCCGGGAAGCGGGTCACCGGGTCGACGCGCAGCTCGACGTCCCAGGCGGCCGAGGCGCCGCTGTGCTCGCCGCTGCCGTCGAAGCCGGTGTTGCGCACGAGAGATTGCCCGGGATGCAGCGCCAGGCCGCCCTGCAGCCACAGGCTGCCGTACCAGCGGATCGCCCAGGAATCCACGCGGCCCGCGATCTGCGCCTCCAGCATGCCGAAGAAGTCGATCGAGCCCTCGACGTCGAACCGTCGGCGCGCGCCGCGCTCGAGCACCGCGGCGCGGATCCTGGCGGCGTCGGGCTCGAAGTGCCGCCAGGCCCGCGCCCAGGTGGCCCAGCCGTAGCAGGTCGCTTCCCGGTAGAAGAACGCCTCCGGCAGCGGCCGCCCGACCGGGTACATGTAGCCCGCGACGTGCATCACGCGCTCGGCGTCGCGATAGCGCTCGAGCGCCGCGTTGAAGTAGTCGAGCGCCGCCGGCGACAGCTCGAGGTCGTCCTCGAGGACGATCGCCGAGCCGTGCGCGCCGATGGTCTCGGTCACGCCGGCCACGATCGAGCCCGCGAGGCCGAGATTGCGCTCGCGCTCGACGATGCGCGCGTGCGCCGGCGCGAGCTCGCGCACGGCGGCGCGCGCCTCGCGCACCGCGTCGGCCTCGTGCGCGCCGCGCGGGCCGTCGCAATAGATGGTGATCGGGCTGCGCGCCGCGGGCGCATTCTGCGCCAGGCTGCGCAACAGCCGGCGCGCGTGCGCTGCGCGCTTGTAGACGAAGATCGCGATCGGTGCGGCCGCGCTCATGGCCGCACTAGAATAGCGGATATTCGATGAAATTCTCCGTCATCACGCCTTGCCTGAACGCCGCGGCGCACATCGGGGAGACCGCCGCGTCGGTGCTCGGGCAATCGGCGCTGCGCGACGGCGTGGAGCTCGAGTACATCGTCTGCGACGGCGGCTCGACGGACGGGACGATCGAGGCCCTGCGCCCGCTCGCCTCGCCCGCGATGCGCGTGAGCTCGGAACCCGACGGCGGCATGTACGACGCGCTCGCGCGCGGCCTGCGCCTCGCGACCGGCGACGTCGTCGCCTATCTCAACGCGGGCGACTACTACCACCCGCACGCCTTCCGCGCGGTGCGGCAGTTTCTCTCGGAGCGGCCGGACTGCCGCTGGCTCACCGGCTTTGCGATGGACTACAGCCCGTCGGGCGCCCTGGTGCATGTGGTGCTGCCGTTCCGATTCCGCCGGCGGCTGCAGCGCTGCGGCGCCTACGGCAGCTTTCTGCCTTTCCTGCAGCAGGAGTCCACGTTCTGGCGACGCGAGCTGCTGGAGCGCGTGGACCTGGAGCGCCTCGCGGGCCTGCGCCTGGCGGGCGACTACTACCTCTGGCGCTGCTTCGCCGAGGCCGCCGAGCTGCACGTCGTCTCGGCGCACCTGGGCGGCTTCCGCTTCCATGAAGGACAGAAGTCGGAGGACCTCGGCGCCTACCGCGCGGAGATGCGCACGCTCGCCGACGCGCCCGGCCCCGTCGACCTCGCGCTGATGCTGTTCGACCGGCTGATGTGGCTCGCGCCGCCGCTCGTCAAGAAGACGCTGAACCCGGACGCGCTGCACCTCTTCGACCAGCGCACGGGGCGCTGGACCTGATGCCGGCCGCGCTGCGCGAGCGCCTCCGCGAGGCCGCGCGCCGGCGCGGCTTCGCGCGCAATCCGAACACGATGGAGGCCGCGCTCGCGCGCTGCGCCGCGCGCGGCCCCGGCATCCGTACCGTGATCGACGTCGGCGCCTCGGACGGACGATGGTCGCGTGCCGCGAGCCGGATCCTGCCGCCGGCGCGCTTCTTCATGGTCGAGGCGCGGGCCGAGCACGAGCCCGGCCTCGCGCGGACGGCGCGGGACGCGCGCTTCAGCTACGAAATCTGCGCCGCGGGCGACCGCGACGGCGAAATCTACTTCGACGCCACGGACCTGTTCGGCGGGCTCGCCTCGGAGACGCCGCCCGAGAAGAACGGCATCGTCGTCCCGGTGCGCCGGCTGGACGGCCTCGCGAAGCGGCGCGGGCTCGCCGGCCCCTACGCGATCAAGCTCGACACGCACGGCTACGAGGTCCCGATCCTGGAGGGGGCGGCGGCGCTGCTGGCGCAGAGCGCGCTGCTCGTCATCGAGTGCTACAACTTCCGCGTGGCGCCGCGGTCCCTGCTCGCGCACGAGATGTGCGCCTGGCTGGAGGCGCGCGGCTTCCGCTGCATCGACCTGTGCGATCCGCTGCACCGCGCGAGCGACGGCGCGTTGTGGCAGATGGACCTGTTCTTCGTCCCGGCCACGGATCCGGCCTTCGCCAGAAATGCCTTCTGACGGCGCGCCGGCGGGACTCTGCGTCGTGCACGCGGCGACGCACGAGCACACGGGCGCCGGCGCCGCCGCGGTGCGCATCCACCGCGCGGTGACGAAGGCGGGCCTGCGCTCCGAATTGCTGGTGCTCCACGGCACCGGCGCCGAGCCCGGCGTCGAGGTGGTGGTCTCGCCGCGCCGCCGCCTGCCGCTCGATCTGCTGCTGCGCGCGGAGAACGCGCTGCTCGGCCTGCAGAAGAACGGCGAGGCGGCCTACCGGTCGCTCGGCCTGGTCCGCGGGCCCGGCCTCGCGGCGCTGCGCCGGCGCCGTGCCGACGTCGTCCACCTGCACTGGATCCCGGGCCTGCTCGGCGTCGCCGACGTCCCCGACATCGCGCCGCCGCTCGTCTGGACGTTCCACGACCAATGGCCGATGTGCGGCGCCGAGCACTACACCGCCAGCGCGCGCCCGCGCGAAGGCTACACGCCGGGCAACCGCGTGCCGGGCAGCGGCGGCCTCGACCTCGACCGCTGGGCCTGGGAGCGCAAGCGCGCGCGCTGGAGGGAATTGGCGCCCGTCATTGCCTGCCCGAGCCGCTGGCTCGCCGGCGAGATTCGCGCCAGCGCGCTGTTCGGCGGGCGCGAGGTGCACGTGCTGCCGAATCCGCTGGACACGGGGCTCTGGAGGCCGCAGGATCGCGCCGCGCTGCGCGCGCGCCTCGGCTTGCCGGTCGATCGCACGCTGATCCTCTTCAGCGCGTGGAGCGCATCGACCGATCGGCGCAAGGGCTTTCACGTGCTCTCGGCCGCACTGGCCCGCCTCGCGGCCCGCGGCCTCGCCGCCGACGCCGATGTCGTGCTCCTGGGAGCGACGGGCAGCGATCGCATTGAAGGCTTCTCCGCCCACTGGATGGGCCACGTGGCCGACGAAGGCCTCGTGAGCCGGATTTGCGCGGCCTGTGACGTGCTCGCGCTGCCTTCGCTGCAGGACAACTATCCGAACACGCTCGCCGAGGGCATGGCCTGCGGGCTAGCCGCCGTCGCCTCCGACATCGGCGGCATCCCGGACCTGGTGCAGCACGGAAAGACCGGGCTGCTCGCGCCGCCGGGCGATGCGGAGCGGCTTGCCGAGCAGCTCGCCCTCGTGCTGCGGGACGCGGAACTGCGCGCACGCCTGGCGGAAGCCGGCCGCCGCGCCGTGGTGCTGGCCTGCGACGAGCGCACCGTCGCCGCGCGCTACCTAGAGCTCTACCGCCTCGCGCTTGCGCGCCGCGCGGCCGCCTCGCGGTAGGCGAGCAGGTAGCCGTCCAGCATCGCGCCGAGCGAGAAGCGCCGCGCCGCGGCGCGCGCCGCCTCGCGCATCCGCGAGAGGCGATCGGGATGCGCTACGGCCTCCGCGAGGATCGCCGCCAGCGCCGCCGGATCGTCCGGGTCGTAGAGCCAGCCGCAGTCCCCCGCGAAGCCCTCGGGTATCCCGCCGCGGCGCGCGCCGGCCACCGGCACGCCCTGCCGGAATGCCTCGAGGACGACGCGCGGCATCGGATCGTGGTTGATCGACGGCACGACGAGCAGGTCCAGTTCCGCGAGGAAGGGGTCGGGATCCACGACGCCGTGCCAGCGCACGTCCTCGCGCGACGCGGTGCGCCGCCGCAGCTCGCTCTCGTAGCCCGGATCGCCCGCGCCCGCGAGGTGCAGCTCGGCCGCGCGCGGCGCGAGGCGCAGGAAGGCGTCGACGAGGCGGTCCGCGCCCTTCGCGCGCACCAGGCTGCCGAGGAAGCCGACGCGCAGAGTCGCCCGCGGCGCGCGCGGCGCAGGCGCTGCGGGCTCCGCGAAGCCGTTGTAGACGACCGACGCATTCGCCTGCGCGAAGAGCCCGAACTCGCGATGCCGGTCGAGGATGTAGCGGCTCACGCCGATCACGCCGTCGACATGCCGCGTCATCGCGCGCCGCGGCGCCGTCGCCGCACGGCAGGAAAGGCAAGGGCGCGCGCAGTTCGCGCCGCCGCGGTGCATCGTGCTGTACGGGCATAGCAGGTAGTGGTCGTGCAGCGTGTGCACGAGCGGCAGGCCGCGGCGCGCCACCGGCGCCCAGACGGCGGCGGAGAAGCCGGCAAGGTTGTGCGTGTTCACGATCTCGGGCGCGCTTTCCGCGAGCAGGTCGTCCACGATGCGCGCCATGCGCGGATTGTGCGCGTCGATCGCGTGCCAGGCGACCTTGCCCGCGAAGCCGGCCGGCGACACCGGGAAAGGCCAGTAGAGATTGCGCAGCGGACAGTAGCGCACCTCCACGCCGTTCAGGCGCGCGCGCTCCACCCGCTCGCCGCGGCCCAGACAGAGGACATGGACCGCATGTCCGAGCGCGGCGAGGCCCTCGGCGAGGTCCTGCACGACGCGCTCGGCGCCGCCGTGCCCGTTCGGCGCATACAGAGAGCTGACGAGCGCGAGCTTCACCGCGCGGGATCGCCGGGCCGCGCCGCGTAGCGCGGCTTGCGGAAAGTCAGCGCGCGGTAGAAGTCGGCGAGCCGGCGGGCGCGCTCGCGGCCGACGAGCGCGTGCAGGCCGAGGTAGGCGCGGGCGAGCAGCTTCCAGTAGAGCCATTTCGGCAAGGGCGGCCGCAGGCCGTGCATCCGCAGCGCCCGCTCGATTTCATCCAGGCTCTCCGCGAAGTTCTCCGGCGAGGTACTGCGCCCGCCCCAGCTCGCGCCCGCGACGAGCTCGGGGACGAACAGCGCCTCGCCCGCGACCAGCTCGCGCAGCAGGAACTCGTAGTCCGCGGCGATGCGGAAGCTTTCGTCGAAGCGTCCGTGCCGCTCGAACAGGCTGCGGTGGTGCATCAGCCCCGGGTGCGGCAGGCAGTCGTGCGAAAGGAAGCGCGGGCGCAGCTCCGGCCACGGCCGGCCCAGCTCCTCGACCACGCGCCCCGCCTCGTCCACCTGCCGCAGCTTGCCGTAGACCACGCGGTAGCGCGGCAGGGCGCCCCGCAGGTGCGGCACGAGGCGCTCGAGCGACCCGGCGTCCCACAACCAGTCGTCTGCGCCGAGGAAGCAGATCCATTCGCCGCGAGCGAGCGGGAGCGCCCCGTTCCAGGCGCTGTAGATGCCGCGATCGGGCTCCGAGCGCCAGGCGCTCACCACGTCGCCCGAGGCTTCCAGCACGGCAATCGTGCCGTCGGTCGAGCCGCCGTCCATGACCAGCACCTCGAAACCGCGGAAGGCCTGGCGGCGCAGGCTGTCCAGGCAGCGCGGCAGCTGCGCGGCCGCGTTGCGCGTTGCGATGACGACGCTGATCAGCGGCGCAGCTGCCACGCGGCGTACTTGCCGGCGACGAAGCGGGAAAATTCCGCGCGGAACCGCGCCGCCGAGTAGCGCTCGGCGCGCGCGCGGCAGGCTGCGGCCGCGATGCGCTGCGCATTCGCCTCGAATTCGCGCACCGCGCGCGCCACCGCGGCTGCGCTCTGCTCGGCGAACAGCACGCCGGTCGGCGCGGCCGCGTCGAGGCCGGCGACGGTCTCCGCCGCGCCGCCGCGCGCGAGCGCGATCACCGGAGTGCCGCAGGCCATCGCCTCGACGGGCGCGATGCCGAAGTCCTCGACCGCAGTGAACAGGAAGGCGCGCGCGCGCCGCAGCCGCTCGCGCAGCGCTTCGCGGGAAAGGCGCCCCGCGAACTCTACGTTCGCGCCGGCCTCGTTCTTCAGGCGCGCGTAGTCCGGCCCTTCGCCGACGATCACGAGGCGCCGGTCGCGCAGCTCGCGGAAGGCCTGCACGAGCAGGTCCGCGCGCTTGTATCCGACCAGGCGCGACACCGCCACGTAGTAGTCCTCGCGAGCGCCGCCCGGCGTGAAGAACTCCGTGTCCACGGGCGGCGGGATCACCTCGGCCTCGCGCCGGTAGCACTTGGCGATGCGCCGCGCGACGAACGCCGAATTGGCGGCGAAATGGTCGACGCCGGCCGCGCTGCGGTAGTCCCAGATGCGCAAGCGGTGGAGCAGCCAGCGCAGCGCGATGCTCTTCAGCCCGCGCTCGGCGCCCTCCGCGCGCAGGTAGTCGAACTGGCGGTCCCAGGCGTAGCGCATCGGCGAGTGCACGTAGCTCAGGTGCAGCGCGTCCGGGCTCGCGATCACGCCCTTCGCCACCGCGTGGCTGCTCGACACCACGAGGTCGTAGCCCGTGACGTCCAGCTGCTCGATCGCGATCGGCATCAGCGGCAGGTACCACGTGTGGTGGCGCGCGACGCCGGGCATGTCCTGAAGGAAGCTCGTGCGCGCGGGCCGGCCGCCGAGCGGGGCGCGCTCGCCCGCCGGCATGTGGTCCACCAGCGCATACAGGTCCGCCTGCGGCAGGCAGCGCAGGATTTCGGCGAGCACGCTTTCCGAGCCCGCGAAATCGAGCAGCCAGTCGTGTACTACCGCAATGCGGCCGGGCAGCTCTTCGCTCATACTCCGCCTATGGTACTGAATGTGGCCGCGCGGCGGATTCCGCCCGCTCTTGCCCTGCTGCTCTGGTGCGCGCTCGGCACCGCGCTCGCGCAGCTCGTGCTCGCGCGCGCGGCGCCGAACCCGCGCGGCTTCAGCCCGATTTTCTGGTACCTGCTCACGGCCTACGACGCGCACGGCAACCTGCTCCTCGGCGCGATCGCGGTGCTCGCATTCCTGCTGCGCCGCCAGCCGGCGGCCGCGGGCCTCGTGCGCTTCGCCGCGGATCATCCCTGGCGCGTGGCCGCGATCGCGCTCCCGCTGCTGTGCCTCGGTGCCGCCACCGTGTATCGCGGCTACCCGCTGTCGATGGACGAGTACGTCGCCTGGTTCCAGGCCGAGACGTTCGCGGCGGGCCGGCTGGACGGCCAGTTCCCGCCCGACCTCATGAACGCGCTCCTGCCGCGCTTTCCGCCGGGGTTCTTCTTCATCGCCTCGCGCCCGGCGGGCCTCATCACCGGCAGCTACTACCCGGGTTTTGCCCTGATCGTGGCGCCCTTCGCCTGGCTGGGCGCGCCCTGGGCCGCGAACGCGGTGGTGAGCGCGCTCACGCTCCCGGCGGTGCACCGTCTCGCGCTCGCGGTCTCCGGTTCGCGCGAGGCCGCCGGCTGGGCGCTGCTGCTCACGCTCGCCTCTCCGGTCTTCGTGGTCTCGGCGTTCTCCTACTACGCAATGCCGGCGCACCTTCTCTGCAACGCGGTGTTCGCGCTGCTGCTCCTGCGCCCGACGCCCGCGCGCGCCGCCCTCGCGGGCCTCGTGGGCTCGCTCGCCCTGACGCTGCACAATCCGGCGCCTCACCTGCTGTTCGGGAGCGCGTTCGTCGCCTGGCTCGCGCTGCGCCGCGCGCCGCTTGCCGTCTTCGCCTCGCTCGCGGCAGGCTACCTGCCGCTGCTGGCCCTGCTCGGCTGGGGTTGGCAGCAACACCTGGTCGAGGTGCTCGCGCACTCGGGCGCGGCCGCGCGGCAGGCGGCCGGCACCCCGACCGAGCGCCTGGGTGCGGCCGCCTCGGGCGCGGTCGTGCTGCCCGGCGCGAGGATCCTGGAAGCGCGCATCGCCGGCCTGAGCAAGGTCTGGACCTGGGGCTCGGCGTGCCTCATGGTGCTCGCCGCCTATGGCTACGCCGCCGCGCGTGCCGAGCCCGGCGTGAAGGTGCTCGCCGCCGCGCTCGCCATCACCTTCCTCGGATATTTCGTCGTGCCTTTCGACCAGGGCCACGGCTGGGGCTACCGCTACCTGCACTCGGCGTGGCTCGTGCTGCCCGTCCTGGCCGGGCTCGCGCTCGCGCGCATGCCGGACGCCGAAGCCCGCAATCTCGCGGGCTGGGCGGTGGCGCTGTCGCTCGTGCTTGCGAACGGGCTGCGCATCGCCCAGGTCGATGCATTCATCGCCGGCCATCTCGCGCAGGTGCCGCCGCTCGCGCGGCCCGCGGATCCCGCGCACCCGGAAGTCGTGTTCGTCGATCCGTCGGCGGGCGCCTACGTGCGCGACATGCTGCAGAACGACCCCTTCCTGCGAGGCGGCCGCATCGTGCTGTACTACGACGGGCCCGCGGCGGCGGCGGCCCTGATGGCGCGCCGCTTCGCCGATTACACTAGGCGCGCCGAAGGAAAATGGGGAGAGCAGTGGACCAAGTGACCGCGCCCGGCTGCGAGCTCACGATCCTGATGCCGTGCCTGAACGAGGCCGAGACGCTCGGACGCTGCGTAGCCAAGGCGCGCGCCTGGCTCGAGCGGAGCGGCGTCGCGGGCGAAGTGCTCGTCGCCGACAACGGCAGCACCGACGGCTCGCGCGCCCTCGCCGAACGCGCCGGGGCGCGCGTGGTGCACGAGCAGAGAAAGGGCTACGGCAGCGCGCTGCGCGCGGGCATCGCGGCCGCGCGCGGCCGCTACATCGTCATGGGCGACGCCGACGACAGCTATGACTTCGGCGCGCTCGATCCCTTCCTGGAGGCGCTGCGAGGCGGCGCGGACCTCGTGATGGGCAACCGCTTCCGCGGCGGCATCGCGCCCAACGCCATGCCGCCGCTGCACCGCTACCTCGGCAATCCGGTGCTGACGGGCATCGGTCGCCTGTTCTTCCGCAGCCCGGTCGGCGACTTCCACTGCGGCCTGCGCGGCTTCCGCGCCGAGGCGATCCGGAAGCTCGGCCTCGCCACCGACGGCATGGAATTCGCGAGCGAGATGGTGGTGCGCGCCACGGTCGACGGGCTGCGCATCGCCGAGGTGCCCGCGACGCTGTCGCCCGACGGCCGCAGCCGCCCGCCGCACCTGCGCTCGTTTCGCGACGGCTGGCGCCACCTGCGCTTCCTGCTGCTGCTCAGCCCGCGCTGGCTGTTCCTCTACCCGGGCGCCGCGCTGATGTTCGCGGGCCTCGCCTCGATGCTGTGGCTGCTGCCCGGCCCGCGCGTGCTGTTCGGACTGGGCCTGGACGTCAACACGCTGGTTTTCAGCTCCGCCGCCATCGTCTGCGGCTTCCAGGCCGTCGCTTTCGCGATCTTCGCAAAGGTGTTCGCCATCAACGCGCGCCTGCTGCCGCCGGACGCACGCGTGCACCACATCACGTCGCTGCTGAATGTCGAGGTGGGCATGCTCGCCGGCCTCCTGCTGCTGCTCGCGGGCCTTGCGGGCGGCGCCTACGCGCTCGGCCTGTGGAAGCTCGCCTCGTACGGCGCGCTCGACGCACGCGCCACTCTGCGCATCGTCGCTCCTTCGGCGACCGCGATGATCGTAGGCCTGCAGCTCGTCTTCTCGAGCTTCTTCCTCGGCGTGCTCGGCCTTAGGCGGGGCTAGCAGCCTAGAGCGGTCGTTCGGCGACCCTGTCCGCGCGCCGCGGTCAGCGCATCCACTGCCGCAGCTCGATGGAATTGCCGTCGGGGTCGCGAATCTCTGCGCGGGCGTATTTCTCGCGCGTGACCGGGCCCCAACTCGGCGCAATTCCTTTCGTGCGCAGCTCGGCGAGCGCCTTCGGCATGTCCTCGACCTCGAGCGCCATCATCTGGTAGCCGAAATGAAAAGCGGTCGAAGCGGGCGCGGGCTTCGCATCCGGATAGCTCATCAGCTCCAGGACCGTGCCGCCAAGCTCGAGATAGACGAGATCGAGCGGCCCGCGCGGCGTGCCTGTGACGCGATCGGTCGCTCGAACCCTGAATCCGAGAACGTCCGTGTAGAACTTGACTGCTCGCTGCGGCTCGCCAGTCAGCAGCTCGATGTGATCGATTCGTTTGAACATGATCCGTCTCGCGTGGGCAGGTTGTAGACGCCTAGCTTGACATCTTTCTTGAGCGTCCGCTTTGGGTCGAAAGCGGCGATTATGCGCCGGCCAATTGCCTTGCCACTTCGGCACCAACGCCAACCCAGGAGAACTGAGCGGCGCGCGCGAGGCCGCGCTTGCGCAGATCGGCGCGCAGTTCCGAACGTGAAGCGAGGCCGTCGAGCGCTTCGCGGATCGCGTCCTCCCGCGCAGGATCGACCAGCAGCGCGTTGCCCTGCCCCGCAATCTCCGGCAGCGCAGTGACGTTCGAGGCGAGCACGGGCGTGCCGCAGGCCATCGCTTCGACGACCGGCAGGCCGAAGCCTTCGTAGAAGGACGGCATGGCGAGGGCGATCGCGCCGCGGTAGCGGGCGGCGAGCCGCGCGTCGTCGAGGATTCCGGCGAAGGCGATGCGCTCGGCGATGCCTAGGCGGCGCGCGAGCTCGAGGGTGGCGCGGTCGGCGTCGCCGGTGAGCAGGAGCTTGGCGTCGGCGCGGCTGCGGCTGACAGCGAATGCGGCAATAAGGCCCGGGAGGTTCTTGTGCGGCTCGCGGCGGCCCACGTAGAGGAAGTACGGGTAGCCCGGCGCATGGCGCGGGCCGTCGGGCGCGAAGGCGGCGGAGACGCCGTTGCCGACGACGACGACGCGTTCAACCGGCAGGCCGGTCCACTCGAGGACCTCGCGCCGCGAGAATTCGGACACCGTGAGGATGCGCGCGGCGCGGCGCGCTGCGGGAGCGACGACGAAGCGGTAGTAAGCGCGGCGCACGGGGGTCGACTCGGCGCGGAATCGCAGGTGGATGAGGTCATGGATGCAGAAGACCACCGGCACCGCCGAGCGCGGCGGCGGATTGAAGCCCGGCGTGAAGTAGACGCCCTCGCGCAGGCGCAGCGCCGCGAGCGCGGTGGCGAGCGGGTCGAGCAGCGACAGGCGGCGCGCGCCGATCCTCACCGGGCGCGCGTCGGGCAGGCGCGCGATCACCTCGTCGGCGAAGCGGCCGATGCCGTGCGGGCCGCTCCAGCGCGGGTCGTAGTGGATCATCGGCGCTCAGGTCTTCTCTTCGTGGTAGTCGTCGTCGACGTTCACGGCCCAGATGGCGCTCTTGTCGGCGCTGCCGGCGAGGATCGCCTCGACGGCCTTCTTCGCCGACAGCATCGAGTGGTCCTGGTTGTTGTAGCGATGCATGCCGTTGCGGCCCGCGAGAAAGAGGTTGGCGAAGCCGTCGAGGTAGGCGCGCAGCTCGCCGAAGCGCGCGTAGCTGCCGTAGTAGCCGGGGTAGGCTTTCGGCATGCGGATCACGACGCCGTCGAGCTGGTCCTCGGGCGCGGCGAGGCGCAGCTGCCGCATCTCGGCCACGCCGAGGCGCAGCATCTCCGCGTCCGGCAGCGTCCACAGCTCGTCGCCCTCGCGGCAGAAGTACTCCATGCCGATCCAGACCGTCGCCGGGTCGCGCACCAGGTAGGGACTCCAGTTGTTGAACACCTGCAGCCGGCCGACCTTGACGCCCGGCTCCTGCACGTAGATCCAGTTGTCGGGCACCGGGGAGCGCGCGAGCCGGCGGTAGAGCAGCCCCACCGTGACAAAGTCGCGGTACTCCAGGCCGTTCGCGATCTCCAGCGGAACTGCCGCGGCTTCCGGCGCCAGGCCGCGCACGAGGTCGCGCACCGGCATCGAGGAGACGAAGCTTTCGGCCTCGTAGCGCGTCTGCCTTCCATCGGGGCCATGCGTGACCGCCGCGGTAACGCGGCCCTGCACGTGCTCCAGGCGCACCACCGGCGCGCCGAACTCGATGCGCACGCCGAGCGCGCGCAGGCGCTCGGCCGTGGTCTCCCACATCAGGCCGGGCCCGGTCTTGGGATACAGGAAGCGCTCGATGAGCGAGGTCTGCTCGGCGCCGCCCGGCTGCGCGCGCCGGAACGGCTTCAGGAGCGCGTGCAGCAGCGCCTTGCCCACCGACAGGCTCTTCACGCGCTGCGCGCCCCAGTCGGCGCTGATGCGGTCGCAGCTCGTGCCCCAGACCTTCTCGGTGTACTCCTTGAAGAACTGCAGGTACAGGCGCCGGCCGAAGCGGTTGACGAAGAAGTCCTCGAGCGTGCGCTCGGGCCGGCGCGGGAACAGCATCGCCCAGGCGTAGCTCGCGCCGAACAGCAGGCAGCGCACGGGACCGAGCTTCCAGGCGTTGGCGGCGTTGAGCTTGAGCGGGTAGTCGAAGAACTTGCCGTCGAAGTAGATGCGCGACAGGCGCTGGCGCACGAGCATCACGCGCGCGTCCGCCTCGCTCGCCGCCGCCGCGGGCGCGCCGAGGCTCCTCTGCCGGCCCTGGTAGGCGAGCACCAGCTCGCGGCCGCCCGCATCCAGCCCCGGGCTCGCCGCGAGCGGCAGCATCCGCGTCCACCAGTCCATCACCCAGTCGGACTTCGAGAAGAAGCGGTGCCCGCCGATATCGATGCGGTTGCCCTTGTACTCGACCGACTGCGACAGCCCGCCCACCGCGCGCGTAGCCTCGAGCACGATCACCTCGCGCACGCCCGCCTCGGCGAGCTCCCAGGCCGCGGTCAGGCCCGCCGGGCCGGCGCCGATCACCAGCACGCGCGTGCGAATCGTGTCCACGGTCGGGTTCGTCTTCCTAGTATCGCGTGAACAGCAGCAGCTTGCGCGAGCCGAAGTTGAAGCAGAACACCACGCCGGCCGACAGCAGCTTGGCGGGCTCGTAGCCGAGCGCGAGCCATTCGACGCCGGCGTAGATGATGCCCTGGTTGATGGCGAGGCCGGCGATGCCGAGCAGCGCGAACAGCGTGAACTCGGCGCGGGCGTCGTCCTTGAGCCGGCGATGCCGGAATACCCACCGCACGCTGAGCGCGTAGACGATGGCGAGGCCCACCCCGAAGCCGATCGGCGCCGCCACGAGGTAATGCACGCCCGCGAGGCGGATCAGGCCGCTGTAGATGCCGGTGTCGACCGCCAGGGCGAACGCCCCTGCGCCGAGATAGCGCGCGCCCTCGTGCGCGATGCCGCGGAGCCGGCTCACGGCGCGCTCATGCAGCGCTCATCGGCCGACTTTCAGCAGGACCGAGCTGACGATGCTGCCGTTGTCCTGCGTGCTCGTATGCACCGGCTTCGCGCCGGCCGAGAGCGCGCGCACGCCGGCCTGCCAGGCGGTGTCGCGCAGCGTGTCGCGCGGATGGTAGCGGCTGAGGAACACGTAGTCGGCGCCGGAGGCGCGCACCGCCTCGCGGTAGGCCTCGGGCTCGAGGCGCGCGTCGGGCGCCGGCACGCCGCGGCGGTCCGCGAGCAGCGCGACGTAGGCCGGAGCCACCCACATGACGCGCGCCCCAGGTGGCGTGAGCTCGCGGATCGCGCGCATGTCGTCCATGAGGCTCAGGTGCACGTCGGCGCGCAGCCGCGCGCGCGCGATGTCCGGCGTGCGGTACCAGTCGGCGATCTCCGCGACGCGTCCGCCCGCCTGCGCGCGCTGGTAGACGAAGACCGCCGCCGGCAGCACGAGCGTCAGCACGAGAGCCGCAAGCAGCGTGTGCGCGAGCGTGGGCTTGCCCGAGGCCGCGCGCAGCGCCTCGCCGGCGGCGAGGAACGCGTACAGGATGAGCACCGGAACGAGCGGGAACAGGAAGCGCTCCATCTGCTCGTAGAACGGCCAGGCGAGCAGCGTGGCGAGGTAGGCCGCGGTCATCCAGCCGTCGGCCCTGCCGCGGCGCATGCGCAGCGCCATGCCCGCGAGCGCGAGCAGCCCGACCGCGCCGGCGAGCGCAAAGCGCAGCGGCCTCCCCTCGACCCAGTACACGAGCAGCGCGCCGGCCCAACCCTCGGCGATCGCGTGGGCCTGGCGCAGCAAGCTGGCCGCGAGCGCGGCGCCGATCCCGCCCGGCGCGTCCAGCAGCCCCTGTCCCTTCTCGCCGAGGACGCTCGCGTAGCCGCCCTCGGTATGCGCCGGCTGCACGAGGACCCAGAGCCCGTACGCGGCCAGCGCGGCGATCGCGGGCGCGGCCGCGCGCAGGCGCGCGCGCACGTCACCCCGCCTCGCGAGCGCCCAGAGCGCGGACGTCCCGATCATCGGCAGCGCCGCGGTGCGCGTCAGCGCCATCGCCGCCATGAGCATGCCGAGTTTCCAGCCCGTGGTTTTTTCTTGCTCCAAAACCGAAAAGGTCGAAACCAGCAAGAGGCAGAACAGCGTCTCGCTGAGAATCCCCTTGGCATTGATCCAGAGCGAAGGCGCGAGAGCGATGCAGGCCAGCGCGGCGAGCGCCGCCCCGCGGCTCTGCAGCCAGCGCACGCCGAGGCGGTAGGCGAGCGCGAGCGCGCCCGCGAGCAGCAGCGCCACGAGCGCGTGCGCCCAGGCGATGGAATGCGCGGCGCCCGCGAGCGCGAGCAGCGCCGGGAACAGCGGCGGATAGAACGCTTCGCGCGCGAACGCGGCGGCGACCGCGGGCGAGGCGGCCTGGTACGGCGAGAACGCCTGCGCCATCACGAGATAGCTCACGCTGTCGTCGGCAAAGGTGGCGAGCGTGGGCTGCCAGACGAACCGCGCGCAGGCGAGGCCGAACGCGAGGACGAGCGCCGCTGCCGCGACGTCGCCGGCGGCCGGGCGGCTCACTTGTACGCCGCCACGTTCAGGCTGATCGCCTCGCCGCGATGCTCGATCAGGCTGCTGTCGTCGAACAGGCCGAAGCTCTTGACGCGCTCCACGCGCGAGAAGCCCGCGTTGAACAGGTAGCGCGACAGGATCTCGTAGGACAGTCCCACGTAGTGGAAGTCGTGCTCGTCCATCTGCCCGCCGAAGGCCATGCGCATCACGGAGAAGCGCTCCATGAGCGAGGCGCGCGGGTCGAGGAACATCCGGCAGAGGATCTCGAAGTCCGGCACGCTGATCATCAGGCGGCCGTCGACGCGCAGCACGCGGTGGAACTCCGAGAGCGTGCGTGGCAGCGCCGACTTGTAGCCCAGGTGCTCGAGCACGTGCGAGGCGTAGATCTCCTGCACCGCGCCGTCGGCGAACTGGCCGAGCTCGGTGCAGTTGCCTACGTAGTCGACGTCCGGCCCCGGCTGAACGTTGAGGATTTTCCAGCCGTCCTTCACCTGCTTGCCGCCCACGTGCAGCCGCAGCGGCTCGCCGACCGGCGCGGCGGGCGCGGGCGATTTTGCCGCGGTGGCGTCCAGCCAGGCGTTCCACGCGGCTCGGTACGCCGACTCGACCGAGCGCGCCAGGCGCGCGCGATCCATGAGCGGCGATGCCTGCAGGCGCGCGCGCAGGTCCTTGCGCAGCGCACGCAGGCGCGCGGCATCATTCGCCAGCGCGGAGGCACGCGCGACGTACGCGTCGGGCGAGGCGGCCACCAGATCGTCGAGGCCGACCCGCTTCAGCAGGCTCGCGCCTACGCGCGTCACGTGCGTGGGACCGGCGAGCGTGACCACCGGAACGCCCATCCAGAGCGCCTCGCAGGTCGTAGTCGTGCCGTTGTACGGATAGGTGTCGAGCGCGATATCCACCTCGCGGTAGCGCCCGAGGTGCCCGGCCGCGGAGTCCTCGGGCCCGAGCAGCACGATGCGCCCGGCAACCACGCCTCCCGCCGCGAACTCCTCCTGCAGCCGCTTGCGCGCGCTCGCGGAGCCGAGCGCGTGCGCCTTCATCATGAGCCGCGAGCCCGGCACCGCGCCGAGCAGCCGCGACCACAGCGCGACCATCTCGGGCGTCACCTTGGCGAGGTTGTTGAAGCAGCCGAAGGTCACGCTGCCGCTCGCGGCGGAAGGCGGTTCGCCGGGCTCCGGGCTGCCCGCCTCCGGCTGGAAGCAGAGGAAGCCGTCGGCCAGGCGCACCAGCTTCTCGCTGTGAATCCGGTCGGATTCGCCGGGCGGGTCGGCGACCTCGTCGGTGAGGCGCCAGTCCATCTGCGCGAGACCCGTCGTGTTCGGATAGCCGAGCCAGGCGACCTGCACCGGCGCCGGCTTGCGCGCGAACAGCAGCGGCCGGCCGCCGCCCGTATGCCCCGCGAGGTCGACGAGGACGTCGATGCGGTCCTCGCGGATGAGGCGCGCGGCCGCGTTCGCGTCCATGCCGCGCAGGTCGCGCCATTCGTCGGCCATGCCGCGCAGCCGCGCGGTGACCTCGTCGGGCTGCTGTACGCCCGAGTAGCAGAACACCCGCACGCTGTCGCGGTCGTGCGCGGCGAGCAGCGGCTCGAGAAAAGAGGCCACCGAGTGGCGATGGAAGTTCGGCGACACGTAGCCGACGTTCAGGCGCCGGCCCGGCGCCCGGTCGATCGCCGGATGCCCGCCGCGCGCTTCCAGCCCCCCGGCGTGGCAGGTCGCCCAGCCCAGGTGCTCGTCGAAGAGCGCCGGGCCCTCGGCGCCGCGCCGGTAGTGCAGGCACAGCAGCAGGTTGCTGTGCGCCTCCACGAAGTCGGGATGGAGGTCGATCGCGCGGCGGAAGCAGGCTTCCGCCTCCTGCACGCGGCCGAGCAGCATGAGAACGTTGCCCAGCCCGAAGTGCGCCTGCGGCGACGCCGGCGCGAGCGCGAGCCCGGCGCGATGCCCGGCCTCGGCCTCGTCCAGGCGCCAGCGCAGCAGGCGCACGTCGGCGAGCGCGCCGAGCCATTCGGCGCGCTGCGGCTCGAGCGCGAGCGCCTGCGCGAAGCCCGCTTCCGCGGCGTCGAGGTCGCCGCGCGCGCGCGCGAGGTTGGCGCGGTTGTAGAGGGCGTTCGCGAGCTTCGGCTCGGCACGCAGCGCCTGATCGTAGCTTGCCGCCGCGCCGTCGAGGTCGCCGAGCGCCTCCTGCACGCAACCCAGGTTGTTCGCCGCCTTGGCGAAAGCGGGATCGCGCTCGAGCGCCTTGCGGTAGGCGCTCATCGCGTCCTGCGGCCGCGCGAGGTCCTCCATCGTGCAGCCGAGCATGAAGTGCAGCTGCGCGGAGCCCGGCCCGGCGGCGAGCGCGCGTCCGGCCGCATCCACGAACTCGGCGCCCTCGCCCGCGTCGTGGCACCGGTTCCAGAGCGCGGTAAGCGCCTCCATCGTGGGCGGCGGCGCCGCGGCGGCCTCGAGCTTCTCCTGCCACAGGCGCGCGTAGCAGTCCTCGAGCTCGCGCACGAAGCCGGCTTCGTCGCGCAGGGGCGACGCGCGCACGCGCTCGCGCATGCCCGCGCGCAGCGCGGCGAGGCGCGGCAGGTCCGCGGCGAGGCGCCTCGCGATGTCCAGGTACTCGTCGCTGTCGCGCGCGAGCAGCTCCTGCAGCCCCACCGTCTCGAGCAGGCTCGCGCCGACGCGGCCCGCGTGCCGATCGCCCGCGAGCGCCACCACCGGCACCCCCATCCAGAGCGCCTCGCAGGTCGTGGTCGTGCCGTTGTACGGAAAGCTGTCGAGCGCAACGTCCACGCGCCGGTAGGCGGCGAGGTGGCCTTCGGGGGACGGCTCCCAGCCGAGCAGCTCCAGGCGCGAGCCGTCGATGCCCGCTGCGGCGAAGCGCTCGCGCACGCGCTGCGCGACCGCGGGCGTCTCGAGCGTCTGCGCCTTCAACAGCAGCCGCGAGCCCGGCACCGCGGCCAGCAGCTGCGCCGCGACGTCGAAGAACGGTTCGGAAAGCTTCTGGAAGTTGTTGAAGCAGCCGAAGGTCACGCTGCCCGCCGCGGCCGCGGGCGGCGCGCCGACCTCGAGGTCCGGTCCCGGGCGGTAGCACAGGAAGGTCCTCGGCAGGCGCGCGAGGCGCTCCGTGTTCAGCCGGTCGGCCGTCCCGGGCGGATCGGCCTTCGCATCGGTGATGCGCGCGTCGATCGCGCTGAGGCCCGTCGTGTTCGGATAGCCCAGATAGGTGAGCTGCAGAGGCGCCGGCCGCAACGCGAAGGTCCGCAGGCGGTGGTGCACGGTGTGGCCGGCGAGATCGACCAGGATATCGATGCGGTCGGCGCGGATCTGATCGGCCAGCTCGGCGTCGCCGTAGTGCGCGCAGTCCAGCCAGTTGTCGGCGAGGTCGCGCATCGCCGCGGTGACGGTGTCGGCCTGCGCGTAGCTGTAGTAGCCGTAGACCTCGAAGCGCGCGCGGTCGTGCTTCGCAAACACCGGCAGCATGAAGCTCGACACCACGTGCGAGCGGAAGTCGGGCGAGACGTAGCCCACGCGCAGGCGTCGCGGCCAGGCCGGGTCCGGCGCGGGCGACGCCACCGGCTGCACATGGCGCGCGCCGAAGCGCCGGTGCTCGGCGAACACTTCCTCCGCTCCGTGGCGCGCGCTGTAGTTGAGCACGAACAGCAGGTTGCTGTGGACGCCCGCGTGGTCGGGCGCGAGCTCGTGCGCGGCGCGCAGCTCCGCGATCGCGCGTTCGAGCAAGCCGAGCTGGTGGTAGACGACGCCGAGGTTGAGCCGCGCGGGCATGAGGTCGGGCGCGAGCTCGCGCGCTCGCTCCAGCTCCGCCTGCGCCTCCTCGAGGCGCCGCTGATCCTTCAGCGCGAGGCCCAGGTCGACGCGAATGCCCGCGTCGTCGGGCGCGCGCGCGAGCGCGGCGCGGTACGCCGAGGCCGCCTCGGCGAGGCGCCCGAGGCGCCTGAGCACGGCGGCGAGCGCGTAGTGATACTGGGCTTCGCCGGGCTGCGAGTCGACCGCGGCGCGAAACTGCGCCTCCGCCTCATCGTAGCGCTGCGCCTGCTCCGCCGCGAGGCCCTGCTGGTAGCGAGCGGCCGCGCCCTGCGTCGCGCTGCCCGCCGGCTGCGTGCCGCCGCCCAGCGCCTGCTTGATGCGCTTCCAGGACCAGCGTGCGCCGCCTTGGCTGTCAGTGTCGGGCATTCGGGAAGGACCGGCGCGCGCTCGGCGCCGAAGGTCGACATTCTGCCATCCTTCTCCTATGCTAACCGCGCCCACTCGGGCGGGCGGAGGCGCGCGGTTGCTGCTGAACTGGCTGAGGAAATTTTCACGCTCGCAGAGCGCGGCGGCGGGCCCGCGCGCGAATGCGCTCTTCCGGCAGGGCAAGGACGCGAACCAGGCGGGCCGGCACGCGGACGCCGCGAGGCTGCTCGTCGCCGCGATCGAGGCGAAGCCGGACGCCGCCGAATTCCACTACGAGCTCGGCCGCGCGATGCGGCGGCTCGGCGAGCCTGCGCGCGCGGTCACCTGCTTCCGCAAGGCGATCGAGCTCGACGCGAGGCATCTGGATGCGCACGTCGACCTGGCGGCGGCGATGCTTGCGCTCGGCAATCCGGATGCGGCGGAGCAGGCGGCGCGCGGCGCGCTCGCGCTCGATGCGCGCTGCGTCGGCGCGCTCGTGAACCTCGGCGCGGCACTGCAGGGCCGCGGCGAATTCGGCGCGTCGGCCGACTCCTACCGCGCGGCGCTCGCGATCGAGCCCGACTGCGTGCCCGCGCTCGCGAACCTGAGCGCGGTCTGCCTGCAGACGGGCGCGCTCGACGAGGCGCGCCGCGCGGCCGAGGAAGCGCGGCGCCTCGCGCCGGGGGACGCGGACGCGCAGCTGCGCCTGGGCAACGTGCTGCTCGAGCTGCGCGAGCCTGAGCGTGCCGCGGCGAGCTACCGCGAGGCGCTGCGGCTGCGGCCCGACGCGGCGGGCCACGCCGCGCTCGGCTTCGCAGAGGACCTTCAGGGCAGGTTCGACCAAGCGACGCAAGAGTATGCGCGCGCGCTCGCGCTCGACCCGGACCACGTACAAACGCACCTCAACCGCGCCGCGCTCTGGCTGCTGCGCGGCGAGCTCGCGCGCGGCTGGGAGGAATTCGAATGGCGCATGCGCGGCGCCGAGCAGGCGCCGCTGTACGAGCGCTTTCCCTTGCCGCGCTGGGACGGCTCGCCGCTCGCCGGCCGTCGGATCCTCGTCTACGCGGAGCAGGGCCTGGGCGACGAGATCCTGTTCGCCTCCTGCATTCCGGAGTTGATTGTGCAGGCCGCGCACTGCGTCATCGACTGCGATCCCCGGCTCGCGAGGCTGTTCGCCCGGTCGTTCGCGGGCGCGACCGTGCACGGCGGCCGGCAGAGCGAGCCGGCCGGCTGGCTCGCCTCCGCAGGCCCGCTCGACGTGGCGGTCCCGGCCGGCAGCTTGCCGAAGTTCCTGCGCCGCACGCCCGCCGATTTCCCGCGGCGCGCGGGCTACCTGCGCGCCGCGCCCGAGCGCGTGCGCGCCTGGCGCGAACGGCTCGCCGCGCTCGGCCCCGGGCCGAAGATCGGCCTGTCCTGGCGCGGCGGCGTGCCGCAGACCGGCCGCGGGTCGCGATCGCTCGAGCTCTCCGAACTGCTGGCGGCGCTGCGCCTGCCGGGACTCACCTTCGTCAGCCTGCAGTACGGGCCGACCCGCGAGGCGCTCGTCGCGCTGCGCGAGCGGCACGGCGTCACCGTGCATCACTGGCAGGAGGCGATCGACGACTACGACCAGACCGCGGCGCTCGCTTGCGCGCTCGACCTCACGCTGAGCGTGTGCACGGCGCTCGTCGACCTGTGCGGCGCGCTCGGCCGGCCGGTCTGGGTGCTCGCGCCGGTGCGCACCGACTTCCGCTATGGACTCACGGGCGAGGCGATGCCCTGGTACTCCTCGGCACGCGTCTTCCGGCAGGCACGCTACGGCGAATGGCCGCCGGTCGTCGAGTCAGCGGCGGCTGCGCTCGCGCAGCGATTCGGCCAGGACGCCTGACGAGACGAGCGTCGTCGCGCTCAGGCCGGCGCGGCGGCGCGCGTCCCGAGCTCGCCCGCGACGCGCTCTACCACGGGCGCCCACTCGTCGTAGGCGGTCTGGCGGAAAAGACGCACCGAGGGATACCAGGGCATGGCGTCGCCGGCAATGCCGTAGCGCCATTCGGGCGACAGCGGCGCGAGCACCCAGACCGGCCGGCCGAGCGCGCCGCCCAGGTGCACGAGCGAGGTGCAGACGCTCACCACGAGATCGAGCGCGCAGACGAGCGCCGCGGTCTGGTCGTAGTCGTCGATCGCCTCGGGCCAGTGCGTCACCTCGATGCCGTGCCGCGCGCGAAGCCCCTCGACCTCCTCACGCGCATCCGGCGTGTACTGGAGGCTGACGAAACGCGCGCCGCCCGCGCGCAGGAGCGGCAGCAGCTGCTCGAGCGCCAGCGAGCGCAGCGCCCGACGCGTGCGCCGCACGCCGCCGGTCCACGACAGCCCGACCTTCAGGCCCGGACCGAGCGCGGCGAGACGCTCGCGCCAGCGCGCGACCGCGTCCGCGTCCGCGCGCAGATAGCCCGCGTGGCGCGGAAAGTCGGCGGCGCGACGACGGAATAGCCCCGGCAGGCTGCCCGCCTCGATCGCCACGTCGACCGAGGCGGGCGGGATCGCCGCCGGCAGCCCGCCGTTCGTCTCGGTGCCGAACACCGTAGCGGCGGGAAACGAGCGCCGGAACAGCGGCACGAGGCGCGGATCGCACTCGAGCACCAGGCGGCCGGGCTGCGCGAGCAGTTGCGGCAGGATCGAGGCGAACATGATCTCGTCGCCGAGGCCCTGCTCGCGCGCGACGAACAGCGTGCGGCCGGCGAGCGCGCCGCCCTCCCAGCGCGGCAGGCCGGCGAGCGCATGCGCGTAGTCGTCGCTCGTGCGGCGCAGCTCGTAGTCGTCCCAGCCGTGCTCGAAGTCGCCGGACAGCAGCCGCGCCATGGCGCGATGGAAGCGCGCGAGCGGGAAATCCGGCCGCAGCGCGAGCGCGTGCTCGAAATCGGCGAAGGCCTCGGGCAGGCGGCCGAGCTCCTGGTACAGGGAGCCGCGGAAATCGTACAGCTCGGCATCGCCGTCGCGCAGCCGCAACGCCGCCGCGAAGCAGCCGAGCGCGCGCTCGGG
>DATIYN010000194.1:0-6410 GCA_035517595.1 Burkholderiales bacterium
GGCCGCGTACTTCTCGTAGAGCCCGCCGAACTCCTGCTCCGCCTTGCGCTGCTCGGCCTCGAACTGCGACAGCTGCGTCCAGCCGAGCGTGCCGCGGAAGCTGCCGAGGCCCGGGTAGAGCACGAGGTAGCCCAGGCTGAAGGCGATCGTGAGGTAGAACATCCACATCCACCAGCGCGGCAGCGGGTTGTTGTACTCCTTGAGGTCCTCGTCCCAGACGTGGCCCGAGGTCTCGGCGCCCGGCGCGCGCTGCACGCTCTGCACCAGCAGCAGCACGGCGCAGCCGAGGATCGAGACCAGCGTGATGATGCCGATGTAGAGGTCCCAGAAGCCGGAGCTGAACTGGCTCATGGCGCGTCGTCCTCGAGGATGCTGCGCGCCTGGCGCTCGAGCAGCGCCTTGCGCGCGGGCCGGTAGGCCCAGAACACGATCGCGAGGAAGGCGCCGAACGTGATCAGCGTCACCGCGATCCTGACCGTGTTGATGTCCATGGTCCGCTTCTTTCCTAGTTGGCCTTGCTCTTGAGCGCGGTGCCGAGCACCTGCAAGTAGGCGATCAGCGCGTCCATCTCGCTCTTGCCCCTGAGCTCCTCGGGCGCGGCCGCAATCTCCGCGTCGCCGTACGGCACGCCGACGCTCCGCAGCGCGCGCATCTTCGCCTGGATGTCGGCCGCGTTCGCGGGCACGCGCGCCATCCACGGGTAGCCCGGCATGTTCGATTCGGGCACGACCTGGCGCGGATCCGCGAGGTGGATGCGGTGCCAGTCGTCGGTGTATTTCCCGCCCACGCGGTGCAGGTCCGGTCCGGTGCGCTTGGAGCCCCACTGGAACGGGTGGTCGTAGACGAACTCGCCGGCGGTCGAGTAGTGGCCGTAGCGCTCGACCTCGGCGCGGAACGGCCGCACCATCTGCGAGTGGCAGTTGTAGCAGCCCTCGCGAACGTAGATGTCGCGTCCGGTGAGCTGCAGCGGCGTGTAGGGCTTCAGGCCCGCCACCGGCTCGGTGACGGTCTTCATGAACGAGAGCGGTACGATTTCGACCAGGCCGCCCACCGCCACCGTGAGCACGATGAGGACGATCAACAGCGCCTGGTTGCGCTCGATGAGGTCGTGGGTCAGCTTCATGGGCGCTCCCTAGGCTTGCGCGGGCGCGGGGATCGCGGCCTCGAAGGACCGGCCCTCGGCGACCGTCTTGAAGACGTTCCAGGCCATGATCAGCATGCCGCCGAGGTAGAGCACGCCGCCCAGCAGCCGGATCGCGTAGAACGGATAGGTCGCCTTGACGCTCTCTACGAACGTATAGGTGAGCGTGCCGTCCTCGCCGACCGCGCGCCACATGAGGCCCTGCATGACGCCGGCGATCCACATCGAAGCGATGTAGAGCACGATGCCGACCGTCGCGACCCAGAAGTGCAGGTTGATGAGGCGCACGCTCCACATCTCGGCGCGGCCGAACAGCTTCGGCACGAGGAAGTAGATCGAGCCGATCGACACCAGGCCCACCCAGCCGAGCGCTCCGCTGTGCACGTGGCCGATGGTCCAGTCGGTGTAGTGCGAGAGCGCATTGACCGTCTTGATCGACATCATCGGCCCCTCGAAGGTCGACATGCCGTAGAACGACAGCGAGACGATGAGGAACTTCAGGATCGGGTCCTCGCGCAGTTTGTGCCATGCGCCCGACAGCGTCATGATGCCGTTGATCATGCCGCCCCAGGAGGGCGCGAGCAGGATCAGCGAGAACACCATGCCGAGCGACTGCGCCCAGTCGGGCAGCGCCGTGTAGTGCAGGTGGTGCGGGCCCGCCCACATGTAGGTGAAGATGAGCGCCCAGAAGTGCACCACCGAGAGCCGGTAGGAATAGACCGGGCGGTTGGCCTGCTTCGGGATGAAGTAGTACATCATGCCGAGGAAGCCGGCGGTGAGGAAGAAGCCGACCGCGTTGTGCCCGTACCACCACTGCACCATCGCGTCCTGCGCGCCCGCGTAGGCCGAATACGACTTCCACAGCGTGGCGGGCACCGCCGCGCTGTTCACGAGGTGCAGGACCGCGACCGTGAGGATGAACGCGCCGAAAAACCAGTTGGCGACGTAAATATGCTGAATTTTCCTTTTATATAAAGTCCCAAAAAATACGATCGCGTAGGACACCCAGACCAGCGCGATCAGGATGTCGATCGGCCACTCGAGCTCGGCGTACTCCTTGCCCTGGGTGTAGCCGAGCGGCAGCGTCACCGCGGCGAGCACGATCACCGCCTGCCAGCCCCAGAAGGTGAAGGCGGCGAGGCCGTCGGAGAACAGGCGCGCGTGCGAGGTGCGCTGCACCACGTAGTAGGACGTGGCGAAGAGCGCGCAGCCGCCGAAGGCGAAGATCACCGCGTTGGTGTGCAGCGGGCGCAGCCGCCCGTAGGACAGCCACGGGATGTCCAGGTTGAGCTCGGGCCAGAGCAGTTGCGCGGCGATGAGCACGCCGACGAGCATGCCGACCACGCCCCAGACCACCGTCATGATCGCGAACTGCCGGACGACGGTGTAGTTGTAGCTGGTGGCTTCGTTCTGCATGCCGTGACCCTTCCCGCTCGGTGGATGCCCGAATGCTAGGGATCGAGCCGCGGCGCGGCTTGACACAGGTCAAATGGCCGCCCCTTCCCGGAATGTTCCTACCGCCGATCGCGGCGGGTTCCGATGGCGCGCCGGCGCGGCGCCCCGGATAGTGGCCTCGACGAATTCAAACCCCGCGAGGAACGCCGACATGCGATTCGACTATACGGAAGCCGACGAGTACGAAGCCGAATTCATCGCCACCGGCCCGATCGAGTTCGATGAGCTGGAGGAGGGAGAATACGGGCCGGAGCTCGCAGAGCTCGCGGCCGCGGTGCGCGCCGCGCGCATCTGCGCCTAGAGCCAGCCGCGCGCCTCGAGCCAGGCGAGGATCTCCGCGGCCGCCGCCTCGGGCGTGCCGCGACCGCCATGCACGGTCAGCTCGGGCGCGGCCGGCACCTCGAATTCCGCCTGCAGTCCCGGCAGCGTCGCGCTGCGTCCGGCGCGCGCATCGCGGTACAGCCCCTTGGGATCGCGCGCCTCGCAGACCTCGAGCGGCGTGTCGACGTAGACCTCGGCGAAGCGGCCGATGCGCGCGCGCGCGGCGTCGCGGTACGCGCGCCGGTTGGCGGTCGCGTCCACGATCGCGGGCCGGCCCTGCGCCGCCGAGAATGCGGCCAGTTGCGCGAGCGCCGCATAGAAGAAGTCGCGCTCGCGCGCGTCGTAGCGCGCGTGCGGCGTGAGCTGCGTGCGCATCACATCGGACTCCAGCAGCGCGCAATCCAGGCCGCGCTCGCGCAGGCGTCCGAGCAGCGCGCGCGCGATCGCGCTCTTGCCCGAGCCCGACAGGCCGGTGAGCCAGACCGCGAAGCTCATGCGCCGCAGTAGGCGTTGGCGCGCGCCGGCTCGAAGCGCGGCGCCGCCAGCACGTTGAGCGCGAAGTCGAGCAGCCTGCGCCGCACGCGCGCCTCCAGCGCCGGGTACCAGAGCGGGTTGGCCATCACCAGCGCGCGGAAGGCGAGGAACGGCGCCGCGACCTCCGGCATCTCCGCGTCGCGCGAGCGCTCGAGGTAGCGCCGCCAGAAGCCGAGGAACAGGCGCTCGAGGTCGCCCTCGAGGCGCCCGGCGCGCTGCAGCGAGAAGAACAGGTAGTTGAGCGACAGGCAGCAGACGTCGTCGGCGCCGTCGCCCCATTCGCCGCGCGAACGGTCGAGCACCGTGAAGTCGGCGCGCTCGCGGAACAGGATGTTCCAGGGGTGGAAATCGCCGTGGACCTGGCACAGGCGGTGCGTGCGCGCCTTCAGCTTCCAGCGCCACTCCAGAACGCGGCGCTCGATCTCGCGCACGCTGTCGAGGAGCGGCCCCTCGGGATAGCTGTCGGCCACCCCGAAGATGCACTCGCCATGGCCGAGCAGCTCGCGCAGGCGGCGCGCATACAGCCCCGGGTCGGTGCCGCGCCGCGCGTGGATGTCCACGAGGTAGTCGCAGAGCGCGTCGGCGCGCGCGAAGTCCGTGGCGCCCGCCGGAGCGCCGGCGCGCAGGCGCAGCAGGTCGTCCGCGTATTCGCGCCCCTCGACGAACGCGGCGAGCATGAACAGCTCCTCGGCCGAGCCGAGCGACTCGAGCGCGCCGTCGCCGCGCACTGCGCCGACGTCGAGCGAGGCGACGTGGCGCGGCAGCGCGCCGAAGGCCGAATGCGCCCAGAGCAGCAGCTGCGCGCGGTCGGCCATGTGCTCGTGGCCGAACGGGCCCGCGCGCACGGTCTCGAGCACCGCGCGCCGGGGCGCGCCGCCGACCTCGTAGTCCAGGCGCAGCGGCACGCCGTAGCCGTAGCCCTTGTCGCCCTGGCGCCCGCCGCCCAGCGGCGTGACGCGCACGCCCGTGACCGGCGCGCCGTGCACCGACTGCAGGTACGCGCTCAGGGCCTGGGCGGAAAACGGCGAGGGCCGGTCGGGCATGCGTCGCCGCCTCAGGGCACCAGGACCGCCGCGCCTTCGAGCCTGCCCTGGCGCAGCGCCGCGAGCGCCTCGTTCGCCTGCTGCAGCGGATAGGTGCGCGTCTGCGTCCGGATCGGGAGCCGCGCCGCGAGGCGCATGAACTCCTCGCCGTCGGCGCGCGTGAGGTTCGCGACCGAGCGCAGCGTGCGCTCGCCCCAGAGCAGCGCGTAGGGGAACGACGGGACGTCGCTCATGTGGATGCCGCCGCAGATGACCGTTCCGCCCTTTCTCGTGGCCTTCAACGAAAGGGGAACCAGCTCGCCCGCCGGCGCGAACAGGATCGCCGCGTCCAGGGGCTCGGGCGGCGCCGCGGTCGAGTCCCCGGCCCAGTGCGCGCCGCAGGACAGCGCGAAGCGCTGCCCCTCGGCATCCCCTTGCCTCGTGAAGGCGAATACGGCGCGCCCGTCTGCGCGCGCGACCTGCGCGATGATGTGCGCGGCCGCGCCGAAGCCGTAGATGCCGAGCGTCCTCGCGTCGCGCGCGAACTTGTAGCAGCGATAGCCGATCAGTCCGGCGCACAGCAGCGGCGCCGCCTCGGCGTCCGTATAGCGCTCCGGGATCGGCAGGCAGTAGCGCTCGTCGGCGAGCGCGTACTCGGCATAGCCGCCGTCCAGGTCGCAGCCCGTGAAGCGCGCGCGCGCGCAGAGGTTCTCGCGGCCCGATTTGCAGTATTCGCACGCGCCGCAGGTCCAGCCGAGCCAGGGAATTCCCACGCGCGCATCGCTGCCGACCACGCGCCCGACGATCTCGTGGCCGGGGGTTACGGGGTAGCGGCACTGCGCGAGCTCGCCGTCGACGACGTGCAGGTCGGTGCGGCACACGCCGCAGGCGCTCACCTTCACGAGCAGCTGGCCGGCGCGCGGCGCCGGCAGGGGCTGCTCCTCGAGATCGAGCGCGCGTCCGGGCGCGCGCGCGCGCATCGCGCGCATCAGCGGTCGTCCGAAAGGACGTCGATGCCCGGCCGCTCCAGGTCGTCGAACTGCCCGCCGCGCAGCGCGCGCCAGAACAGCCAGCCGATCAGGAATACGACGGCGACGGAGAGGGGGACGAGGAGGACGAGGCTTTCCATGCGCTTTCCTGCCCGGCGCCGCCGCCCGCGCGCAGGGCGTTCAGCACCACGATGAAGGAGCTCGCCGCCATGCCGACGGCGGCCTCCCAGGGTCCGATCACGCCCGCGGCGGCGAGCGGCAGCGCGAGCGCGTTGTAGCCGAGGGCCCAGGCAAAATTCTGGCGCACGATGCGCATGGCGCGTCGCGCGCGCGCGAACGCCCCGGGCACCTCGCCGATCGCGTCGCCGAGCACGACCAGGTCGGCCTGGCGCTGCGCCGCGTCGGCGCCGCCGCCCATCGCGAAGGAGACGTCGGCGCGCGCGAGCACGGGCGCGTCGTTCAGCCCGTCGCCGATCATCGCCACCACCCGGCCCTCGCGCTGCAGGCGCGCGACGTAGTCGAACTTGTCCTGCGGCAGCGCGCCGCCCCGGGCCTCGGCGATGCCGAGTTGCGCGCCCACGGCCGCAACCGCCGCAGGCCGGTCGCCGCTCAGCAGGTGCAGGCGCAGGCCCGCGGAACGCAGTGCCGCCACCGCCGCCGGCGCCTCGGGGCGCGGCGCGTCGTCCAGCCGGAATTCCGCCAGCCAGCCGCGCTCGTCGGCGAGCCACACCGCGATCGGCGCGCCGTCGGCCGATGCGGGCGCCGGCGAGCGCGCGAGCGCGCGGCAGAACGGCTCGGCGCCGATGCGCACGCGGCGGCCGCCCACCCTCCCCTCGACGCCCTCGCCCGGGAACTCGCGCGCCTCGCCGACCTCCGGCGCCGGCCCCTTCGCATCGAAGGCGCGCGCAAGCGGATGACGGCTGCGCGCTTCGAGCGCGCGAGCGAGCG
>DATIYN010000195.1:0-5050 GCA_035517595.1 Burkholderiales bacterium
GGAGCCATCGGAAGCCCTGAAGCTGTTCGAACGCGTCGCCGTGCAGACGTGGATGCTGTACTCGGAATAGAACTTCTGGCGCCCGAGCTTCTGCGCCTCGCGGTGCGCGGGGTGCTCGGCCCAGGCGCGATGCGTCTCCTCGGATTCGAACTCGACGATCGTGCAGCGCTCGCCGTCCTCACTGAGGAAGCCCTTGTGCGAGACGTAGCCTGGCATGGTGCGCGCAAGCTCGCTCATCTTCGTCGCCCATGCAACGTACTCGTCCATCAGCCCCGGTTTCACGCGCGAGCGGAACACGGTCACGATCATGTTGCAGCTCTCCTTTCGAACAGGTTGGTCGGCAATGCGCGTTCATCCTTTCCAGGCGCCCCAGGCGAGGCAGAGCCAGCCGGCCAGGAACGCGAGCCCGCCCGCGGGCGCGACCGCGCCGAGCCACTTCTCGCCCGTAAGGCTGAGCGCATAGAGGCTTCCGGAGAAGAGCAGCGTCCCCGCGACGAAGAGCCAGCCGCCCGCGGCCAGCACCGCTCCCGGCCAGCGCGTGTGCGCCCAGCCCACGGCGAGCAGTGCCAGCGCATGGAACATCTGGTAGCGCACGCCGATCTCGAAAGTCGCGAGCAGCTCCGGCGCGAGGCGGCCCTTCAGGCCGTGCGCCGCGAAGGCGCCGAGCGCCACGCCGATGAAGCCAGACAGGCCGCCGAGCGCGAAGAACATCCGATCCATACCATGCCTCCAAATGAAGAGGGCCGCTGCTGCGGCCCTCGTCGCATCCTGTGCCCGGACCGGTCAGACGATGTCGAGGTGCTCGATGCCCTTGGTGAGATCCTTGTCCTTCGATTCCTTGCCGTGCAGCTTGATGTTGAGGCGCACCTCGTTGGTGGAGTCGGCGAAGCGCAGCGCGTCCTCGTAGCTGATGCGGCCCTGCTCGTAGAGGTCGAACAGCGCCTGGTCGAAGGTCTGCATGCCGAGCTCCCTCGATTTCTTCATGATCTCCTTGATCTCGTGGATCTCGCCCTTGAAGATGAGATCCGAGATCAGCGGCGAATTGAGCAGCACCTCCACCGCGGCCGCGCGGCCCTTGCCTTCCTTCAGCGGCAGCAGGCGCTGCGAGACCACTGCCTTCAGGTTGAGCGACAGGTCCATGAGCAGCTGCTGGCGGCGCGCTTCCGGGAAGAAGTTGATGATGCGGTCCATCGCCTGGTTCGAGTTGTTGGCGTGCAGCGTGCCGAGGGCCAGGTGGCCGGTCTCGGCGAAGGCGATGGCGTGCTCCATGACCTCCATGTCGCGGATCTCGCCGATCAGGATCACGTCCGGCGCCTGGCGCAGCGTGTTCTTCAGCGCCGCCTGCCAGGACTCGGTGTCGACGCCCACCTCGCGCTGCGTGATCAAGCAGTTCTTGTGAGGATGCACGTATTCGACCGGGTCCTCGATGGTGATGATGTGGCCGTAGGTGTTCTCGTTGCGGTAGCCGAGCATCGCGGCGAGCGAGGTCGACTTGCCCGAGCCCGTGCCGCCGACGAAGAGCACGAGGCCGCGCTTGGTGAGCGCGACGTCCTTCAGCACCGGCGGCAGCTTGAGGTCCTCGAAGCTCGGGATCGTGGTGGTGATCACGCGCAGCACCATGCCGACCTGGCCCTGCTGGATGAAGCAGTTGACGCGGAAGCGGCCGATGCCCGCCGGCGCGATCGCGAAGTTGCACTCCTTGGTCGCCTCGAACTCGGCGGCCTGCTTGTCGTTCATGATCGAGCGCGCGAGCATCGCCGAGTGCTGGCCCGTGAGCGCGGTCTGCGACACCGGCGTCATCTTCGAGTCGATCTTCATCGCCGGCGGGAAGCCCGCCGTGATGAACAGGTCCGAGCCC
This sequence comes from Burkholderiales bacterium, assembly GCA_035517595.1. Lineage (GTDB taxonomy): Bacteria > Pseudomonadota > Gammaproteobacteria > Burkholderiales > SG8-39 > RBG-16-66-20. The sequence continues at coordinate 1,859 of DATIYN010000195.1, forward strand.
TTCTTCGCGAGCAGCGCCCGCAAGAGGTCGTACATGAACTTGACTGCCTGCTCGCGTTCCATAGGAATTACCCCGCGAAGTTATCTTTGTTTGCCGCCTTGCCCCGCGCCTCGGCCATCGAGATCACGTTGCGCTTGACCAGGTCCTGCAGGTTCTGGTCGAGCGTCTGCATGCCGACCTGCGCGCCGGTCTGGATCGCCGAGTACATCTGCGCGATCTTGTTCTCGCGGATCAGGTTGCGGATCGCCGGCGTGCCGATCATGATCTCGTGGGCCGCGACGCGCCCGGAGCCGTCCTTGGTCTTCAGCAGCGTCTGCGAGATGATCGCCCGGATCGATTCGGAGATCATCGCGCGGATCATCTCCTTTTCCGCCGCCGGGAACACGTCGACGATGCGGTCGATGGTCTTCGCGGCGGACGAGGTGTGCAGCGTGCCGAACACCAGGTGGCCCGTCTCCGCGCCCGAGAGCGCGAGGCGGATCGTTTCCAGGTCGCGCATCTCGCCGACCAGGATCACGTCCGGGTCCTCGCGCAGCGCGCTGCGCAGCGCGTTCGAGAAGGACAGTGTGTGCGGGCCGACTTCGCGCTGGTTGATAAGGCACTTCTTCGACTCGTGCACGAACTCGATCGGGTCCTCGATGGTGAGGATGTGGCCTTCCTCGTTCTCGTTGATGTGGTTGACCATCCCCGCGAGCGTGGTGCTCTTGCCCGAGCCGGTGGGGCCGGTGACGAGCACGATGCCGCGCGGCTGGTCGGCGATCTCCTTGAAGATCTTCGGGCACTTGAGGTCTTCCAGCGACAGGATCTTCGACGGGATCGTCCGCAGCACCGCAGCCGCGCCGCGGTTCTGCACGAAGGCGTTGACGCGGAAGCGCGCGAGGTTCGGCACCGCGAACGAGAAGTCGCACTCGAGGTTCTCCTCGTAGAACTTGCGCTGCCCGTCGTTCATGATGTCGTAGATCATCCCGTGCACGTCCTTGTGCTCCATCGCCGGGAGGTTGATGCGCTTGATGTCGCCGTGCACGCGGATCATCGGCGGCAGGCCCGAGGACAGGTGCAGGTCGGATGCCTTGTTCTTCACCACAAAGGCAAGCAATTCAGTGAGATCCATTACAATTCCCCGAGAGTCGAACGCGCAAAGTATGCGGTCAATCCACGACAACTTGCAAGCTGTGCGTCAGCGTATCGGCGCGGCGGCGAAAGCGGCCGGCCGCGACCCCCGGGAGGTGACGCTGCTGGCGGTCTCCAAGACCCATCCGGCGGCCCTCGTCGAGCAGGCGCGCGCGGCCGGGCAGCGCGCGTTCGGCGAGAACTACGTGCAGGAGGCGCTCGAGAAGATGGACGCGCTCGCGCCGGGCGCCGCCGAATGGCACTTCATCGGCCCTCTGCAGAGCAACAAGACGCGCGCCGTCGCGAGGCGCTTCGACTGGGTGCAGAGCCTGGAGAGCGAGAAGGTCGCGCGCCGGCTCTCGGAGCAGCGCCCCGCGGGCCTCGCGCCGCTCAACGTGCTCATCCAGGTGAACGTGTCCGGCGAGGCCAGCAAGAGCGGAGTTGCTCCTGAAGCAGTTCCTTCGCTCGCAGCAGCGGTCAAGGCGCTTCCCAATTTGCGCCTGCGCGGGCTGATGGCGATCCCCGAGCCGGGCGCGGCGCGCGAGCGCTACGCCGAGCTGCGCGCGCTCTACGAGAAGCTGAAGCCGGAATTCGGCCTCGACACGCTGTCGGTCGGCATGTCGGACGACCTGGAGGCGGCGATCGCCGAGGGAGCGACCCTGGTGCGCATCGGCACCGCGATCTTCGGGGCTCGCCAGAAAGTCAGGTCCGCCGCGTGAACGTCGCGATGAACGTGTTGTTCGTCGGCGGCGGCAACATGGCCGACGCGCTCATCGGCGGCCTGCTGAAGAGCGGCTTCGCGCCCGCGCAGCTGCGCGCGATCGAGGTGGACGGCGCCGCGCGCCGGCGCCTGTTCGAGAAGTACCGCGTCGAGTGTCTCGCAGAGGGCCGCGGCGCGGCGCGGCCGGGCGAAGTGGTGGTGTTCGCCGTGAAGCCGCAGCAGCTGCAGGAGGCCGCGCGCTTCTCGGGCCTCAAGCCGGGCGCCAATCTGGTGGTGAGCATCGCCGCGGGAGTCACGCTGGCGAGCCTCGCGGCCTGGCTGGGGGGCCACGCCAAGCTCGTGCGCGCGATGCCCAACACGCCCGCGCTGATCGGCGCGGGCGTCGCGGGGCTGTATGCGATGCCCGGCGTGAGCGAGGCCGAGAAGAAGCAGGCCGAAGCGATCCTCGGCGCGGTCGGCGCGACGGTCTGGGTCGAGGACGAGGCGCTCATGGATGCGGTTACCGCGGTCTCGGGCAGCGGCCCGGCCTACGTGTTCTGGTTCATCGAACAGCTCGCGGCCGCCGGCGAGAACCTGGGCTTGAGCGCGGAGACTGCCCGCAAGCTGGCGATCGAAACCGTGCTCGGCTCCGCCAAGCTCGCCGCGCAGAGCGGCGAGCCGCCCGCGGCCCTGCGCGAGCGCGTGACCTCCAAGGGCGGCACCACCGAGGCAGCGCTCAAGGCCTTCGAGGACCAGAAGCTCGCCGAGCGCTTCCTGCGCGCGGTCGAGGCAGCGCGCGACCGCGGTGCCGAGCTCGGCCGCCAGGCGGCGAAGGGCTGAAATGCTGCTGCAGATCGCCTCGCTGGTGGTGGACTTCGTCGGCGGCTTCTTCGTGCTGATGTTCCTGCTGCGCTTCTATTTCCAGTGGCTGCGCGTGCCGTTCCGCAACCAGCTCGGCGACTTCGTCGTCGCGACCACCCGCTGGATGGTCAACCCGGCGCGGCGCGTGGTGCCGCCTCTGCGGGGATTAGACCTCGCGAGCTTTGCCTGCGCGCTGATCATGCAGGCGCTCGTGATAGGACTTAAGTATGCAATTGCAGGATTCGACTTTGCTACGGCTCCGGGAACGTTTGTAGGAAGAATTTTCTTCGAGGGATTTATCGAACTGTTGATCGCCAGCGTGAGAATTCTGATCTTCAGTGTTGTTCTGCAAGCGGTACTGTCGTGGGTCAATCCGGACAACCCGCTCCAGTACGTGCTGGACGCGTTCACGCGGCCGATGCTGAGGCCGATCCGGCGCTTCCTGCCGCCGGTGGCCAACGTCGACCTCTCGCCGCTGGTGCTGATCCTGGCGCTGCTGATCCTGCTCGTGCCGCTGGCCG
>DATIYN010000196.1:0-15231 GCA_035517595.1 Burkholderiales bacterium
CTCGCCAAGCTGCAGGCCGAGCGCGGCATGGCGCTGCTGCTCATCACGCACGACCTGGGCATCGTCGCGCGCATGGCACAGCGCGTCGCCGTGATGTACGCCGGCGAAATCGTCGAGATCGCGGACCGCGATGCCTTTTTCGCCGCGCCCCAGCATCCGTACTCCCGGAAGCTGTTTGCGGCGCTGCCCACGCCCGAGAAGCGCGGCGGCGAGCTCAGCGTGATCGCCGGGCAGGTGCCGGCGCTCACCGGCCGCTTCAGCGGCTGCCGCTTCGCCGATCGCTGCGAGCTCGCGTTCGCGCGGTGCCGCGCCGAAGCGCCCCGGCTCCTGGCTCCGCCGGGGGGCGCGGCGAGGCTCGTGCGCTGCCATTTGCGCGAGCAGGGGCTGGATTCGGCGCGCGAGGCGCCCGGCGAGCGGCAGGAAGAGACGCAGGTCGCGGTCGGCAGCCTGCCGGTGATCGCGCGGGTCGAGGACCTGAAGGTGCATTTCCCGATCCGCAAGGGGCTGTTCCGGCGCACGGTGAGCCACGTCAAGGCCGTGGACGGCGTGTCGCTCACGCTGCACGCGGGCCGCACGCTCGCGCTCGTGGGCGAGTCGGGCTGCGGCAAGACGACGGCCGGCAAGGCGCTGCTGCGGCTGCTCGAGCCGACTGCGGGCAGGGTGGTCTACTCGGGCCGCGACCTCGGCGCGCTGTCGCGCGCGGAGCTGCGCGCCGCGCGCGCCGGGCTGCAGATCGTGTTCCAGGATCCCTACGCTTCGCTCGACCCGCGCATGCGCGTGGCCGAGATCCTCGCCGAAGGCATGCAGAGCCTCGGCATCGGCCGCGACGAGCGCGAGCGCGCGCGGCGCATCGCGGGGCTGCTCGAGCAGGTCGGGCTGCCGGCCGCGGCGCTCGCGCGCTACCCGCACGAATTCTCGGGCGGCCAGCGCCAGCGCATCGCCATCGCGCGCGCGCTCGCGGTCGAGCCGCGGCTCATCGTCTGCGACGAGCCCACGAGCGCGCTCGACGTCTCGGTGCAGGCGCAGATCCTGAACCTGCTGAAGTCGCTGCAGGATCGCCTCGGCGTGGCCTACCTGTTCATCACGCACAACATGGCCGTCGTGCAGTACCTCGCCCACGAGGTCGCCGTGATGTTTCAGGGCAGGATCGTGGAGCAGGGGCCCGCAGCGCAGGTGCTCTACGCGCCCCGCCATCCCTACACCGTCAGCCTGCTCTCGGCGGTGCCGAGCGTCGACGCCTACTTGCCGTCGACGGCGGCGAGCAGCAGCTGATTGAGGTCGCTCGGGACCGGCAGCAGGCCCTTGCGCAGCAGCTGGCGGACCTGGTCCTGGTCCCCGGGGTCCATGCCCGCGATCTCGGTCTTGAACTCCGCCGCCATGCGCTGCTTCTCGCTGTAGGGCATCTTCGCCAGCTGCAGCTGCGCCGCGCGCACCTCGAGCGCCTTTTCGGCGAAGTACTCGATCATCGTGCCGCGCACGGCCGCGTTCCTCGGGTTGAGCAGCGCGGCGTTCAGCTGGTCGAAGATCTCCTGGCGCTGCCGGTCGCTCAGGTAGAGGAAACTGTCGTCGATCAGCTTGTGCAGCACCTCGGGCTCGACCGAGGTGCCGGGGTAGACCTTGCCGAAATCAGGCATCGGCAGCACCGGCTCGGCGTTGCGGTTGGGGTCGGTCGCGTGATCCACGATCATGTCCCGCGCGATTCCGATCAGAAACAGCAGCAGGGGGTCTGCAGCCGCAGGCGCGACGAGCCCGGCGAAAAGCAGCGTGAATACCACCCCTTGGCGCAGCATGCGGCCCATGGCGCACATTCTAGGCAAGGGCGGCCGACACAGGCGCCGCAAAGCAGCAATTACTCAGGTCCAGCGTGAAATAATACCTGTAATGCTATGATTTTCTGACGGGTTTATTTGGTGTTCTCGGCTTCCCCTTGGTCGCCTTTGTTTTCCGGCCGCTGCGGGCGGGCGTGCCCGAGGTCTTGATCACCAGCCGCTGGCCGGCGGCCAGGCGGCCGATCTTGTTCCAGCGGCGCAGGTCGTTGGTGCCGACGCGGTAGCGCGCCGCGATGCCCGGCAGCGTCTCGCCGGGCTTGACCGTGTGCACGAAGGTGCGCGGCCCCGCCAGCGGGATCGGCGGCGCATACATGATCGGCAGCCGGCCCTCGTCCCGTGCGCTGCCGTCGGCCGGAACCACGAGCAGCGCGGGCATCGCGCGCGCGCGCGGCGTGATGCCGTTGACCTCCTTGAGCCGGGCGAGCGTGACGCCGTGCTTGCGCGCGATCGCCTCGAGCGTGTCGCCGCGCTTCGGCTGGTAGGTCTGCCAGGACACCAGCGACTTCTGGTCGTACTTGGTGAGGTTCTCGTGAAACACGTCGACGCGGTCGGCGGGCAGCACGATGCGCGGGGTCACCTCGGCGCGGATCAGGGGGCGGCTGAAGCCCGGGTTCAGCGCGATGAACTCCTCGACCGGCATCTCGGCGAGCTTGGCGGCGAGCCGCACGTCGATGTCGCGCGTGCGCTCCACGCTCGTGAAATAGGGCTGGTTCGGGATCGGGTCGAGCTCGATACCGAACAGTGCCGGGTCGGAAATGATGTTCTTCAGCGCCTGCAGCTTCGGCACGTAGGCGCGCGTCTCCGGGGGCATGCTGAGGCTGTAGTAGTCGATCGGCTTGCCCTCGCGCCTGTTCTTCTCCACGGCGCGCGCCACCGCGTTCTCGCCCCAGTTGTAGGAGGCGAGCGCGAGGTGCCAGTCGCCCTGCATGTCGTAGACGTCCTTCAGGTAATCCAGGGCGGCCGCGGTGGAGGCGACGATGTCGCGCCGGCCGTCGTACCACCAGTTCTGCGTGAGCTCGTAGCGCTTGCCGGTGCCGGGGATGAACTGCCAGAGGCCGGAGGCGTGCGCGCGCGAGTAGGCCATCGGGTTGAACGAGCTCTCCACCATGGGCAGCAGCGCGAGCTCGGTGGGCAGCCCGCGTTTCTCGATCTCGTCGACGATGTGGTAGAGGTAGCGGCGGCTGCGCTCGAACACGCGCTTCAGGTAGTCGGGGCGCGCCACGTACCAGGCGGTCTTCTCCGCCACCAGCGGTCCGGCGAGGTCAGGCATCGCGAAGCCCGCCCGGATTCGCTGCCAGAGGTCGTCCTGCCGCAGCGTGCGGTCGATGCGCGGCAGCGCGGGCGCGCTGGCGAGCTCCTCGCGGCGACCGTCGAACGGCGGCAGCTTGGTCGCGTCGAGCGGCGGGCCGGACGCGGTGCGCGAGCGCGGCGCCTGCACGGCATCGCCGCGGCGATCGAAGATCGGCGAGCCGTCGCGCGTGCGCGCGGTCGTCGCCTCGGTGGCCGCGGCGCCGTCCGCGCCGCCGGGCGCAGTCGGCGCGGCGCAGGCCTGCAGCAGCAACGCCGCCGCCAAGCCGGCCAGACCCGCGACCTTACGCACGATAGACCCGCCTCCGCAATTCAAACAGCCGCGAGTTTACCCTGCCTCTAGAACTTGTTTTTCCACTCGCGGATCGCCGCGAACACGCGCACCGGGTCGGCGGCGCGCGCGCCGAGGTACTTGTTCGCGGACTCGACCACCGCGGGCTCGGCGCAGCGCAGGAACGGGTTGGTCGCGCGCTCCTCGCCGAGCGTCGAGGGCAGCGTCGGCTTGTCCGCCTCGCGCAGCGCCTGCGCGCGAGCCTCGCGCGCGGCCAGCGTCGGATTGTCCGGGTCGACGGCGCGCGCGAAGCGGATGTTCGCGAGCGTGTACTCGTGGCCGCAATACACCTTGGTCGCGTCGGGCAGCGCCGCGAGCTTGGTGAGCGACGCGAGCATCTGCGCCGGCGTGCCCTCGAACACGCGGCCGCAGCCGCAGGCGAACAGCGTGTCGCCGCAGAACAGGGAACCTAAGCCATAATAGGCGACATGTGCGCGCGTGTGTCCCGGGATCTCGAGCACGGAAAACCGCGCGCCGAGCTCCGGGATCTCCGCCGTGTCGCCCTCGCCGAGCGGATGCGTGAGCGCCGGAATCGGCTCGCCCTTCGGCCCGAACACGGGAACCTTCTGCGCGGCGACGAGCTCGGCGATGCCGCCGACGTGGTCGGGGTGATGGTGCGTGGCGAGGATCGCGGCCAGGCGCAGCCCTTCGCGCTCCAGATAGTCGCGCACCGGGCGGGCGTCGCCGGGGTCGACGACCGCGGCGCACTTCGAGTCGCGCAGCGTCCAGATGTAGTTGTCCTTGAACGCGGCTAGCGGAACGATTTCTGGCATGGACCGGCAATCCTTTGTGGCCAACGGCGTAGCGCAGTATAGCGGGGCGCGCCCCGGCCTCGCGGAATGGTTCTCGACGCCGCAGGGGCGGCACGTGCTCGACTGGGAGCGCGTCCAGTTCGACCTCGCCACGGAGGACGTGTTCGGCTACCGCGCCGTGCAAATGGGCCTGCACTCGATCGATTTCCTGCGCGCCAACCGCATCCCGTTCCGCTTCACGCTGGCGCTGGAGCAGGGCGCGGCGCTCGCTGCGGACCCGATGCAGCTGCCGCTCGCGAGCCAGAGCGTCGACCTGGTCGCGTTGCCGCACGCGCTCGAATCGACCGCCGATGCGCACCTGGTGCTGCGCGAAGCCGAGCGCGTGCTGATGCCCGAGGGCCAGCTCGTGATCTCGGGCTTCAACCCGCTGTCGCTGTGGCGCCTGCGCCAGCTGTCCGCGCGCCGCGGCGCGGGCGCCCCCTGGGACGAGCGCTTCATCGGCCTGCTGCGCCTGAAGGACTGGCTGCACCTGCTGGGCTTCGAGCTGAACGGGGGACGCTTCGGCTGTTACGCGCCGCCGTTCGACAGCACGCAGTGGCTGCAGCGCTTCGCGTTCATGGAGAAGGCCGGCGCGCGCTGGTGGCCGATCATGGGCGGCGTCTACGTGGTGCGCGCGGTCAAGCGCGTGCACGGCATGCGGGTGATCACGCCCGCCTGGCGCAAGGAACGCGCGCGGCGCCGCGCGGTCGCGGCGATCCCGCAGCGCAACGGCCATCCGACGCGCAGCTCGCAGACCGGCGCGCACCGCCGCGGCGATGGCTGAGGCGGCGGTCGAGATCTATGCCGACGGCGCCTGCCGCGGCAACCCGGGCCCCGGCGGCTGGGGCGTGCTGCTGCGCTCGGGCGGGAGCGAGCGCGAGCTGCACGGCGGCGAGGCGCAGACCACCAACAACCGCATGGAGCTCACCGCGGTGATCGAGGGGCTGCGCGCGCTCAAGGTCCCCTCGCAGGTGCGCGTCTACACCGATTCGCAGTACGTGCAGAAGGGCATCTCGGAGTGGATCCACGCCTGGAAGCGGCGCGGCTGGCGCACCTCGGACAAGAAGCCGGTGAAGAACGTCGACCTCTGGAAGGCGCTCGACGAAGCGGCTCGCGTGCACGCCGTGGAATGGCACTGGGTCAAGGGCCATGCCGGTCACCCGGAGAACGAGCGCGCCGATGCGCTGGCGAACAGGGGGATCGACCTTGGCGGCTAGGCAGATCGTGCTCGACACCGAGACCACGGGCCTGAACGCCAAGCTCGGCGACCGCGTCATCGAGATCGGCTGCATCGAGCTGCTGAGCCGCAGCGTCACCGAGCGCCAGTTCCACCGCTACGTCAACCCGGGGCGCGAGATCGAGGAGGGCGCGGCCAAGGTGCACGGCCTCACGGCCGAGTTCCTCGCCGACAAGCCCAGGTTCGCCGACGTCGCCGGCGAGTTCGTCGAGTACGTGAACGGCGCCGAGCTCATCATCCACAACGCGGCCTTCGACGTCGAGTTCCTCGACCAGGAGCTCGCGCTCGCCGGGCTGAAGAAGCTGTCCGAGTACGTCGCGGGCGTCGTCGACACGCTGGCCCTGGCGCGCGAGCTGCACCCCGGCAAGAAGAACTCGCTGGATGCGCTTTGCGAGCGCTACAGCGTGAACAACTCGCACCGCACGATGCACGGCGCGCTGCTGGATGCGCGCCTGCTCGCCGAGGTCTATCTCGCGCTCACGCGCGGCCAGGAGAGCCTGGTGATGGAGCTGGACGCGCCGGGGGCGGCGGCGACCGCGGCCGCGCGCGTCGACGCGAGCAAGCTCACGGTGCTGCGCGCGAGCGCCGAGGAGGCGGCCGCGCACGAGAAGATCCTCGACGCCATCGACCGCGCCGCGAAGGAAAAGGGCGGCAGCCTCTGGAGGAAGGCCGCGGGCTGAGCCGGCAGGCGCGCGCCTACTCGAGCTTGGCGCCGCTTTCCTTCACGAGCTTCGCCCATTTCGCGGTGTCCGCGAGCAGGAACTGGCGGAACGCCTCGGGCGTGTTGCCGACGGGCTCGGAGCCGTCGCTGGCGATGCGCGCGTGGATGTCGGGAAGGTTGAGGATCCTCACGAGCTCGGCGTGCAGCTTCGCGACGACCGGCTCGGGCATCTTTGCCGGACCGAGAACCCCGTACCAGCCGACCAGCTCGAAGCCCGGCAGCGCCTCGGCGACGGCGGGGATGTCGGGCAGCGCGGCCAGCCGCTTCGGCGAGGTGACCGCGAGCGCGCGCAGGCGGCCGGCGCGAGCCTGCGTGACCGCGGCCTGCAGGCCCGCGAAGTTGTACTGGTATTCGCCGCCCAGCAGCGCGGTGAGCGCGGGCCCGGTGCCCTTGTAGGGCACGTGCTCGGCCTTGACGCCGGTCATCTGCTTGTAGAGCTCGCCCGCGAGGTGGCCGCCGCTGCCGATGCCGGCCGAGCCGAAGTTGAGCGCGCCCTGGTAGCCCTTGGTCCAGGCGATGAACTCGGCCAGCGTCTTCGGCGGGGAGGCCGAATTGACCACGAGCAGCAGCGCGGCCGAGGTGAGCTGGGTGATCGGCGTGAAATCGTTGACCGGGTGGTAGGGCAGCTTCGGGTTGAGCGCGGCGTTGACCGTGTGCTGGTGGTAGCAGAGCATCAACGTGTAGCCGTCGGGCGGCGCGGCGGCGACGATCTCGCCGGCGACGACGCCCGAGGCGCTCGCGCGGTTCTCGACCAGCACCTGCTGCTTGAACGCGTCGGTGAGCTTCGCGCCGAACAGCCGCGCGAGGATGTCGGTCGTGCCGCCCTGCGCGGCCGGGGTGATGAGCCGGATCGGCTTGCTCGGATAGCCGTCCTGCGCGCGCGCCGGCGCGGCCGACAGCAGCAGCGCGCACGCGAGGGCGGAAGCCGCGGTGACGAGTTTCATGTTTTTCCTCCTCTTCCTCAGCGCGAGCATAAACCGGGGCTATACTTTCGGCACCATGAATCTGCGGGCCAGCGCCTTCGAGACCGACCTCGACAGGAACCCGGCCAATTACGCGCCGCTCACGCCGCTGCAGTTCCTGGAGCGCGCGGCGGCGGTCTATCCGAAGCGCGCCTCGGTGATCCACGGCGCGCGCCGCTTCGCCTGGCAGGAGACCTACGCGCGCTGCCGCCGGCTCGCCTCCGCGCTGTCGCGGCGCGGCATCGGCGCGGGCGACACCGTGGCGGTGATGCTCGCCAACACGCCGGAGATGTACGAATGCCATTTCGGCGTGCCGATGGCGGGCGCCGTGCTCAACACGCTGAACACCCGCCTGGACGCCGAGGCGATCGCCTTCATGCTGCAGCACGGCGAGGCGAAGCTGCTGATCACGGACCGGGAGTTCTCGCCGACCGTGAAGGGCGCGCTCGCGAAGCTGAAGGCGCGGCCGGCGGTCGTCGACGTGGACGATCCGGAGTACGCGGGCGCGGGCGAACGCCTGGGCACGAAGACCTACGAGGAGCTGCTCGCGGAGGGCGATCCCGCGTTCGAGTGGAAGCGCCCGGCCGACGAGTGGAACGCGATCTCGCTCAACTACACCTCGGGCACAACGGGCGACCCGAAGGGCGTGGTCTACCACCATCGTGGCGCTTATCTCAACGCCGTCTGCAACATCGTTACCTGGGGCATGCCGCAGCACTCGGTCTACCTCTGGACGCTGCCGATGTTCCACTGCAACGGCTGGTGCTTTCCCTGGACCATGGCGGCGAACGCGGGGACGAATGTCTGTTTGCGCAAGGTCGAAGCGGGGTTGATTTTCAATCTCATCAAGAAACACCGTGTGACGCACTATTGCGGCGCTCCGATCGTCCACTCGACCCTGATCAATGCGCCGGAGGCCATGAAGTCAGGCGTCGAGCACAAGGTGCACGGCATGGTCGCGGCCGCGGCGCCCCCTGCGGCGATGATCGAGGGCATGGAGAAGCTCGGCTTCGACCTGGTGCACGTCTACGGGCTCACCGAGGTCTACGGGCCGGCGACGGTGTGCGCAAAGCACGAGGAATGGCAGGAGGTCGACATCGGCGAGCGCACGCGGCTGAACGGCCGCCAGGGCGTGCGCTACCTCATGGAAGAGGGCCTCGACGTGATGGACCCGGAGACGCTGAAGCCGGTGCCCGCCGACGGCGAGACCATGGGCGAGATCATGTTCCGCGGCAACATCACCATGAAGGGCTACCTGAAGAATCCCTCCGCGACGCAAAAGGCGTTCGCGGGCGGCTGGTTCCACTCCGGCGACCTCGCGGTCAAGCAGCCCGACGGCTACGTGAAGATCAAGGACCGCTCCAAGGACATCATCATCTCGGGCGGCGAGAACATCTCCTCGCTGGAAGTCGAGGACGTGCTCTACCGGCATCCCGCGGTGGTGGGCGCGGCGGTGGTCGCGATGCCCGACCGGAAATGGGGCGAGACGCCCTGCGCGTTCGTCGAATTGAAGCCGGACGCCAAGGTGAAGGAGCAGGAAATCATCGAGTTCTGCCGGCAGCACATGGCGAAGTTCAAGGCGCCGCGCGCAGTGGTGTTCGGCGAGCTGCCCAAGACCTCGACCGGAAAGATCCAGAAGTTCGTGCTGCGCGAGAAGGCGAAGTCCGCTTCCGCGATCGAGTAAGGAGGACCCGTGAGCGCCGTCCCCCAATCCGACCAGCCCGTGCTGCTGCGCGAGGACCGCGACGGCGTCGCGACGCTGACGCTCAACCGGCCGCAGCAGATGAACCTGCTCACGTCCGAAATGCTGGCCGCTTTGCAGGCTGCCCTGGATGAAATTTCCAGGAATGAAAGCGTGCGCGTGGTGATCCTGGCCGCGACGGGCAAGGGCTTCTGCGCGGGCCACGACCTGAAGGAGATCCGCGCGCTGAAGGAACTGCCGAAGATCGAGGGCCTGTTCGAGCAGTGCAGCCGCATGATGGCCACCATCCCGAGGCTGCCGCAGCCCGTGATCGCCAAGGTGCAGGGCGCGGCGGCCGCCGCCGGCTGCCAGCTCGTCGCGCAGTGCGACCTCGCCGTCGCCGCCGACACCGCGAAGTTCGTCACCTCCGGGGTGACCTGGGGCTTTTTCTGCTCGACGCCGGGCGTCGCCGTCGGCCGGAACCTGCACCGCAAGCACGCGATGGAGATGCTGCTCACGGGCGATCCGATCGGCGCCGAGCAGGCGCTGCAGTGGGGACTGGTCAACCGCGTGGTGCCCGCGGCGGAGCTCGACGCGGCCACGCAGGCGCTGGCGGCCAAGCTCGCCGCCAAGCCGCCGGCCACGGTTGCGGCCGGCAAGCGCGGCTTCTACCAGCAGATGGACCAGAGCCTGGAAAAGGCCTACGGCATCGCCGGGAAGATCATTTCGGCGAGCTTCGCGCACGAGGAGGGGCGCGCCGGCATGGACGCTTTCATCGAGAAGCGCCCGCCGCCCGGTCCGAAGCGGTAGATGGGGCGCTTCTACGACGACTTCGCCGTCGGCGAGACCTACCGGCACTGGCCCGGCCGCACCATCACCGCGGCCGACAACACCTGGTTCACGCTGCTGACGATGAACCAGCACCCGATCCATTTCGACGAGGAATACGCGAAGCGCTCGGAGTTCGGCAAGCCGCTCGTCAACAGCACGCTCACGCTGGCGGTGGTGGTCGGCATGAGCGTGCGGGACGTGAGCCAGAACGCGGTCGCGAACCTCGGCTGGACCGACATCGCGATGCCGGCGCCGGTGTTCAACGGCGACACGCTGTACGCGGAGTCGACGGTGCTCGAGAAGCGCGGGTCGAAATCGCGCCCCTCGCAGGGCATCGTCACGGTCGCGACGCGCGCCTGGAAGCAGGACGGCACGACCGTGATGACCTTCAAGCGCTCCATTCTGATATCGAAAAGGCCATGAACGAAGACACGCAGATTCTCGACGCGATCTCGAAATGGCTCGAGCGCGAGGTGCGTCCGAAGGTGCGCGCGCTGGAGAAGAAGGACGAATACCCCGAGGCCATGGTCGAGACCATGAAGCAGCTGGGCCTGTTCGGCGCGACCATCCCGCAGGAGTACGGCGGCCTGGGGCTGCCGGCGGCGACCTACGCGAAGATCGTGGCGCGCATCTCGGAGGTGTGGATGTCGCTCACGGGCATCTTCAATTCGCACCTCATCATGGCGGCGGCGGTCGCGCGCTTCGGCACCGAGGAGCAGAAGCGGCGCTTCCTGCCGAAATTCGCGAGCGGCGAGGTGCGCGGCGGCCTCGCGCTCACCGAGCCCGACTGCGGCACCGACCTGCAGGCGATCCGCACGCGCGCGGTGAAGCAGGGCGGCGGTTACGTCATCAACGGCACCAAGACCTGGATCTCGAACGGGATCAAGGGCTCGTGCTTCGCGCTGCTCGTGAAGACCGACCCCGCCGCGCAGCCGCGCCACAAGGGCATGACGATGTTCCTCGCCGAGAAGGGGCCCGGATTTCGCGTCTCGAAGAAGCTCGAGAAGCTCGGCTACAAGGGCATCGACTCGGCCGAGCTGGTGTTCGAGGACTACCGCGTGCCGGCGGCGAACCTGATCGGCGGCGAGGAGGGCAAGGGCTTCCGCCATGCGGTGGGCGGCCTCGAGCTCGGCCGCATCAACGTCGCCGCGCGCGGCGTGGGCGTGGCGAACGCCGCGCTCGCGGACGCAGTGAAGTACGCGCAGGTGCGCAAGACCTTCGGCAAGCCGATCTGCGAGCACCAGGCGATCCAGCTCAAGCTCGGAGAGATGGCGACGCGCTGCGAGGCGGCGCGGCTGCTGGTCGAGAACGCGGCGCGCGCGTACGACGCGGGCGAGCGCTGCGACATGGAGGCGGGCATGGCGAAGTACTTCGCCTCCGAGGCGGCGCTGGAGAATTCGGTCGAGGCGGTGCGCATCCACGGCGGCTACGGCTACTCGACCGAGTTCGACGTCGAGCGCTACTACCGCGACGCGCCGCTCATGTGCATCGGCGAAGGCACCAACGAGATGCAGCGCATCATCATCGCCAAGCAGCTGATCGCGCGGAACCCGGCCTGATGCTGCCCCTCGCGGGCGTGCGCATCCTCGCCGTCGAGGTCTACGGCGCGGGGCCGTTCGGCAGCGCGCACCTGGCCGACCTGGGCGCCGAGGTGATCAAGATCGAGAACCGCGCCACGGGCGGCGACGTCTCGCGCGCCGTGGGGCCGACCCTGCTGGGCGAGGAGGACAGCGTCTTCTTCCAGTCGCTCAACCGCAACAAGAAGTCCCTGTGCCTGGACCTCAAGCACCCGCGAGGCCAGGAAATCCTACATAGGCTCGCCGCCACGGCAGACGGGTTGATGGGCAATCTGCGGGGCGACCAGCCGGAAAAATTGGGTTTAACTTTTGAAATTCTTTCCAAGATAAACCCGAAAATCGTGTGCGCGCACCTCTCGGCCTACGGCCGCGACGGCGCGCGCAAGTCCTGGCCCGGCTACGACTACCTCATGCAGGGCGAGGCGGGCTGGCTCTACCTGAGCGGCGAGCCCGACGGGCCGCCCGCGCGCATGGGGCTGTCGGTGGTTGACTACTCGACCGGAACGACCTGCGCGCTCGCGCTGCTTGCCGGCATCCTCGAGGCGCGCCGCACGGGGCGCGGCCGCGACCTCGACGTGTCGCTCTACGACGTGGCGATGCACGAGCTCAATTACCCGGCGGCCTGGTACCTGAACGACGGCCTGGTCACCGCGCGCGCCCCGCGCTCGGCGCACCCGTTCATCGCGCCGTCGCAGCTGCTGCGCACCCGGGACGGCTGGATCTTCGTGATGGCGCAGACGCAGCGCTTCTGGGAGCTGCTCTGCGACCAGCTCGGTCGCGCCGATCTCAAGGCGCGGTACCCGGATTTCGCTGCGCGGCGCGAGCACCGGGACGAGCTCACGCGCATCCTCGACGCGGAATTTGCCGCGCGCCCGACGCAGGAGTGGCTCGCGAAGCTGCGCGGCACGGTGCCCTGCGGCCCGGTCTACGACATGGCGCAGGCGCTCGAGAACCCGTATTTCCGCGAGCGCGGCGGCGTGCAGGTGTTCGACCATCCCGTCAGGCCCGGCTTCAAGCTCGTCGCGAGCCCGATTCGCCTGGACGAGCCGCTGCCCGCGAGCCCCGCGCCCGGGCTCGGGCAGCACACGGAGGAGCTGCTGAGGGAACTGGGCCTGTCGGCGATCGAGATCGCCGCCCTGAAGAAGGAGAAGGTCGTCTAGCGCATGAAGCTCGAGGGCATCCGCGTCGTCGACCTGTCGCTGTTCCTGCCGGGGCCGCTCGCGACGCAGTTCATGGCGGACCACGGCGCGGAGGTGGTCAAGGTCGAGTCGGTGGACGAAGGGGAGCCCAACCGCGAGATCGGCGCCAAGCGCGGCGGCGTGAGCGTGTATTTCGCCAACACGCACCGCGGCAAGAAGAGCCTCGCGCTCAACCTCAAGGCTCCCGAGGGCGTGGAAGTGCTCATGCGCCTCGCCGAGAAGTCCGATGTGCTGGTCGAGGCTTTCCGTCCGGGCGTCGTGGACCGGCTCGGCATCGGCTACGCGCAGGTCGCGAAGCGCGCGCCGAGGATCGTCTATGCCTCGATCGCCGCCTTCGGCCAGAGCGGTCCTTATCGCGACCTCGCCGCGCACGACCTCGCGACCGAGGCGATGACCGGCGTGCTGTCGCTCAACCGCGGCGGCGACGGCAGGCCGGCGATCCCGGCGATCGCGAGCGCCGACATGCTCGCCTCGATGATGACGCTGTCCGGAATCCTGATGGCGCTCCTGCGCCGCAAGGACACCGGCAAGGGCGACTACCTGGACATGGCGATGGCGGACAGCCTGCTCGCCTGCCTGCCGAACAACATGGGCGTGGCAATGACCCAGCGACGCCAGCCGGACCTGAAGAGCGAGCGCGCGCTCGGCGGCAACGCGCTGTACGGCATCTACGAGACGAAGGACGGCGATTTCGTCGTGCTCGCGGGGCAGGAGCTCAAGTTCGCGAAGAATCTGCTCGAGCCGCTCGGACGGCCCGACCTGGTGGAGCTGTGCAAGCTGCCGCCCGGCCCCGGCCAGGATCCCGTGCGCAGCTTCCTGAAGGAAACGTTCCTGACGAAGACGAAGGCGCAGTGGGTCGCCTGGTTCAAGGGCAGGGACGTCGCGTTCGCGCCGATGAAGACCCTGCCCGAGGTGCTGGAGGACGCGCACTTCAAGGCGCGTGGCATGGTGCTCAAGGACGAGCGCGGCTGGGACCACCTGGGCGTGCCGATCGCCTTCCGCGGCGAGCCGGCAAGGCCGGGCTTCGATGCGCCGGCGCACGGCCTGCACTCGCGCGAGATACTGCTCGCGCTCGGCTATGCCGAGGCGGAGATCGCGCGGCTCGCGTCGCGGGGCGTCGTCAAGGGCGCTTGAGCCGGCACCTCGTCATCCTCAACCCGGCGGCCGGCCGCGGGCGCGCGCGCAAGGCGTGGCCGCGCATCGAGCGTGCGTTGCGGGCTTCGGGAATTTCCTTCGAGGTCGCGGCGACGACCGGGCCCGGCGAGGCCGTGGCGCTCGCGCGCCGGGCCTCGGGCTCATTCGACTGCGTCGTCGCCGCGGGCGGCGATGGCACCGTCCACGAGGTGGTCAACGGCCTCATGCGCGCGGGCGCGCGCGCGGCGCTGGGCGTGATCCCGGTCGGCAGCGGAGACGATTTTGAAAAGATGCTTTCGCCCCGGGACGCGGTAGACCGGCTCCTGAATCAAACGCCCAAGCATTTCGACATCGGCCGCATCGTTGCCGGCTCCGAGCTGCGCTACTTCGCCAACGGGATGGACATCGGCTTCGGCGCGCACGGCGCGGCAAACGTGGCGCGCGTGCCGAGGTTCTTCACCGGCTTCGGCGCGTACCTCGGCGCGCTCTTCTTGACGATGGTCCGCTACCCGAAGCTCGCCGTCGAATTGCGCGTGGATGACGGGACGGTCGAGCGCATCGCGACCGCGATGACGGCGGCGATGAACGGCACCACCTTCGGCGGCAGCTTCCGGGTCTGCCCGGAGGCGCGGCCGGACGACGGCCTGCTCGACCTGCTCGTCGTGGATGCGATCGGGCGGCTCTCGATCCTGCAGCTCGTGCCGAAGATCCTGCGCGGCGCGCACGCGGGCGACCGCCGCCTGCGGATGCTGCGCGCGAAGCGCGTCTCGATCGCGTCGGCCGAGCCCCTGCTCGTGGAGGCGGACGGCGAGCTCGCGTTCCGCGAGGCAAGCCGGCTCGTGGTCGACCTGCTGCCGGGCGCGCTGCGGGTTCTCGCCTAGTGAGATCGCGCGGCTACCTGAGGCTGCGCGCGCTCGCCTTCGCGCTCGGCGCGGCCGCATTCGTCCTCGCGTTCTTCCACCGCGTGGCGCCCGGCGCGATCGCCGCGGACCTGCGCGCGGAGTTCCACGCCAGCGCGACCATGCTGGGCTTCGTTGCCGCCTTCTACTTCTATCCGTACGCGGCCATGCAGCTGCCCTCCGGTCTGCTCGCGGACACGGCGGGGCCGCGGCGCCTCTTTACCGGCGGCCTGCTGGTCGCGGGCGCGGGCGCGCTGACGTTCGCGCTTGCGCCCGGCGTCGGCTGGCTGCTCGCCGGGCGCGCACTGGTCGGGCTCGGCGTGGCCGTGGTCTTCGTTTCGGTGCTCAAGCTCATCGCCAGCTGGTTCGGCGAGCGGGAATTCGCCACCTGGGTGGGCGTGCTGCAGCTGATCGGCAATCTCGGCGGCACGCTCGGCGCCTGGCCACTCGCCTGGCTCGTGCAGCGCGTGTCCTGGCGCGAGGTGTTCGCCGGCGTGGGCTTGGTGTCGCTCGCGCTTGCGGCCTGCACCTGGCTCTGGGTGCGCGACACGCCGCGCGAGGCGGGCGTGGAGGGCGCCGGCGCCGCACCGCCGCCGGCCGGGGTCGCGGCGCACGGCGGCTGGGCGCGCGGCCTCGCGCGCGTCGCCTCGAACGGGCAGACCTGGCTCGCCTTCGCCGTGCTCTCCGGTCTGATCGGCTCGTACCTGACGTTCTCGGGCCTTTGGGCGGTG
>DATIYN010000197.1:0-7172 GCA_035517595.1 Burkholderiales bacterium
GAGACGTACAAGAGCGTCGTGAAGATGACCTTCGCCAAGGGCGTTTCGCTGAAGGATCGCTCGCGCCTGTTCAATTCCAGCCTCGAGGGCAAGCTCAGGCGCGCCATCGACTTCCGCGAGGGCGAGAAGATCGACGAGAAGGCGCTGAAGGCGCTCGTCCGCGAAGCCGTCGCTCTGAACGAGTCTTCAGTGCGTCGGCGGCAGGTTTAAGCGCGCTCCATGTAGGAGCCGTCGTTGGTCGAGACCTTGATCTTCTCGCCCTGGTTGATGAAGGGCGGGACCTGGACGATGAGGCCGGTTTCGGTGGTGGCGGACTTGAAGGTGTTGGTGGCGGTCGCGTTCTTGATGCCGGGCTCGGTGTCGGTGACGGTGAGCACGACCGAGGCGGGCAGCTCGACGCCGATCGGGCGGTTGTTGTAGAGGTTCACCTGCACGTCGGCGTTGGGCAGCAGGTAGCCCGCCTGGCCCTCGAGGAAGTCCGCCGTCAGGCGCAACTCCTCGTAGCTCTCCTTGTCCATGAAGACGTAGTTGTCGCCGTCGTGGTACGAGAAGGTCATCTCGCGCGGCTCGACGAAAGCGCGCTCGACCTTGTCCTCGGTGCGGAAGCGCTGGTTGGTCTTGGTGCCGGACTCGATGTCCTTCATCTCGACCTGCATGAACGCGCCGCCGCGCCCGCCGACGTGCACGTGGTAGGACTTGAGCACGCGCCAGACGCGCTTGTTCCATTCGAGGAGGTTCCCGGGGCGGATCTGGACGGCTTCGACCTTGGCCATGACGGATTGGGCGCCTGCGAAAAAGGCGCGAATTCTACACGATTTATAATGACTTATCGTGTTCGACGCGAAGTCCTTCATCGCGGGCCTGCCCGGCCTGCCGGGCGTGTACCGGATGCTCGGACCGGCCGGCGACGTGCTCTACGTCGGCAAGGCCGGCGACTTGAAAAAACGCGTCTCGTCCTACTTCCAGAAGCAGGGACTCAGCCCGCGCATCCGCAGGATGGTGTCGCAGATCGCTTCGATCGAGGTGACCGCGACGCGCTCGGAGCCCGAGGCGCTGCTGCTGGAAAACAATCTCATCAAGAGCCTCGCGCCGCGGTACAACATCCTCTTCCGCGACGACAAGTCCTATCCTTACCTGATGATCTCCGGGCACGCGTTCCCTCGCCTCGGCTTCCATCGCGGCGCGCGCGAGCGGCCGAACCGCTACTTCGGGCCGTTCCCGCACGCGCACGCCGTGCGCGAGAGCATCCAGCTGCTGCAGCGCGTGTTCCGGCTGCGCACCTGCGAGGACTCGGTGTTCCAGAACCGCTCGCGCCCCTGCCTGCTGTTCCAGATCCGACGCTGCACCGCGCCCTGCACGGGGGAGATCGGCGCGCAGCGCTACTCGGAAGACGTGCACAGCGCGGAGCTGTTCCTGGAGGGGCGCGAGGACGACGTCACGCGGCTGCTCAGCGAGCGCATGGAGGCGGCCTCCGCCGGGCGGCGCTACGAGGAGGCGGCGCAGTTCCGCGACCAGATCCGGGCGCTCGCGCGCGTGCAGGCGCGCCAGTACGTGGAATCGAACCGCGGCGTGGATGCGGACGTGGTCGCCTGCGCGCTCGAGGCGGGCGCCGCCTGCGTGAACCTGACGATGATCCGCGCGGGCCGGCACGTGGGTGACCGCAGCTTCTTCCCGCAGAACGCCGCGGACGCCACGATGCCGGAAATCGTGGAGGCCTTTCTCGCGCAGCACTACGTGGAGCAGCCGCGGCCGCCGCTGGTGATCGCGGAGGCGCCGGCCCGCGGCGAGCGGCGCGTCTGGTTCGAGATGGCGGAGAAGAACGCGCGGCTCGCGCTCGCGCAGCGCGCGCAAGAGCGCTCGACGCAGGAGAACCGGCTCGTCGCGCTGCGCGAGGCGCTGGGGCTCCCGGAGAGCGCGCAGCGCATCGAGTGCTTCGACATCAGCCATACGATGGGAGAGGCGGCGGTCGCGTCCTGCGTCGTCTATGATCGCGCGTCCATGCAGAAGTCCGAGTACCGGCGCTTCAACCTGCGCGAGCTCACGCCCGGCGACGACTACGCCGCGATGCGCCAGGCGCTCGCGCGCCGCTACGGCCGCGTGTCGGCGGAGGACGGCAAGGTGCCGGACCTGATCCTGATCGACGGCGGGCGGGGGCAGCTCAACGCGGCGCGCGCGGCGCTCGCCGAGCTCGGGCTGAACGACGTGACGGTGGTCGGCGTGGCGAAGGGACCCGAGCGCCGGCCCGGGCTGGAAGAGCTCGTGCTCGAGGCCGAAGGCCAGTCGCTCGCGCTGCCGGCGCAGAATGCGGGGCTGCACCTCATCCAGAGCATCCGCGACGAAGCCCATCGCTTTGCCGTCGTCGGGCATCGCGCGCGCCGGAGCAAGGCTCGCACCACTTCCAGCCTCACGGCGATTCCCGGCGTCGGCGCGCGGCGCCGCCAGAAGCTGCTCGCGCACTTCGGCGGCCTGCAGGGCGTGCAGGCCGCGGCCGTCGACGAGCTCGCGCAGGTCGAGGGCGTGAGCCGCACGCTCGCCGAGAAGATCTACCGCCACCTGCATGCCTGACCGGCGCCGCGTCCTGCTGAACGCCCCGAACCTCGTCACGATGCTGCGGATCGTGCTGATCCCGCTCATCGTCGCGGTGTTCTACCTGCCCGACGCCTGGCTCGCGCCCGACGGCAAGAACCTCGCCGCCACCGCGATCTTCATCGTCGCCGCGGTGACCGACTGGCTGGACGGATGGCTCGCGCGCAAGCTCGACCAGATGTCCGCCTTCGGCGCGTTCTTCGATCCGGTCGCCGACAAGCTCGTGGTGGTCGGCGCGCTGGTGATCCTGCTGTACCTGAACCGGATCGACATGGTGGTGTCGCTGATCATCATCGGCCGCGAGATCGCGATCTCGGCGCTGCGCGAATGGATGGCGCAGCTCGGCCAGGCGAAGAGCGTGGCGGTGGCCTTCATCGGCAAGCTGAAGACGACCGCGCAGATGGTGGCGATCCCGCTGCTGCTTTACGAGGATCCGCTGTTCGGCATCGTCGACTGCCACGGCCTCGGCACCGTGCTGATCTACGTCGCCGCGCTGCTCACGGTGATCTCGATGCTCTACTACCTGCGCCGTGCGCTCCCGCTGATGGGGGCTTAGGGTATAATCCCGCTCCGCTTCACGCGGGAGTAGCTCAGTTGGTAGAGCGTAACCTTGCCAAGGTTAAGGTCGCGAGTTCGAGACTCGTCTCCCGCTCCAGAACACGCTAGGGAAGGTCCACAGGCCTTCCCTTTTGCTTCCCGAGAGCCCCCGGCGGGGTGGCAGAGTGGTCATGCAGCGGCCTGCAAAGCCGTGGACGCCGGTTCGATTCCGACCCCCGCCTCCATTCCCTGCAGCAATGGCTGTTGCCTTGCGCTGAAGCGCATTTGACGCCCGTCAAGCAGCGCGGGCAGGGAACGCGGACAGTGGCTGGCATGAGCTTGCGCGAACTGCCGAAGGCGGAGTGGGGCGCCTTCTTCGAGGGCGTGGAGGCGCTGCTGCGGTCAAGCGTCGTCCAGGTCGATGCCGCGGGACTGGAACTCGGCGGCAGCATCGCCTCGGATTGGATACGCCTCGCGGGGATCTCGTACGACGCCGCCAAGGACGCGCTGGAAGTCTGGGTGTACGGCGGCGAGCGCCGGATCGACCGGCCGGTGCGGATCCGCCTGCATTGCGACGGGGACTGCCTGCAAAGCGTCGAGGTTCTCGACGACGCGGGCAAGCGCGGCGACATCGTACTGAAGGAACCGCTGAGGCTCGCTGTTCCTTGACCCGTGTCAAGGCTGCCGTTGCGTTGCGCCCGACAATGCCGGGTGCGATGACCGAGGAAGATGCGCTGGAGGCGCTGCGCGCGGTGCAAGACCCTGAGGCCGGCATGAGTATCGTCGACCTGGGCCTCGTCTATCGCGTGGAGGTCAAGGACAAGCGCATCGAGGTCGACCTCACGATGACTTCGCCCGCCTGTCCCGTGGCGCCGCAGCTCGTCGACGAGGCGGTCGCGGCGATCCGCACCATCGCACCCGAGGCCGCGGACGTGGAGGTGCGCCTCGTCTGGGATCCGCCCTGGACGCCGGAGCGCATGAGCGAAGCGGCGCGCGAGCGCTTCGGCTGGGGCCCGTGACGCGGCGGCGCATCGCGCTGCTCGCGCTCGGGCTCGCGAGCCTCGTGGCGGGCGTCTGCGCCGGCCTCGTGCGCCTGGGCCTGGACGCGCGGGTTCCGGGCGAAGCGATCGCCTGGCACGGCGCGCTGATGGTCGGCGGCTTCTTCGGCGTGGTCGTCTCGCTGGAGCGCGCGGTCGCGCTCGGCAGCGCCTGGAGCTACGGCGCGCCGCTGCTGTGCGGCATCGGCGGAGCGGTGCTCCTTGCCGGAGCGCCTGAAGCGGGCGCCTGGCTGATGAGCGCGGGCGCGCTGTTGTTCGTGGCCGCGAGCGGCGCGGTGATCCGCCGCCAGAGCTCGCTCGAATCGTGGATGCTCGCGGCCGGCGCAGGCGCTCTGCTCGCCGGCGATGCCGCCGTCGCGGGCGGCTTCGCCATCGACGCCTCGATGCGCTGGTGGATTGCTTTTTTCGCGCTCACCATCGGCGCCGAGCGGCTCGAGCTCTCGCGCTACCTGCCCAAGCCCCGCTGGGCGAGCACGCTGTTCGTGGCCATCATGGCCCTGTTGCTCGGCGGCGCGGCGCTCTCGATGCGGTTGACGGGATTCGGGCTCTTCGTGCTCGCCGCATGGCTGCTCGTCTTCGACATCGCGCGCCGCACGATCTTCTCGACGGGCCTCACGCGCTACATCGCGGCCTGCCTGCTCGCCGGCTACGGCTGGCTGCTGCTCGCCGGCGTGATGCTCGCGGCGGGCTACCCTTACGACGCCGCGCTGCACGCGTTTTTCCTCGGCTTCGTGTTCTCCATGGTGTTCGGGCACGCGCCGATCATCGTGCCCGCGGTGCTGCGGCGCGCGCTGCCTTACACGGGCTGGTTCTACCTGCCGCTCGCGCTGCTGCACGCCTCGCTCGCGGTGCGCGTGGGCGCGGCGCTTGCGACCGCGCCGGACTGGCAGCTTTACGGCGCGATCGGCAACGCGGCGGCGATCGCCGTCTTCATCGCGACCGCGGCCGCCCGCGCGATCGCGTCGCACGAGCCGGCCGGCAATGCCCCTGCCGCCAGCGCTGGCTGATATTTTTGAGCCATATCAAGGGCGGAGACGGCGGCGCCTGCGAGCTTGAGGGCCATGCTCGCGATCGAACGGAGGATCCAGGCGGCTGCCGAGTGCGCCCGCCGCGGCGACTGGCCAGGCTACGCCGCCGCGTTGAACTCGGCGCGCGAGGCGCTGCTCGGCAATCCAGCCTGCGCGCACGACGATCTGGTGCGCCGACACCTCGAGATCCTCGGCGCCGCCGCGCCGCAGCTCGATCCGGAGGGATGCGTCGCGGAGCTGCAGGCGCTCGCCGGCACGCTGCGCGAGCGCCATGCCGGGGAGGCGGTCGCGCTCCCTGCGCCCGGTCCGGACGCGCCGGTCGACCTGCGCGGACTGCATCCGCCCGAGCCGATCTGGCGCATCCTCGACTCGCTCGAGCGCGCGCCGCACGCCGGTCTGCGCGTGATCCTGCCGCACGAGCCGACGCCGCTGTACGGATTGCTGCGCGAGCGCGGATTCCGCTGGTCGGGCCGCACGCGCGAGGAGGGCGGCTACGAACTCTATATCGAGAGCGTATGATTTGAGCCAAATCGGACTCGTCCAGCCCAGCGATCCTCGCGCGGCGCGCCCGCAAGCCGGCGGCGTGGCGCTGCTCGCGCTCGGGTTCCGCCCGCTGTATCTCGCCGCCGGACTCTACGCCGCGTTGAGCGTCCCTGTCTGGGCGCTGCAGTATGCCGGGTGGCTGCCGCCCGCGCCGCCGTTCTGGCACGCGCACGAAATGCTGTTCGGCTACGCATTCGCGGTGATCGCAGGCTTCCTGCTCCCCGCGGTGCGCAACTGGACGGGCCGGCCCACGCCTTCGGGCGCGCTGCTCGCGGCGATCGCCGCGCTCTGGGTCGCGGCGCGGCTGGTGGCGCCGTTCTCGCTGGAGCTGGCGAGCGCAGCGGATTTCCTCTTCGGCGCGGGAGTCGCCTGGGGAATCGGCGCGCCGATCCTCGCCAGCCGCAACCGCAACTGGTATTTCGTCGCGATCGTGCTCGCGCTGGGCGCCGCGAGCACGGTGTTCATCGCGATGCCGCGCCTGGCGCTCGCCGCCGGGCTGGACCTGGTGTTGATCGCAATGGCGGTGATGGGTGGACGCGTCATTCCCGGCTTCACCAACAACGCGATCGCCGGCGCCGGGGCGCGCCGCCATCCGCTGGTGGAAAAGGCGGCCCTGGCTTCGGTCCTGCTCTTGCTTGCATTCGATCTGCTCGAATTCCCCCTGGCGGCGGCCATCGTCGCCTCGATGGCGGCGGTGGTCCACGCCGCGCGGCTCGCGCTCTGGGCGCCGCTCAGCACCAAGGGCCGGCCGATCCTCTGGATCCTGCACGCTTCCTACGCCTGGATCGTCGTGCACCTCGCGCTGCGGGGCATGGCGGAGTTCGATCTCGCACCGGCGGTGCTCGCGACGCACGCGCTCACGGTGGGCGCGATCGGCGGCCTGACGCTGGGCATGATGACGCGCACCGCGCGCGGCCACACGGCGCGGCCGCTCGTCGCCGGACGCGCCGAGGTGGCCGCCTATTGGCTCGTGCAGGTGTCCGCGGTCGTGCGCGTTCTCGTGCCGCTCGCGGCCCCGCAGGCGTACCTGGCGGCCGTCGCGGTTTCCGCCGCGCTCTGGTCGGCGGCGTTCGCGCTGTTCGTGATCGCGTTCCTGCCGATCCTCGCGCAGCCGCGGCTGGACGGCATGCCCGGCTGACGCTAGGGCAGGTGCTCCCGCAGGCGCGCGAGGTCGGGAATGCGCACTTCGCGCGCGTGGATCTCGATGAGGCCGGCGTCTGCGAGATCGTGCAGGATGCGCGAGAAGTGCTCCGGGGTCATGTTGAGGCGCGAGGCGACCACGCTCTTGCCCGCGCTCAGGTGCACGGCCGCCGCGCCGGAGGCGCGTTCCTCGGGCACGTCGGCGAGCAGGTAGCCGATGATGCGCTCCTGGCCCGAGCGCAGCGTGTAGGCCTCGACGTCGCGCACCAGACCGTGCAGC
>DATIYN010000198.1:0-3425 GCA_035517595.1 Burkholderiales bacterium
GTCGGTGATGAAGAAGTAGCCCTCCTCGTCGTAGTAGCCGAGGTCGCCCGTGCGGAAGAAGCGCTTGCCGTCGATCTCAAGGAACGCCTCCTCGGTCGCCCTGGGCTGCTTCCAGTAGCCGCGGAACACCTGCGGGCCGTGCGTGACGATCTCGCCGACCTCGCGCGGGCCGAGCTGCTTGAAGCTCACCGGGTCGATGACGCGCGAGTCGGTGTCGAAGTAGGGAATTCCGGCGCACTGCCGCTTCGGCCGGTGCACCGGGTTGGAATGCGACGGCGCCGAGGTCTCGGTCAGCCCGTAGCCCTCGACGAAGGGCATGCCGAGCGTCTTCTCGATCTTGCCCGCGACCGCCTCCGGCATCGCGGCGCCGCCGCCGCCGATGCGCACGAGCGACGACAGGTCGTACTTGCCGAAATCCGGATTGGCGAGGAAATCCACGATCATCGTCGTGATGCCGATGACGCCGGTCACGCGGTGCCGCTGGATGAGCTCGGCCGCCGTGTCGCGGTCCCAGCGCGTCATCAGCACGGTGGTGGCGCCCAGGTACACTGGGATGTTCATGTTCGCCTGCATGCCCGTGAGGTGGAACATCGGCAGCACGCCGAGGCCCACGGCCTCGCTCGAGGTCGGCGCCCAATTGGCACCCCCCACGACCGTCGACATCAGGTTCGAGTGGGTCAGCATGCAGCCCTTGGGCCGCGCGGTCGTGCCCGAGGTGTAGGGCAGCACGGCCAGGTCGTCGGGCCCGGACTCGTGCCGCGTGGGCTGCAGGTTCGCCTCGAGAGCCGCTTTCCACAGCGCCACGCCCGGCCTGCCCGGATCCATCGCGGGCGCCTTCGCGACCTCCGGGACCTTCAGATCCGTCGCCTGCTTCAGGTAGTCGCCGTAGCAGGCGAGAACGCAATGCTGGAGGCGTCGCGCGTCCGAATGCGGCTCGAGCTCGCGCCAGAGCTCCTGGCCGGCGATTGCCACGCGCGCGTCCGAGTCGCCGATGTAGTGCGAGAGCTCCTCGCTCTTGTTCATCGGGTTCACGGGCACCACGACCGCGTCGGCGCGCAGGATCGCGTAGTAACCGACGATGAACTGCGGGCTGTTCTGCGCGTACAGCAGCACGCGGTCGCCGCGCGCGACGCCGCAGCGCTGCTGCAGGAAGCCCGCGAGCGAGCGCGCCTCGCGCTCGAGCGCCGCGTAGCCGAGCTCGCTGCCGTAGTAAGCGATCGCCGCCTTGTCCGGATAGCGGCGCGCGCTCACTTCGAGGTTGTACCAGAGGCTCGTGCGCGGCAGCGCGAGCGTCCGCGGCACGCCGGGCGGCCAGTGGGCGAAATGCCGGTCGAAGAAGCTCACAGCCGGTATCGCTTCACGGCCTTCTCGTTCCAGCGCATGCCCAGGCCCGGGCCGGAGGGGCCGATCGCGTGGCCGTCGCGGATCTCGACCGCTTCCTGCAGGACGGGCGCGGCCCAGTCGACGAATTCCAGCCAGTGGCGCGTCGGCGTCACCGCGAGCAGCTGCGCGCTCGCCTCGGGAAACAGGTGGCTCGACATCTCCAGGCCGGCGCCCTGCGCGAGCGCGGCGGCGCGCATCCAGCCGGTGACCCCGCCGATACGCTGCGCGTCCGGCATCACGTAGTCGCAGCAGCCGGCCGCAAGCGCCTGCGCCATCTGCTCGGGTCCCATGAAGTTCTCCCCGACCTGGATCGGGGTCGCGACCTCGCGCGCCACCTTCGCGCAGCCCGCGAAATCGTCGGCGCGCACCGGCTCCTCGATCCACAGCACGCCGCCCTCCTCGTCGATCATGCGCCCGCGGCGCAGCGCCTCGGCGACCGGGAGCGCCTGGTTGAAATCCACCATCAGCGTGATCTTCGGCCCGATTGCCTTTTTCACGGCGCGCAGCGCCGCGAGGTCGTCGGCTGCGGAAGGCCGGCCGAGCCGCAGCTTCACCGCCGAGAAACCCTCGCCGACCAGTTGTTCCGCCTCTTTCACCAAACTCCTGGTTTCCTGGATCCCCAGGCCGTTGGAGTTGTAGGCCGGAACCGGCCGCGGGACTCCGCCGAGCAGGCGCACCACCGGCTGGCCGAGCGCCTGTCCGAGCGCATCCCAGGCGCACATGTCGAGGGCCGCCATCGCGAACAGCACCACGTTGTGCACCCCGAGCAGCGTGTACTTCGCGCGCAGCTTGCGCTCCAGCTCGAACGGAGCCACCGCGTCGCCCTGCACCATCTCCCCCATCGCCTCGACCAAGGCGGCGAGCGGCTTCAAATGTTGCTTGCCGATGGAGAACAGATAGCTCCGGCCGACGATTCCTCCATCGGTCCTCATGTCGACCAGCAGCAGCGGCGCGATCGTCACCGCGCCGGTGCTGGTCTTGAGCGGGCGGCGCATGGGTATTGCCAGCGCGCGCGCCGCAATCGAGCGAATGCGCAGCCCGGCCTTGTTAGACTTCCCCTCCATGGACCTCCATCTTAAAGGCAAACGCGCGCTCGTCACGGGCGCGTCCAAGGGCATCGGCCGCGCGTGCATGGAGATGCTCGAGCAGGAAGGCTGCACGGTGCTCGGCGCCTCGCGCAGCATTGCGCCGGGGCCGAATACGAAGGCGATCGACATTGCGAAACAGGGCGCGGCAAAGGAGCTCGCCGATTGGGCGGGAGACCTGGACATCCTCGTCAACAATGCCGGCGCGATTCCCGGCGGGGACCTGCTCAAGGTGGACGAGGCAACCTGGCGCGCGGCCTGGGACCTGAAGCTCTTCGGCTACATCAACCTCTCGCGTGCGGTGTATGCGCGCATGAAGGCGAAGAAGCGCGGCGTGATCGTCAACGTCATCGGCGCCGCGGGCGAGAAGATGAACGCGGCCTACATCGCCGGCAGCGCCGCCAACGCGAGCCTGATGGCCTTCACGAAGGCGCTCGGCGGCGCCTCGCACGCCGACGGCATCCGCGTAGTCGGCATCAACCCCGGCCCCGTAGAGACCGGCCGCCTCGTGAGCCTGCACAAGCAGATGGCACAGACCAGGCTCGGCGACGCCGAGCGCTACCGCGAGCTCTTCAAGGACATGTCCTTCGGCCGCCCCGCGACGCCGCAGGAAATCGCCTGCGCGGTCGCCTTCCTCGCCTCCGACCGCTCCGCCTACACGAGCGGCACCATCCTCACCATCGACGGCGGGCAATCCAACCGCAATTAAACGAGGCAAAGTATGTGTTGCCAGGATGTGAACTATAAGTTACAATGCGTTTCGACCTTCACTATTACCAGACGTCGAGTGGCGAGCGACCTTTCGTCGAATGGCTTCAAGGTCTGCGTGACAGGCAGGCCCGCTCGAGAATCGAAGCGCGGCTCGCCCGCGTTGCGGTCGGCAATCCCGGCGATGCGAGGTCGGTGGGTGAAGGCGTCCTGGAACTGAGGATCGACTGGGGACCGGGTTACCGCGTC
>DATIYN010000199.1:0-9445 GCA_035517595.1 Burkholderiales bacterium
GTGCGCGGCGCCGGCCTGCCGATCGAGCGCGTCGCGTTCTTCTTCTACGCGCTGCACCCGCAGTACTTCGGCGTCGCGCTCTACTGGGACGGCGAGAAGGTGACGGTCCGCCCGGGCAACCACGACTTCCTGCTGACCGGCGAATACCGCGACAGTCCGGCCGCGCGCATCAGCGCCGGCGAGCGCGCGATCCGGCGCCGCCTCGAAGGGCCCGCCGAGCGGCTCGACTTCCCGTTTCTGCGCGAGCTGAAGGCGGCCGGGCTCACGGACTACGTGATCGCCGAGGTCGTGTTCAGCGACGGCACGCGCAACTCAGTGAGCCTAGCGACGCGCCGTCCCGGCGGGTTCACCGACCACGACATCGCCGAGATCGAGCGGCTGCTGCACCCGTTCGCGCTCGTGATGGAGATCCACTCCGGCCGCGAGCTCGCGCGCACGCTGCTCGAGACCTACCTGGGGCGCATCTCCGGCTCGCGCGTGCTCGACGGCCAGATCAAGCGCGGCGACGGCCAGAGCATCGACGCGGTGATCTGGTTCTCCGACCTGCGCGAGTCGACGCCCCTCTCGGCCTCGCTCGGCGAGCAGCGCTTCCTGGAGCTGCTGAACGAATACTTCGTGGCCACCGCGGGCGCCGTGCTCGAGCACGGCGGCGAGGTGCTGCGCTTCATCGGCGACGCCTCGCTCGCGGTGTTCCCGACCTCCGGCGAGCCCGCGCGCGCCGCCTGCGAGCGCGCCGTCGCGGCCGCGCGCGCCGCCCGGGCGCGCGCCCAGGCCGCCAACGCCGCGCGCCGCGCGGCCGGCCAGCCGGCCTTCGCCTGCGGCGTGGGCCTGCACCTGGGGCACGTGCACTACGGCAACATCGGCACGCCCGAGCGGCTCGAGTTCTCGGTCATCGGCGCGGCCGCCAACATGGCGGCGCGCATCGAGGCGCTCTGCAAGGACACGGGCGAGGACGTGGTGCTCTCGAGCGCCGTGGCAGCCCAGCTGCAGGCGCGCTGCCCGAGCCTCGGCAAGTTCGCGCTGCGCGGCCTCGCGCAGCCCGAGGAGGTGTTCGCGCTTCCCTGAGACGCCCGCGCGCGCGCCTCGCTCCGGGCTACTTGCCGCCCTCGGCGGCCATGCGCCGCAGCTGCGCGGTGGTCTTCGCCAGTCGGTCGGCGAGGATGCGCACGAGCGCGATCGCCGCGTCCGGGTTGCCGCGGATCACGTTGACGAACACGTCGCGCGAGATGCGCAGCGCCTCGACGCGCGTGCGCGCGGCCGCGGTGGCGGTGCGCGGCACGTCGCCGAAGATGCCGATCTCGCCGATCACGTCGTTGCGCGTCAGCGTGTTGACGAGCAGCGGACCCCTGGGCGTCGGCACGATGATGTCCACCTCTCCTTCCATCACGATGTAGGCGCTGTCGGGCGGGTCGCCCGCGCTGAACATGATCTGGCCCTCCTCGTAGGAGAGCCGGTCGCTGCTGAACGCGAGCAGCTTCTGCATCGAGGGGTCGGTGGTGCTGAAGATCGGCACCCGCCGGATCAGTTCGAATTCCTGTTCAAGGCTCATGGTCCTCTTTCCTTGCCGGCATCCCTAGCCGGCGCTCAGAAGCTTGTCGAGCGCGCCGCCGCGCCCTTTCAGGTCGGCGAAGCGCCCCTGCTCGGCGAGCCGGCCGCGCTCCATGACGAGCGTGTGGCCGAAGCGCTCCGCGAGGTCGTTGCGCTGCAGGACCCACACCACGCTTCGGCCCCTGCGGCTCTCCAGCACGTTGGCGACGATCCGGTTCTGCGAGCCCGCGTCGAGGCCCGAGGCGGCCTGGTCGAGGATCAGCACCGTCGGCCGCTTGAGCAGCGCGCGCGCGATCGCCACCTTCTGCCGGTCGGCGGAGGCGAGGCGCGCGCCGCCCACGCCGCACTGGTAGCCCAGGCCGATCGACACGACCAGCGGGCGCAGGTGCAGCTCCTCGAGCACCTCGTGGAGCATCGGGCCGATGCGCGCGGCGGCTTGCGCCTGGGCCGTGACGACCTTGCCGAAGAGAATGTTGTCCTGCAGGCTCGCCGCGCCGTTGTATCGCTCGGCGTCGAAGAACTCCACGCCCTTGCGCATCTCCGCGGGCAGGTTCTTGGCGAAGTAGCGCCGCGCCTCCAGGATGCGCGCCTCGAAGGCTTCGTCCATGAGGCCCAGGCGGTGCCGCGCGGTGATCATCTTGAACGGCAGCGCGAGCAGCAGGTCGCGGTCCGACTGCGCGATCTTGTCCAGGCCCGCGTCGGCGACGCGGCCGAGCAGCGCCTTCACCTCCGGCAGGTCCTCCTGGCGGATGAAGCTGAAGCGCTCGAAGAACTCGTGGCCGGGCGGCAGGCCGCTGAAGAGCTCGACCATGGTCTCGGCGAGCTTGTGGCCCATCTTGAGCAGGTCGTCGGCGAGCCCGGTGTCGCGCAAAACGCGGTTCACGTAGCCGTTGTTGGCGAGGTTGTCGATGTCGAACACCTTCTTGCCGATCGGCGTGCCGAACAGCAGGTTCTCCGCGAGCGTGGCATTGCGGTTGTAGCGCGCCGCGTCGAACTGCTCCACCAGCCCCTGCATGCCGGGCGCCGCGAGGCGCGAGCGCATCGCCGCGCGCGCGCGCAGCACGCTTTCCGCGAGCCCGTGGTCCGTGCTCGGATCCACCGCGCTGCGCAGGCCGAACTCGAAGATCGTCTCGTCCAGCTCGACGACCTTCAGCGTCTCCACGATGCGCGCCTCGATGTCCTCGGGACCGGTCGCGCCCGCCGCCCGGTAGTCGGTCCAGTCCGCGTTGTGGTCGAGCAGCGTGCTGTCGGTGCGCGTCGCCTCGCGCAGGTAGAACGCCTGCGCCTCGGCCGCATCGCCCTCATAGGTCGCCGGCCGCAGCGGGTAGTGGCGCAGGCCGTAGAGCAAGTTCTCTCGCACGCTCAGCGGGAACAGGTAGGTCGACGGCCCGACGTACGCGGTCGCGCGCCCGGTCACGGATTCGGGCGCCCTCGTGATGTCGATGTCGCCGATCTCGACGCGGCCGCTGCTGGGCGGCACGAGGCGCGCGAGCATCTGCGTGAGCTCGCCGGTGCCCGCGGCGTGCGAGCCCAGGATCGCCACGTGCTGGTCGAGGCTCACCTCGAAGCTCACGCCGTCGATGAGCTTGGTGCCGGACTCGCCGGCGAGCGTCAGGCCCGAGACGCGCAGTCGCCCGGTCTGCGGCGGCAGCGGCGGCTCTGCCGCCGGCGCCTGCATCTCCCGCGGCGCCATGTCCTCGACCGTGAACTGCTCGACCACCTGCGTGTACTTGATCTGCACGTCGAGCCGCTGCTGGTCCCAGTCGATGAGCTCCTTGATCGGACTCGGCAAGTCCTTGTAGGCCGCGATCACCGCGACCAGCGTACCGATATCGACGCTGCCCTTGACCACCAGGTAGCCGCCGATCAGGTAGAACAGGAACGGACCGACCTGCGACAGGAAATTGTTCAGAAACTTGACGAGGAACTTGCGCTGGTAGAGCTCGAAGCGGATGCTGAACATGCGCCCGAGCCGCGAGGAGATCTCGGCGCGCTCGTAGTTCGAGGTGTCGTGCGCGTGCACCTCGACGATGCCGTCGGCGACCTCGGCGATGCGCCCGGCGAGCTGGCGCGCCGTGATCTGCCGCTCGCGCGACAGCACCAGCAGCCGGCGCCGCAGGCGCGGAATCACGAACGCCTGCGAGCCGACGACGGCGACCGCGATGATGCCCAGGTAGGCGTGCTGAAACATGATGAAGAACAGCGCCGTCGTCGCCTCGAGCGCGAAGAAGGTCGGCGCGATCACGGATTCGCCGACGAAGCCGCCGAGCGGCTCGACCTCGTCCTTGATCATGGTCGCCAGCTCCGCGGACTTCAGGCGGCGGAA
Source organism: Burkholderiales bacterium (assembly GCA_035517595.1). GTDB lineage: Bacteria > Pseudomonadota > Gammaproteobacteria > Burkholderiales > SG8-39 > RBG-16-66-20. Next base: position 3,875 of record DATIYN010000199.1, read on the forward strand.
GCGCGCGAGCGGGAAGCGCAGGATCTGGTCGAACAGCGCGTAGCGCAGGCGCCGCAGCATGCGCTCGCCGAGCCAGCCCTTCATCGTGTTGATCTGGAACTTGAGCGCGCCGTTCACGACGATCAGCGCGAGGAACGAGAACGTCAGCGCGAACAGGTACGGCAGCTGGTGCAGCGCGACGCCGTCGAACAGGTGCAGCGAGCCGCCCCCGAGCGCCGCGGGCAGCGTGAGATGGACCTTCAGGAACGCGACCGTCGAGGTCGCCTCCGGAAAGCGCTTGCCCTGGATCGCCTCGTTGATGATCGCCTTCGGCAGGTCGAGCATCGAGAAGTAGATCAGCATCGAGGCGACCACCAGCGGCAGGATCATTGCCTGCTCGCGCTTCGAATAGCGCAGGATGAAGCCGAACAGCGACCTTTCCATGGGGACGGATCATAGTGCAAGCCACGCCGGTTCGTGCCAGAGTGAGGGCCGTGAATTCGGGGGAAACCGCAGGGGGAGACTTCCTGGTCCGATTCTGGGGCGTGCGCGGCAGCATCGCGACCCCCGGTCCCGCCACCGCCCGCTACGGCGGCAACACCTCCTCGATCGAAGTGCGCTGCGGCGCGCGCCTGCTGCTGCTCGATGCCGGCACGGGCCTGCGCACCCTGGGCGCGAAGCTGCTCGCCGAGGCGCCCCTCGACACCGACCTGCTGCTCACGCACACACATTTTGACCATGTCTGCGCGCTGCCCTTCTTCAAGCCGTTCTTCCAGCCGCAGAACCGGTTCCGCCTCTGGGCCGGCCACCTGGGCGGCGGGCTCACGCTGCACCGCGTGCTGCGCGAGTTCATGATGGCGCCGCTGTTCCCGGTGCCGCCGGAGGTGTTCAAGGCGAAGATCGAGTACCGCGAATTCAGGGCCGGCGAGGCGCTGACGCCCGCGTCAGGGATCGTGGTGCGCACGGCGCCGCTCAACCATCCCGACGGCGCGACCGGCTACCGCATCGAGTACGCCGGCCGGTCGCTCGCCTACGTCACCGACACCGAGCACGTCCCGGGCAGTCCCGACCGCAACGTGCTCGGCCTCATCGAGGCCGCCGACGTCGCCATCTACGACTGCATGTACACCGACGAGGAGTACGCGCGCTCCTACGTCGGCTGGGGCCATTCGACCTGGCAGGAAGCGGTGCGGCTGTGCAAGCCCGCGGGCGTGAAGAAGCTGGTCGTGTTCCACCACGACCCGGACCACGACGACGAGAAGATGGACGCCATCGGGCGCGAAGTCGCCGCCGCGCTGCCGGGGGCGATCGTGGCGCGCGAGGGCCTGGAACTCAGGCTCTAGTCGCGACCGGGTTGCCTACTTGTAGGGATCGGCCGCGTCGCGCAGGCCGTCGCCGAAGAAGTTGAAGGCGAGCACCACCACGAACACGGGCACGACCGGCAGCATCAGCCAGGGATAGAGCGCGACCACGTTGATGTTCTGCGCCTCGTTCAGCAGAACCCCCCAGCTCGTGACCGGCGGCCGCAGCCCCAGGCCGAGGAACGAGAGCGCGGTCTCGCCGAGGATCATGCTCGGCACCGAGAGCGTGAGCGAGGCGATCAGGTGGCTGGTGAAGCTGGGCAGCAGGTGCCTTCCGATCACGCGCGCGGGCGAGGCGCCCATCAGCACCGCGGCTTGCGCGAAATCCTCCTCGCGCAGCGCGAGCAGCTTCGAGCGCACGGCGCGCGCGAGCCCGGGCCAGTCCAGCAGCCCGAGGATGATCGTGATGCCGAAGTAGACGAGCACCGGGCTCCAGTTCACCGGCAGCGCCGCCGACAGCGCCATCCACAGCGGCAGCTCGGGGAACGAGCGCACCATCTCGATGAAGCGCTGGATCAGCGTGTCGACCCAGCCGCCGTAGTAGCCCGAGATCCCGCCCAGCGAGATGCCGATCAGGAAGCTCACCGCGATGCCGAACAGGCCGACGGTGAGCGAGATGCGCGTGCCGTAGATGATGCGCGACAGCACGTCGCGGCCGAGCCGGTCGGTGCCGAACGGGAAGAAGGTGCCGTGCTCGGCCGGGCAGACGAGGTGGAAGTCCGCCTCGAACAGGCCCCAGAACCGGTATTCGTCGCCGCGGCAGAAGAAGCGCAGCGGCTGGACCTGCGCGGCATCGGCGCGGAACACGCGGCGCATGCTCTGCAGGTTGAGCTCCATGCTGTAGCCGTAGACGAAGGGCCCGACGAAGCGGCCCTCGTGGAACAGATGCAGCTCCTGCGGCGGCGCGTAAATGAAACGCGAGTCGCGCGAATGCAGGTTGTAGGGCGCGAGGACCTCGCTCACCAGGATCGAGGCGTACACCGCGACCAGGATCGCTGCGCAGAATACGGCGATGCGGTGGCGGCGGAACTTCCACCACATGATGCGCCATTGCGAAGCGCGGTAGAAGCGCTCCTGCTCGGGCGTGAGCTTCTCGGCCGCAAGCGGCTCGAAGGGCTCGGGCGAGACGTAGTGCGCGAGCCTCTCGCTCACTTCGCCGCGCCCCCCGTGAGGCGGATGCGCGGGTCGAGCGCCGCCAGCAGCAGGTCCGAGACGAACATGCCGATCACCGTGAGCAGCGCGAGGAACATGAGGAACGAGCCCGCGAGGTACTGGTCCTGGCTGCGCAGCGCATCGAGCAGCATCGGTCCCGAGGTCTGCAGCGAGAGCACCACCGCGACGATCGCCGAGCCCGAGATCACGGAGGGCAGCAGGTGGCCGATGTCGGCGACGAAGGGATTGAGCGCCATGCGCAGCGGGTACTTCACGAGCAGCCGGAACGGCGGCATGCCCTTGGCGCGCGCCGTCACCACGTACTGCTTCTGCAGCTCGTCGAGGAGATTGGCGCGCAGCCGGCGGATCATCGCCGCGGTGCCCGAAGTGCCGATTACGATCACCGGGATCCACAGGTGCGACAGCACCGAGGCGAACTTGGCGAGGCTCCAGGGCTTGTCCAGGAACTCCGGGTCCATGATGCCGCCGATCGCGAGGCCGAACTCGACGTTGGCGACGTACATCAGCGTGAGCGCGAACAGGAAGTTCGGCGTCGCGAGCCCCAGGTAGCCGAGCAGCGTGAGGCCGTGGTCGCCCCAGCTGTACTGGTGCGTCGCCGCGTAGGCGCCGATCGGGAACGCCACCGCCCAGGTGAACAGGATCACCGTGAAGTTCATGATGAAGGACAGCAGCATCCGGTCGCCGACCACCTCGCCGACCGGCAGGTCGTGCTCGAACGACCAGCCCCAGTCGCCCTGCAGCAGTCCGGCGAAGCCGCGCTCGGTGGGCCAGAGGCCGACCCAGACCGCGTATTGCTGGATGAACGGCTTGTCCAGCCCGTACTGCTTGCGCAGGAACTCGACGCGCTCGAGCGCGGCCTTGTCGCCCTGGCTGCGCAGCTCGGCGATCTGGTTGGAGAGGTAGTCGCCCGGGGGCAGCTTGATGATGCTGAACGTCACGAAGCTGATCACGAGCAGCGTCGGGATCATGATCAGCAACCTCCGGATCGTGTAGGTCAGCATGGGCGTCCCGTCGCCGCGGCGCGCGCTCCGCCTACTTCGCGAACCAGAAAGTCTCGGGCCGGTAGATGCCGAAGAAGGCGCCCGGGTCCCAGTTGTAGATGCCTTTCTCGGGCACGTTGCGCAGGGTGTTGCGCACCACCACGGGCTGCGATACGCCGTTGACGATGCCGATCACGTATTGCTGCTCGGCGTAGATGTCCAGCATGCGGTTCCAGATCTTGGTGCGCTCCTCGCGCGAGGGCGCCTGGCGCCAGGCGTTGTTGAGCTTGAGCAGCTCGGCGACCTCCGGGATGTCCGGGGCCTCGCCCGCCTTGCCCGAGGTCTCGAAGTACTGGCCGAACTTCGGCCATTGCAGCTGCTGCTGGCTGGTGGGGGCGAATTCCTCGGGGCTCACGTCCGCCGAGGCGATGCCGTCCTCGATCCCGCTCCAGACCGACATCAGCGCCTCGCCGGAGAACACGCGGTTGCGCAGCACCTCGCGCTGCGAGGGCTTGGCAAAGAGCTTGATCCCGACTTCGCGCCAGGTCTCGCGGATCATCTCGAGCACGTCGGTCTGCTCGGTGGACTCGCCCGCGGTCTCGACGATGATCTCCATCGGCCGGCCGTCGGGCAGCAGGCGAATGCCTTCGGCGCCGCGCTTCAGGCCGAGCGCGTCGAGCAGCTTCTCGGCCGCCTTCTTGTCGTACTTCGCCCAGCGCGTCTGGTATTCGCGCCTGTAGAGCGGGCTCGGCTCGACCAGGGTGTCGTTGCTCTCGTTGGCCAGGCCGAAGTACATCACCTGGTTGATCTGCTGCCGGTCGATCGCCAGCGACAGCGCGTGCCGGAAGCGCGCGTCGCGCACCAGCTTCCGCCAGACCGGGTCGTTCACGTTCAGGTTCGGGAACAGCGCGACGTGCGAGCCGCGCGCGGTCTTCCAGAGGAAGGTGCTGTAGTTGTTGGACTTCTCGCCCTTCTTCAGGAAGGTGAAGTTGTTGAACTGCAGGTCGCGCGCCTGCAGGTCGGTCTCGCCCGCGCCGGTCTTCGCGGGGATGAGCTTCGCCTCGGCCACCGACAGCACCACGCGGTCGATGTAGGGCAGCTGCCGGCCCGCGGCGTCGACGCGGTGGAAGTACGGGTTGCGCACCGCCACGAACCGGTCGGCGGGCGGCTTGGAGGTGTTGATCCAGGGCTGCAGCGTCGGCAGCTTCGGATTGTCGAACTGGTAGAGGTTGTCCTCGCGGTTGTGGATCGCCGCCCAGCCGCGCTTGCTGCCGGAGGCCTCGGCCTCCACCTTCTTGTTGTACTTCTTGTGGAACTGCTTGAGATAGTGCGCCGGCCGGAAAATGAACAAGGGCGACGCGCCCGCCATGCGCGGCAGGAAATCCGGGTTCGGCTTGGACCAGCTGTAGCGCACCGTGTACTTGTCCGGGTACTCCACCTTCGGCGCCTCGCCGTTCACCAGCAATTCCGAGGGCGGGCCCGTGGGGCTGAGCTCCTTGTTGTTGGCGACGTCCTCCCAGTAGTAGCGGAAGTCCTCCGCGGTGAACGGCTGGCCGTCGGACCAGCGCTGGCCCTTGCGCAGCTTCATCGTGAACACGCGCTCGTCCTTGACGTCGATGCTCTCGAGGAGGTCGGGCTGGATCTTGAAATCCCGGTCGTAGCCGACCAGGCGCGCATAGCCGTACACGACCAGCATGCGCACGTCGCGGCCGCGGCCGATGAGCATGTTCAGCGTGCCGCCGTACTGGCCGGGCTGCGCGCCCGCCGGCAGCTTCACCACCAGCGGGTTCTCCGGCAGGCGCTTCGCGATCGGCGGCAGCGTGCCCGCCTTCACCTCGGCCTCGAGCGACGGCGGCTCGACGAGCTTGGCGGGAGCCGCCGCGGCGGCGGCGGTCCAGGCGGCGCCGGCAAGGAGGAGAGCGAGCGTTCGTGTCATGGACGGAGCTCCGAGATGTCGGCGGATTGGTGCGCGCGCACGTGGTGGTCGGCGCCGATGTCGAGCATCGCGGCGCGCGTGCCGGGCTCCAGGCGAAAGGGCGCGGGCCAGGCGCGCGGGTCCGAGGCCTTGCCTTCCATCA
>DATIYN010000200.1:0-7856 GCA_035517595.1 Burkholderiales bacterium
AGGACGCCGGGCCCGCGCACAAGGTTGTCGAGGAGATCAGGGCCAAGGGCGGCACGGCGGTCGCGAATACCGACAGCGTTTCCGAGTGGGAATCCGCGAACCGGATCGTGAAATGCGCGATCGACAGCTTTCAGAAGCTTGATGTCGTCGTGAACAACGCGGGCATCCTGCGCGACCGCTTCTTCTTCAACATGTCGGTCGAGGAATGGAAGGCCGTCATCGACGTGCACCTGAACGGCACGTTCTACGTCTCGCGCGCGGCGGCGCCCTACTTCAAGAGCCAGGGCTCGGGCCGCTACATCAATATGACGTCGACCTCGGGCCTGATCGGCAACTTCGGCCAGGCCAACTACGCGGCGGCCAAGCTGGGCATCGCGGCGCTGTCGAAATCCATGGCCCTGGACATGGCCAAGTACAAGGTGACCTCGAACTGCATCGCTCCTTTCGCCTGGAGCCGCATGATTGGGACGATTCCCGCGGAGACGCCCGACCAGAAGGCGCGGCTGGAGAAGCTCAAGCGCATGGAGACGGCGAAGATCGCGCCGATGGCCGTCTACCTGGCCAGCGACGCCTCGCAGGCGGTCACCGGCCAGATATTCGCGGTGCGTGCCAATGAAATTTTCCTCATGTCGCAACATCGCCCGCTGCGCTCGGTGCACCGCGCCGAAGGCTGGACGCCGCAGGCGATCGCCGAGCAGGCGATCCCGGCGATGCAATCGCATTTCTACGGACTCGACCGCTCGCAGGACGTGTTCTCCTGGGACCCTATCTGAGGATGGGCCGCCTGCGCTAAGCTAGCGGCGGGGGAATTCCGCTTGGCGCAGACGCAGTTCGGGCGTTATCGAATCGTTGCGGAGCTCGGCCGCGGCGCGATGGGCGCCGTGCACCGCGCGATCGATCCGCTCATCGAGCGGGACGTTGCGATAAAGACCCTGCTGCCCAACCTGCCGCCGGAAATCATGGAAGAGGTGCGCGAGCGCTTCCTGCGCGAGGCGCGCTCGGCCGGGCGGCTCAACCACCCCAACATCGTCACCATCTACGACGTCGGCGAGCAGGACGGCGTCGCCTACATCGCGATGGAGCTGCTCGAGGGCAAATCCCTGCAGCAGATCCTGCGCGAGACGCCGCGCCTGCCGCTCGCGACGATCGCCGACCTGGTCGCGCAGGTAGCCGACGGCCTGGACCTCGCGCAGCGCTTCAGGATCACCCACCGCGACATCAAGCCGGCGAACATCAGGGTGACGGCGGACTGGCGGGCGAAGCTCACCGACTTCGGCGTCGCGCACGTCGCCTCGTCGTCGATGACGCAGACGGGCGCCGCGCTCGGCTCGCCGAAATACATGTCCCCCGAGCAGGTCACGGGTCAGCCGCTCGACCCGCGCTCGGACATCTTCTCGCTCGGCGTGGTGCTGTACGAGATGCTCACGCGGCGCACGCCCTTCGAACGCTCGGGCGACAATACCGTGTTCGCGCTGATGCATCGCATCGCGAGCGAGCCGCACCCGGCGGTGACGCAGATCGACGCGCAGCTGCCGCCCGCTTTCGACGCGATCCTCGACCGCGCGCTCGCCAAGTCGCCCGACAAGCGCTACCAGCGCGCCGCCGATATGGCGAGCGACCTGCGCAAGCTTGTCCAGTCGCTCGGCGCCGGCGGCGCGCCGGCGCCTGCATCGGCGCCGGAAGCCGACTACGCCAAATCCGTCGCAGTGCCGCGGCCCCAGGCCGCGCCCGCGCACGCCGATCGCGCGACCGCCACGCTGATCGAGGACCTGGACGTGTTCGCGCGCGGCTTCGAGAAGCAGCAGGAGGAAACGCTGCGCGCCGAGGCCGAGGAGCGCCAGCGCAAGGAGGACGCGATCCGGCGCTGGGCCGAGGCCGAGGAGAAGCGCCGCGAGGCCTTCGAGCGCGAGCGCGAGGCGAAATCCGGCGTCACGCAGGCCGGCGGCACGCGGCGCAGCGCTGCGTTCGAGCTGCTCAAGCAGAAGGCGGCGGGCCGCAGCGCCGCGGTCTCGGCCGAGCAGTCGAAGAAGAACGAGGCGATCGAGCAGATCGACGAGCGGCTGCGCGCGGCCTTCCGCTACCTCGCGGAGTTCACCAACATGCTCAACGAGGCTAACCCGATCTCCGACGGCAACCAGGGCGTGATGTTCTTCGGCGACCGGCCCGGCATGGTGCTCGGCGAAGGCTTCACCGACATGCGCACGCGCGAGCTCGCCGGCAAGTCGCGCGCCGACTACGTCACCTTCAAGTACCGCGTGCGCTTCCAGGCGCCCGAAAAGCTCAGCGTCGCCGGGCCGGAAGCGCAGCGCATCCAGGAGCGCCTGAAGGGGCTCGGCATCCGGCACGAGGTCTCGGGCGTGAAGAGCGAGCTGGGCCAGGTCCAGCGCGCGACCTTCGTGCTCACCGGCCCCTTCCCCTGCCAGGCCGTATTCCGCGCCGACTACGACGAGCCGGGCTTCAACGTCGAGCTCGTGAACGTGCGCCACCACGGCCCGGCGAAGCTGCGGCTCGGGTCCGGCGAACTGAACGACGACGTGCTCGACCAGTTCGGCACCTGGGTGCTCGGCGCGGACGAATCCTTCGAGCGCTTCCTGAAGCGGCGCGCATGAGGGCCGCGCGCTCGCCCGAGGGCGTGCCGGACTCGCGCGGGCTCAACCTCTTCGAGGCGGATCCCTCCTATCGGGGCTTGCTCGCCCTGCACCTGGGCGACGAACTCTTCGCGCATCTGGAAACGCACTTCCTTCGCCTGGGCGCGCTCGCGGGCGCGGAGCTCGACGAGCTCGCGCTCGACTCGGACAAGAACCCGCCGGTGCTCAAGGGCCAGAAGGTCGAGAACAGCCCCGCCTACCGAAAACTCGAAGAAGCGGCCTTCGGCACCTATGGCCTCGCGGCGATGTCGCACCGCGGCGGCGTGCTGGGCTGGCCGGAGCCGCTGCCGCCGGCAGCCAAATACGCCCTGACCTACCTGTACGTGCAGGCCGAATTCGGCGTCTGCTGCCCGCTGTCGATGACCGATGCGCTCACGCGCACGATCCGCAAGTACGCGGACCCGTCGCTCGTCGCGCGCTACCTGCCCGGGCTGACCTCGCAGGACATGGACGCGCTCACGCAGGGCGCGATGTTCATGACCGAGCAGCAGGCGGGCTCGGACGTCGGCCTGGTCGCCACCCGGGCCGTGAGGCAGGGCGAGCACTGGGCGCTCCACGGCGACAAGTGGTTCTGCTCGAACGCGGACGCGGACCTCGCGCTCGTGCTGGCGCGCCCCGAGGGCGCGCCGGCCGGCACCAAGGGGCTGTCGCTGTTCCTGCTGCCGCGCATGCTGCCCGACGGGACGCCCAACCGCTATCGCATCCTGCGGCTGAAGGACAAGCTCGGCACGCGCGACATGCCGAGCGGCGAGATCGCGCTCGAGGGCGCGCAGGCCTATCTGGTGGGCGACCCGCAGCAGGGATTCAAGCAGATGGCCGACATGATCAACATGTCGAGGTTGAGCAACGGCATGCGCGCCGCGGGAATGATGCGCCGCGCCCTCACCGAGGCGCTGTTCGTCGCGCGCAACCGCGTTGCGTTCGGCGCGCCGCTGATCGAGCTGCCGCTGATGCGCCGGCAGCTGCTCAAGCTCATGCTGCCCGCCGAAGCGGCCCGCTCCATTCTGTTCTTTGTTGCGAAGGAACTGGAAAAGGCGGATGCGGGCGACGAGGATGCGCGGCGCCGCGTGCGCCTGATGACGCCGCTCATCAAGTTCCGCGCCTGCCGCGACGCGCGCAAGGTCGCGGGCGACGCAATGGAAGTGCGCGGCGGCATCGGCTATACCGAGGAATGGTCCGATCCGCGCCTGGTGCGCGACGCCCACCTGGGCTCGATCTGGGAAGGCACCTCCAACATCGTGGCGCTCGACGTGCTGCGCGCCATCCGCAAGGAAGGCTGCCTGGAGGCTTTGCTCCCCGCGCTCAACGAGCGCATCGAGCGCGCTCCCCGTCTGCTCGCCGGTCGGATCGCCGCCTCGCTCGACAAGGCCGCCGAATTCGCGCACGAGACCGCGAGCGCGCGCAACGAGGCGCACGCGCGCCAGGCGGCGACGGGGCTCTATTACGCCTGCGCGGCGGCGCTGCTCGCCGACGAGGGCACTCGGCTCGGTCAGCGCGCGGGTGCGCTCCAGCCCCAAGGCGACGCGCGCCGCCACCTGCTCGCTTTCCTCGCCTACGTGCACCGGCTCGCGCCGCGCGACCCGCTGCGGCGCGTGACGACCGGCTCGGAATCCGAGCTCGCGGCGGCGCTGCTGCCTGAAACGCCCCTTGCGCCCGAGACGGTCGAGCGTATGCTGACGCGCCTTTCCTGAGCCGACCCGATGCCTGGCCCCCTGTCGCATATCCGCGTCCTGGATCTCTCGCGCGTGCTCGCCGGGCCGTGGGCGGCGCAGAACCTCGCCGACCTCGGCGCCGAGGTCATCAAGGTCGAGCGCCCCGGCGCGGGCGACGACACGCGCGGCTGGGGGCCGCCGTGGCTGAAGGACGGTGCCGGCAAGGACACCGCCGAGTCCGCCTACTTCCTCTCGGTGAACCGCAACAAGAAGTCGGTGACGCTCGACATCGCCAGGCCCGAGGGGCAGAAGATCGCGCGCGAGCTGGCGGACAAGAGCCAGGTCCTGATCGAGAACTACAAGGTCGGGACGCTGGAGAAGTACGGCTTGTCGTACGAACGGGTCAAGCGATCCAATCCGTCCATCGTCTATTGCTCCGTGACCGGCTTCGGCCAGGACGGTCCGTACGCGCCGCGCCCCGGCTACGACTTCATCTTCCAGGGCATGGGCGGGCTGATGTCGATCACGGGCGAGCGCGACGGCCAACCGGGCGCGGGACCGCAGAAGGTCGGCATCGCGATCACCGACGTGCTCACCGGCATGTACGCGAGCGTCGCGATCCTCGCCGCGCTCAACCACCGCGAGCGCACCGGCCAGGGGCAGTACATCGACGCCGCGCTGCTCGACACCATCGTCGCGTTCAACGCCAACCAGATCTCCTCTTTTTTCGCTTCCGGCAAGATTCCGATGCGCTGGGGCAACGCGCACGCGCAGGTCGTGCCCTACGAGGTGTTCCCGGCCGCGGACGGCCACCTCATCCTCGCCGTCGGCAACGACAGCCAGTTCGCGAGCTTCTGCCAGGCCGCGGGCTGCCCGGAGCTCGCGCAGGAGGCGCGCTTCAGGACGATGTCTCAGCGCATCGCACACCGCGCCGAGCTGATCCCGCTCATCGCCGACGTGATGCGCACGCGCTCCAAGCGCGAGTGGATCGAGCTGCTCGAGGCCGCCAACGTGCCCTGCGGGCCGATCAACAACATGAAGGAAGTTTTCGAGGACGCCCAGGTGCGGCACCGCGGGCTGCGCGTGGACATGCCGCACCCCTCGGGCGGCACGGCCTCGGTGGTGCGCAGCCCGATGCGCCTGTCGGAGACGCCGGTCGAGTATCGCCTCGCGCCGCCCACGCTCGGGCAGCACAACGAGGAAATCCTCAAGGGGCTTCTCGGCCGCAGCGACGCGGACCTGAAGACGCTCAAGGCGGCGGGCATCGTTTGAAGGTCCTGCTGGTCGATCCGATCGACCTCTCCGGCGTCGCGATGCTGCGGGAGAAGGTGGAAGTGCTGGAATGCCGCGAAGCCTCGTTCGACGGCATCCGGCGCGACGCGGCGCACGCGGACGCGCTCATCACGCGCAGCCGGCTGCCCGACGACCTGTTCGAATCTGCCGGCGGAATCAAGGCGGTGACGATCCACGGCACGGGCTTGGATCTCGTTCCCCTCAATGAAGCGAGCGCGCGGGGAATTCCCGTCGCCAACATTCCCGGCGGCAACGCGCAATCGGTGGCCGAACACTGCGTGATGTCGATGCTGGTCCTGGCGCGCAATTTCCCGGAAATACATTCCTCGCTGAGAACGAAGCCATGGGATGCAACGCGCGCGCTCGGCGCCAAAGCGCACGAGATCGCCGCCATGACCGTGGGGATCGTCGGCGTGGGCGAGATCGGCAGGCGCGTGGCGCGCATCTGCCGCCAGGGCTTCGGCATGCGGGTGCTCGGCCACCAGCGCCGCCTCGACGCGATCGGCCCGGACGCCGGGCCGGCGAGCCTGGACCAGGTCCTCGCCGAGTCGGATTTCATCGTGCTCACCTGCCCGCTCACGCCCGAGACGCACCACCTCTTCAACCGCGCGAGGATCGCGGCGATGAAGGGCACGGCCTGGCTGATCAATGTCGGGCGCGGCGCGGTGATCGAGGAGGCGGCGCTCGTCGAGGCGCTCCGGGAGCGGCGCATCGCGGGCGCGATGCTCGATGTCTACGAGCACTACCGCCTGGAGCCGGGGCACCCGTTGCTCTCGCTCGACAATGCGGTCCTCACGCCGCACGTCGCCGGCACGACGCAGGAATCGCGCCGGCGCATGGGCAGGGCGGCCGCCGAGGAGACGCTGCGCATGCTCGCCGGCGAGCGGCCCAGGAATCTCGTCAACCCGGAGGCCTGGGGCAAGTTCCTCGAGCGCCGAGCCCAAGGGGGCGGCGATTTCGAATGACAGGTATGCAAACGCGGCAAAGTCCGCGATCATTTCGGCTGTGAAGACCCAGGAATCCCACGCCGACATCCGCGACGCGGTGCGCGCGCTCTGCGCCACCTTCGATTCCGCGTACTGGCAGAAGATCGACGAGGCGCGCGCCTACCCGGAGGCCTTCGTCGACGCGCTCACCAAGGCCGGCTGGATGTCGGCGCTGATTCCCGAGGAGCACGGCGGCTCGGGCCTCACGCTGACCGAGGCTTCGGTGATCATGGAGGAGATCACGCGCTCGGGCGGAAACGCCGGCTGCTGCCACGGCCAGATGTACAACATGAACACGCTGCTCCGGAACGGTTCGGAGGCGCAGAAGAAGAAGTACCTGCCGAAGATCGCCACGGGCGAGCTGCGCCTGCAGTCGATGGGCGTCACCGAGCCCACCGCCGGCACCGACACGACGAGCATCAAGACCGTCGCCGTGAGGAAGGGCGACCGCTACGTGGTCAACGGCCAGAAGGTCTGGACCTCGCGCCTGCAGCACTCGGAGCTGATGATCCTGCTCGCGCGAACCACTCCCATCGACAAGGTAAAGAAGAAATCCGAAGGAATGTCGATCTTTCTCGTTGAAACAAAAAGCAAAGGACTCGTGGTCAAGCCCATACGCAATATGGTCAATCACGAAACCAATGAAGTTTTCATCGACAATCTCGAAGTCCCCGCCGAGAACCTGATCGGCGAGGAAGGCAAGGGCTTCAAGTACATTCTCGACGGCCTGAACGCCGAGCGCATCCTGATCGCCTCGGAGTGCATCGGCGACGGCTACTGGTTCGTCGACAAGGCCTCGAACTACTCGAAGGAGCGCGTGGTGTTCGGCCGGCCGATCGGCCAGAACCAGGGCATCCAGTTCCCGATCGCCGAGGCCTACATGCAAGTCGAGGCGGCCAACCTCATGCGCTACAAGGCGGCGGCGCTGTTCGACCAGAGGAAGCACTGCGGCGCGGAAGCCAACATGGCCAAGCACCTTTGCGCCAAGGCGTCCTGGGAGGCGGCGAACGTCTGCATCCAGACGTACGGCGGCTTCGGCTTCGCCGCCGAGTACGACGTGGAACGGAAGTTCCGCGAGACTCGGCTTTATCAGGTGGCGCCGGTCTCCACCAACCTGATCCTTTCGTATATCGGCGAGCATGTGCTGGGCATGCCTCGATCCTTCTGAGGGTTCATGAGCGGCGATCTCCCGTTGGCAGGCCTTCGCGTGGTGGCCCTGGAGCAGGCCGTGGCGGCGCCGTTCTGTTCCCGGCAGCTCGCCGATATGGGCGCCGATG
>DATIYN010000201.1:0-3496 GCA_035517595.1 Burkholderiales bacterium
CGCGCTGTCCACCGCCGAGCTCGCCGTGCGCTTCGGCGTCAGCGCGCCGGCCGTGTCGCGCCACCTGTCGGTGCTGCTCAACGCGGGACTGGTCTCGTCCGAACGCCAGGGCCAGCGCGTGCTCTACCGGCTCAACCGCGACCCGCTGCTCGCGGCGCTTGCGCGCTTCGCTTCCGAGATGGACGCGCCGCTGCGCCGCGCCCCGCAGGTGCCGCGTGCGCCGCGCGAGGCCATCTAGTGCTACGCTGCGCATGCCATGACGAACGAGAAGATCACGGTGCGCCACACCGAGACCGGCAAGACCATGGAGGTGGTGGTCTTCAGCAAGCGCGTCGAGGCCATCGAAGTGGTGATCGGCGAGGGCATGCACAACGTGAAGTGCGTGCTGACGCCCACACGCAACGGCATGGCCTATGCGGGCTCGATCATGGGACGCGAGATCGTCTACGAGCGCAGCCGCGACAAGGTGAAGGCCGACCTGGACCTGGCCAATCCGAACCTGCGCAAGCCCCGGGCGCGATAGTCCGCGTGAAGGGGTCGACTTTTTCCGCCGCCGTGGCGCTGGTGTTCGGCGCGTTTTCCTGGCTGCAATTTCCGGCACTCTGCAGCTTCATGTTCTCCTCCACCCGCGCCGGCGCGGACAACTTCCGCTACTCGCTCTACCTCGGCGGGCTGCTCGCGGCGGTCGGCATGCTATCGGCCCTGCACGCGTGGTCGCGCGGCGCGCGCCTGACGCTGCTGGCGCTGGCCGCGGCGCTCAACCTGGCGTTCGTGGGCGCGGCGCTCGCCGCGCCGGGCTGGTTCGACGGCGCGTGCCACGCGCTCTACGTGGACGTGACCGACCAGTAGGGCGAGAACACGAACTGCCAGAGCCCGCGCACGGCGGCCGCGCGCGGCGCGACTTGCTCGCCCGGCACGCGCGCGTAGCGCTCGCCGTTCAGGCGCAGGCGGTGCTGCAGGCGCCGGAATTCGCGGTAGGCGGCGCGGCAGTCCTCGGCGAGCGCGGCCGGGATCAGTGCGAGCGACGCCGCGATCCCGAGCAGCGCGATGTTGCCGAGGTTGGCCGTGAGCTCCGGATGCCGGTGCGCGTGCGCGAGCACGAGGTATTGCACGGTGAACTCGATGTCGATCATGCCGCCCGCGTCGTGCTTGAGGTCGAACTGGCCGGAGCGGTTCGGGTGAGCCCTGTGCAGGCGCTCGCGCATCGCAAGAACGTCGCGTGCGAGGGCGGCCGGGTCTCTTTCTCGTTCCAGTATCGCTTTCCTTATCTGCTCGAAGGAATCTCCAACCGCCTTGTCGCCCGCGCAATAGCGCGCGCGCGTGAGCGCCTGGTGCTCCCAGGCCCAGGCCGCGTGGCGCTGGTACTCCGCGAAGGCGGCGACCGACGAGACCAGCAGCCCGCTCGAGCCCGAGGGCCGCAGCTGCAGGTCGGTGTCGAACAGCGCGCCCGCCGAGGTGCGCAGCGTGAGCCAGTTGTTGTAGCGCTGCGCGAGGCGCGCGTAGTTCTCCGGCGCGCGCTCGGCGTCGTCGTCGTAGAGGAAGATGATGTCCAGGTCCGAGGCGTAGCCAAGCTCCTTGCCGCCGAGCTTGCCGTAGCCGATCACCGCGAAGCGCGGGCGCTCGCGATGGCGCGTGGCGAGCTGCGCCCAGCAGGCCTCCAGCGACGCCTGCAGCACGACGTCGGCGAGCTTCGAGAGGTGGTCGGCGAGCGTCTCGACGCCCAGCAGCCCGGCAAGGTCCTGCGCGAGCAGCCGGAACAGCTGCGCCTGGTGCTGCTCGCGCACCGCGTTCATCTGCCGCTCGACGTCGTCGCCTGCCGCCGCGAGCGCGGCGCGCAGGGCGCGCTCGAACTCTAGCCAGTCGGGCGCCGCGTACAGCAGGCGGTCGTCGAGCAGCTCGTCGAGCAGCAGCGGGTGCAGCGTCACGTACTCCGCGGCCCAGCTCGAGGCCGAGATCATGCGCGCGACGCGCTCGAGCGCCTCCGGCCGCTCGGCCAGCAGCGCCAGGTAAGCCGCGCGCCGCGCGATCGCCTCGAGGAGGTCGACGCCGCGCGTCAGCGTCGCCTCCGGGTCCGGTGTCGACGCCGCGGCCTGCGCGAGCGCCGGGATCAGCGCGTCGAGCCGGCGTCGCGAATCGTCCGGCAGCTGCGCGTAGCGCTGGCCCGTGCGCAACGCGGCGAGACGCGGATGATCGGGCCAGGCTTTCGCCTCGGCCTCGCCCGAGGGGTCGGCGAACACCGCCTGGAAATGGCGCGTGACCGCGGCACGGTGCGAGTTCAGGACGGCGGCGAAGGATTCCCAGTCCGCGTGGCCCGCCATCTGCGCCAGGCGCGCGCGCTCCTCCGCCTGTGCGGGCAGCTCGTGCGTCTGCGCGTCGTCCAGGTACTGCAGGCGGTGCTCCACGTTCCTCAGGAAGACGTAGGCATCGGCGAGCTCCATCGCGGCGCGTTGCGGCAGCAGATTCTTCCTTGAAAGGAGGCGCAGAACCTTGAGCGTCGCGCGCTCTGTCAGCTCGGGATCCCGGCCGCCGCGCACGAGCTGCAGCGCCTGCACGATGAACTCGATCTCGCGGATGCCGCCGGGGCCGAGCTTGACGTGCTCGGCGAGTTCGCGCCGCGCCACGTCGCGGCGCACCTCGGCGTGCAGCCGCCGCATCGCCTGCAGCGTGCCGTAGTCGAGGTACTTGCGGTAGACGAAGGGCCGCACGATGTGCTCGAGCGCGCGCCGGTCTGGCTCGGCGCCCGAGACGGCGCGCGCCTTGATCCACGCGTAGCGCTCCCATTCGCGGCCCTGCGCGACGAAGTAGGCCTCGAGCGCCTCGTAGCTGCTCACCAGGGCGCCCGAATCGCCGTAGGGGCGCAGGCGCATGTCGACGCGGAACGTGAAGCCATCCTCGGTGACATCGGCGAGCAGCGCGATGAGCCGCCGCCCGGTGCGCTCGAGCCGCTCCGGATCGAAGGCTCCGTCCTTCGCGCCCGGATGCGTGAACACGAGATCGATGTCCGAGGAGACGTTCAGCTCGCGCCCGCCCAGCTTGCCCATCGCGACCACCACCAGCTTGCGCTCGCCGAGCCACTCGAGCGCGGCGAGCAGGCAGGCTTCGGCGAGATCGCTCATCGCCGCGCAGACTTCCGCGAGGTCGGCTGCGCCCGCGAGGTCGCGCGCCATGGTCCTCAGCAGCACGCGCTCGCGCAGGCGGCGCAGCCGCCGCTTGAACGCCGCCTCGTCGTCGCCCGCGCAGCCGGCGAGCGCATCGCGCAGCGCCGGCGCGAGGAACGCCTCGCGCGCGGAGCGTTCCAAATCCATCTCGGCTGCGAGTTCCGGGCGCGCTTGCAGGCGCAACGCCGCATGGCGCGAAAGGGCGATTTTCCGAATCGGATCCGGCATTTACAGCTAGAATACAGGAGCTTTCCGAGGCGCGATGCGAATCCCGGCCCCCAAACTGCTGCGTGCGCTCGAAATCCTCGCTTGGGCCGCGTACTTCGTGCTGGCGATCG
>DATIYN010000202.1:0-5246 GCA_035517595.1 Burkholderiales bacterium
TCCTGCAGCGCGTACATCTGCGCGCGCTGGAACGCGCTCATGCGCCCGTGCGGCGAGAGCATGAAGACCTGCACGCGCGCCTTGCCGCGCAGCGCGTGCTCCGCGGCCGACCCCGTGTCGCCCGAAGTGGCGCCGAGGACGTTCAGGTGGCGGTCCTGCGCTTCGAGAATCAACTCGAAAAGATTCCCCAGCAGCTGGAGCGCAACATCCTTGAACGCCAGCGTCGGCCCGTTCGACAGCCCGAGGAGGTGCAGGCCGGGCTCGAGAGTCTTGAGAGGGGTTATTTCCTCAGTTTGGAATATGTCTTTCGTATACGTGCGATCGACGATTTCCGGCAAACCGGCCACGTCGTCCATGAAGTGCGACAGGATGGCTTTCGCGAGATCACGATAGTTCTTCGACCTCAATTCGGAAAGCGAAAGCCGCGGCAATTCCTCGGGCACGTAGAGGCCGCCGTCCGGGGCGAGGCCCTCGAGCAGGATGTCGGAGAAGCGCCGCTCCGGCGCTTCCCCGCGGGTCGAGACGTAGAGCATTACAGCAGCTCTTCGAGGCGGATGCGCGTGACCTTGCCGACCACGGTCGGCAGCCTTTCGATCTTCGCCATCGCGGCGTCGACGTTCTTCTCGACCGCCAGGTGCGTGAGCATCACGATGTCGACGCGCTGCTCGCCCTCGCCGGGCTCCTTCTGCACCATCGCGTCGATCGAGATCCGCGAGTCCGCGAGGATGCGCGTGATGTCCGCGAGCACGCCGGGGCGGTCCTTGACGCGCATGCGCAGGTAGTAGGAGGTCCGCACCTCGCCGATCGGCAGGATCGGGTCCCTGGCGAGGCGGTCGGGCTGGAACGCGAGGTGCGGCACGCGGTGCTCCGGGTCCGCCGTGATGAGGCGCGTGATATCGACGAGGTCCGCCACCACCGCGCTCGCGGTGGGCTGGCTGCCGGCGCCCGCGCCGTAGTACATCGTCGCCCCCACCGCGTCGCCCTTCACGAGGATCGCGTTCATTACGCCCTCGACGTTGGCGATGAGCCGGCGCGCCGGGATCAGCGTCGGATGCACGCGCAACTCGATGCCTTTTTCCACCCGCTTCGTGATGCCCAGCAACTTGATCCGGTAGCCGAGTTCCTCGGCATAGCGGATGTCTTCCTGCGTGAGCTTTGCGATTCCCTCCGTGTAGGCCTTCTTGAACTGCATCGGGATGCCGAAGGCGAGCGCCGACAGGATCGTGAGCTTGTGCGCCGCGTCCACGCCCTCGATGTCGAAGGTCGGATCGGCCTCGGCGTAACCGCGGCGCTGCGCGCTGCGCAGCGCGTCGCCAAAGGAGGAGCCGCGCGCGCGCATCTCCGACAGGATGAAGTTGGAGGTGCCGTTGATGATGCCGGCGATCCACTCGATGCGGTTCGCCGCGAGCCCCTCGCGCAGCGCCTTGATGATCGGGATGCCGCCCGCGACGGAAGCCTCGAACGCCACCATCACGCCCTTCTTCTGCGCCGCCTTGAAAATCTCGTTGCCGTGCGTGGCGAGCAGCGCCTTGTTGGCGGTGACGACGTGCTTGCCGCGCCGGATCGCCTCGAGCACCAGCTCGCGCGCGACGGTGCAGCCGCCGACGAGCTCGACGACGATGTCGATGCTCTTGTCTCTTGCAAGCGCAAAGCCGTCGGACAGCACGCGCGCCTGCTTCCTGACGATGGCCTGCGCCTTCTTCGTGTCCTGGTCGGCGACCTGCGCGATGCGGATCGCGCGCCCGGCGCGGCGCTGGATCTCGTCGGCGTTGCGGTTGAGCACGTCCCAGACCCCGCTGCCGACGGTGCCGATGCCGAGCAGCCCGACCTGGATCGGCCGCATCGAGCTCTGCTTCACGCCGCGTTCCTCCGCAGGCGGAACTGCAGGTGGCGCTTCACGTCGGGCCACTCCGAGGCGAGGATGCTGTACATCACCGTGTCGCGGATCGTGCCGTCGCGGCGCGGCCAGTGGTGGCGGATCACGCCGTCCCTCTTCGCGCCGAGCGCCTCGATGGCGCGCTGCGAGCGGAAGTTGAAGTTGTCGGTGCGCAAGCCGATGACCTTGCAGTTCAGCTGCTCGAATCCGAAGGAAAGCAGGAGCAGCTTGCAGGTCGTGTTGACGTGCGTGCGCTGGCAGCGCTGCGCGTACCAGGTGTAGCCGATCTCGACGCGGTCGGCCGCGGCGACGATGTCGTGGTAGCGCGTGCTCCCGACCAGCTCGCCCGACGCCAGGTCGCGCACCGCCCAGGGCAGCATGTGCCCCGCGGCCTGGCCGTCGAGCGCCGTCCTGACGTAGGCCTCGGTCTCGCCCGGGGCGGGGACCGAGGTGAAGAAGAGCTCCCAGAGCTTGCCGTCGGCGGCGGCCTTCTCCAGGCCCGCGCCGTGCTCCTTCGACAGGGGCTCGAGCCGGATGCCGTTGGCCTCCAGCGTCGCGGGCTTCGGGGAGATCACGCCGCCCCTTTCAGCAACCCGTCCTTTCGGAACATCTCGCGAATGCCGCGCACGGCCTGGCGCAGGCGATGCTCGTTCTCGATGAGCGCGATGCGCACGTGGTCGTCGCCGTAGTCGCCGAAGCCGATGCCGGGCGAGACCGCGATCTTCGCCTCCTGCAGCAGCCGCTTGGTGAACTCGATGGACCCCATCTTCGCGTAATACTCGGGAATCTTCGCCCAGAGGTACATCGAGGCCTTCGGCACCTCGACCATCCAGCCGATGTCGTGCAGCCCGCGCGCCATCACGTCGCGGCGCTTCTGGTAGGTGAGCCGGATCTGCTCCACGCACTCCTGCGGGCCGTCGAGCGCGACGATCGAGGCGACCTGCACCGGCGTGAAGCTGCCGTAGTCGTGGTAGCTCTTGATCCGCGCGAGCGCATTGACGAGCTCGGCGTTGCCGACCATGAAGCCGATGCGCCATCCGGCCATGTTGTAGCTCTTGGACATCGTGAAGAACTCGACCGCGACGTCGCGCGCTCCGGGCACCTGCATGATCGAGGGCGCCTTGTAGCCGTCGAAGCAGATGTCGGCGTAGGCGAGGTCGTGCACCACGAGGATGTCGTGCTGCTTCGCGAGCGCGACCACGCGCTCGAAGAACTCCAGTTCCACGCACATCGCCGTAGGGTTCGACGGGAAGCCGATGATGAGCATCTTCGGCTTCGGGATCAGCTCGGCGATGGCGCGCTCGAGCTCGGCGAAGAAGTCCACGCCGGGCGTCATGCGCACCGAGCGGATGTCGGCGCCCGCGATGATCGCGCCGTAGATGTGGATCGGGTATGAAGGGTTGGGCACCAGCACCGTGTCGCCGCGCTCGAGCGTCGCGAGCATCAGGTGCGCGAGCCCTTCCTTGGAGCCGATCGTCACGATCGCCTCCTTGTCCATGTCCAGCTCGACGCCGTAGCGCCGGCGGTACCAGTCGCAGATCGCCTTGCGCAGCCGCGGGATGCCCCTGGAGACCGAGTAGCCGTGCGTGTCGGGGCGCTGCGACGCCTCGACGAGCTTGTCGACGATGTGCTGCGGCGTCGGCCCGTCGGGGTTGCCCATCGACAGGTCGATGATGTCCTCGCCGCGCCGCCGCGCGGCCATCTTCAACTCGTTGGTGATGTTGAAGACGTACGGCGGGAGGCGCTTAATCCTTGAAAATTCGCGCATTGTAGAATTCTAGCAGTGAAGTTTCACATCACCGCGCCGACGGCGCTGAATGCCTTTTCCGCCTACGGAGAGGACTTCGTGCGGGTTGGCGAGCAGCGCTACGAGCGCAACCTCATCGTCACGCCCGAGCGCGTGCTGCCCTGGGAGGCGGCCTCGTTCGAGGCGCTCGTCGAGGCCGACTTCGCGCCGCTGCTCGACCTGGGCATCGACATCCTGCTGCTCGGCACGGGCCCGAGGCAGCGCTTCCCGCACCCGCGCCTCACGCGCGCGCTCGCCGCGAAGCGCATCGGCGTCGAGGCGATGGACCTGCAGGCGGCCTGCCGCACCTACAACATCCTCGTCGTGGAGGAGCGCCGCGTCGCGGCGGCGCTGCTGTTCGCGTAAGGCCGCCGGCCGCGGCCGCGACGCAGGCGAAAGGAGTCCCAATGGCGCAGCTGCTCGGCGAAATCCAGTGGAGCGACCCGATCGTGCAGTCCTCGCCGGACGCGGCCTGGGAGGCGGAGATCAAGCGGCGCGGCGGCCAGGTCGCGGAGGTGGACCGGCGCGTCGCGCCCCTGCCCTGGCTGCGCGAAGCCTGCCTCGGCGTGAGCACCGGCCGCTTCAGCGCCATCAACGACCGGCTGTTCAACCTCGCGGCGATCGTCACTTCGCAGGAGAACGCCTGCCGCTACTGCTACGGCGCGAACCGCGCGTACCTCAAGCTGCTCGGCTATTCGGAGGCCTTCATCAGCCGGCTCGAGCAGGACGTGCACCTGGCGGAGCTCGACGAGAAGGAGCGCGCGGTCATCGCGTTTTGCCGCAGGCTCGCGCGCTCGCGGCCGCGGCCGGCGCTCGCCGACCGCGATGCGCTCGAGCGCATGGGCTACCCGCGGCTCGCCGTGCACGAGATCGCGCTCTGGACCGCGCTCGGCTGCTTCTACAACCGCATCGGCGTGCTCATGGCCTGCCCGCCCGAGGCCGGGTTCGAGAAGATGGCGAACGGCCCGCTGGGCCGCCTGCTCGGCCTGTTCGGCCCGCTCATGCGTCGGATGTCGGCGCGCCGGCGCGACGGACGCGGCCTGCCCGCGCCCGACGCGAAGTCGCTCGGCGGCGGTCCGTTCGGACCGATCCTCGTGCCGCTCGCGGGGCTGCCCGCGGCGCAGGTCGTGAAGACCGCGCTCGAGGGCGCCTTCGCCTCGCTCGTGCTGTCGCGCGGCGTGAAGGCGCTCATGTTCGCGATCGTCGCGCGCACGCTCGAGTGCCGTCCCTGCGAATCGCAGGCCTGCGCGATGCTCGCGGGCGAAGGGTTCGCCGCCGCGGAGAGCGAGGCCGCGATCGGCACGCTCGCCTCGGCGCGGCTGCCGGCGGCCGAATCGAGGCTGCTGCCCTGGGTGCGCGCCACGGTGCACTACCAGACCGGGCCGATCCAGCGGCAGACGCGCGCGCTCGCCGAGGCGGTCGGCCCGGCCGCCGCGCTGGAGGCGATCGGCGTCGCGTCGCTCGCGAACGCGACGGTGCGCCTGGCGATGCTGAGCGAATGAGCGATCCGGCGGGGATCGGCCTCCTCGCCGCGCTCGCGCTCGCTGCGTCCGGCGCGCTCGCCTGGTGGCGCTGGCGGCGGCG
>DATIYN010000203.1:0-10777 GCA_035517595.1 Burkholderiales bacterium
GCCCAGGACCAGCTGCACCCACAGGATGACCAGGATCGCGATGTCGGTGCGGTGGCTGGTCAGCCGGATGCGCCGATCGAAGAGGCGCCGGTAGAGCAGCAGGCTCAAGCCCACGAAGCAGACGAATCCCGCCGCGCCGCCCGAATAGATCGCCATGCGCTGCTTGGCCGGCGCGCTGATGAATCCCTCGTAGAACCAGTGGGGCGTCAGCAGCCCCACGAAGTGCCCGAAGAACAGGAACAGGATGCCGATGTGGAACAGGTTGCTGCCCCAACGCAGCAGGCCGACGCGCAGCAACTGCGACGAGTCGCTCTTCCACGTGTACTGGTCGCGGTCGAAGCGCGCGAGACTGCCCATGAGGAACACCGCCAGGCAGATATATGGATAGACGGTGAAGAAGAAGACGTGCAGGTAGGAAGCCGCTGGATTCATGACGCCGCTCCTGATCGTGGGTTGGCATCGGCCGTCCTCGCGGGCCGGACGACGTGGATCGGTTGCGCCTGGCCGGGCTTCGCCTGGCCCTTGGCGGAGCAGCCGTCGAACACGGGCGGCTCGGCCCAGCTCTCGTCGAGCTCCTCCTCGGCGGCGGGCTCGACCGGCTGCGCCTTCGCTCCCGAGAGCTCGATCAACGCGCCCATCACGCTCGCGTAGGCGCTCTGGCGCTTGCCCAGCGCGCCGAACAGCGCATTGAGGATATGGCCGATCTCGGCGAGAAATTCGCGCGCCGCGCGCGCCGGTTGCGTAGAGGCGAACTCGAGCACCACCGGCAGGTAGTCGGGCAGTTGCGTCGGTGCGAGGTACAGGCCCGCCGACTCGTAGGTGCGGCAGAGGTCGACCATCGCGGGGCCGCGGTCCCGCGAGTCGCCGTGCACGTGCTCGAACAGGTACAGCGACGTGGAGCGGCCCCGGTCGAAGAGCTCGACATATGCCGCCTCGGTCTCGATCGGATCCGAGCGCTGCAGCGCTTCCATCAGTGCCTCGAGCTCCGCGCGGCGCGGCAAGGGTACCGCATCCTCCGCGGCCAGCGCGGCGCGCATCTCCGGCAGGTGTTCGCGGAGCCCCGCGTCTGGATAGGCGAGCAGCGCCGCCAGCGCGCGCAGGCTGTCGCGCATCGGGCGGTCGGCAGCGGGCGCGAGCATGTCAGATCTCCGCCCGGATGGGGATGGTGCGCTTCTTCTCGCTGCCGAACAGGCTCGTCTCGCCTGTGCCCTCGGAGCAGCCGTTGCCGAAGCTGAAGCCGCAGCCGCCGCGGACATTGAAGGTGTTCTCCGCGTACTCGCGGTGGGTCGAAGGAATCACGAAGCGGTCCTCGTAGTCGGCGATGGCCATCACCCGGTACATCTCCTCGACCTCGGCCGGGCTGATGCCGACCTGCCTGAGCACGGCTTCGTTGGTGCGCTGCTCGACGTGCTTCTCGCGTTGGTATGCGCGCATCGCGAGCATGCGCTCGAGCGCCCGCACGACCGGCGCCGTGTCTCCCGCCGTGAGCAGGTTGGCCAGGTACTGCACGGGTATGCGCAGCTGGCTCACGTCCGGGATCTCGCCGTTGGCTCCCACGTGCCCCGCGTTGGCCGCCGCGCTGATGGGCGAGAGCGGCGGCACGTACCAGACCATCGGCAGCGTCCGGTATTCGGGATGCAGCGGGAGCGCCACCTTCCATTGCACCGCCATCTTGTAGACCGGGCTCGCGCGCGCGGCTTCCATCCAGTTGTCCGGGATGCCGTCGATGCGCGCCTGCTCGATCACCTTCGGATCGAACGGGTCGAGGAAGATGTCCATCTGCGCCTGGTACAGGTCGCGGTCGCGCTCGACGCTCGCGGCCTCCTCGATGCGGTCCGCGTCGTAGAGCAGCACACCGAGGTAGCGGATGCGGCCTACGCAGGTTTCGCTGCACACGGTGGGCTGCCCGGCCTCGATGCGCGGATAGCAGAAGATGCACTTCTCGGCCTTGCCGCTCTTCCAGTTGTAGTAGATCTTCTTGTAGGGGCAGCCGCTCACGCACATGCGCCAGCCGCGGCACTTGTCCTGGTCGATCAGCACGATGCCATCCTCCTCGCGCTTGTAGATCGAGCCCGACGGGCAGCTCGCCACGCACGCCGGGTTCAGGCAGTGCTCGCACAGGCGCGGCAGGTACATCATGAAGGTGTTCTCGAACTGGCCGTAGATGTCCTTCTGGATGTCGTCGAAGTTGCGGTCCTTGCTGCGCCCGGAGAATTCGCCCCCGAGGATCTCCTCCCAGTTCGGGCCCCAGACGATCTTGTCCATCTGCTTGCCCGTGATGAGGCTCCTCGGGCGCGCCGTCGGCGACGCCTTCATCTCGGGCGCGGCCTGCAGGTGCTGGTAGTCGAAGGTGAAGGGCTCGTAGTAGTCGTCGATCTCGGGCAGGTTTGGGTTGGCGAAGATGCGCATCAGCAGCTTCCACCTCGCGCCCTGGCGCGGCTCGATCGAGCCGTCGGCCTTGCGCACCCAGCCGCCCTGCCACTTGTCCTGGTTCTCCCACTCCTTCGGGTAGCCGATGCCGGGTTTGGTCTCGACGTTGTTGAACCAGGCGTATTCCATGCCGGGGCGGCTGGTCCAGACGTTCTTGCAGGTGACCGAGCACGTGTGGCAGCCGATGCACTTGTCGAGGTTGAGCACCATCCCGATCTGGGCGCGGATCCTCATGCGACCTCCCCCTGCGCCTGGACCGGGCGGATCAGCTCCTCGCCCACCGGCGTGTCGAGCCAGTCGACCCGGTTCATCTTGCGCACGACGACGAACTCGTCGCGATTGGTGCCGACGGTTCCGTAGTAGTTGAATCCGTAGCTGAGCTGCGCGTAGCCGCCGATCATGTGCGTGGGCTTGAGCACGATGCGGGTCACCGAGTTGTGGATGCCTCCGCGCACGCCCGTGATCTCCGAGCCCGGCGTGTTCACGATCTTCTCCTGCGCGTGGTACATCATCACCATGCCGGGCTTCACGCGCTGGCTCACCACGGCGCGCGCCGCGATGGCGCCGTTCACGTTGAACAGCTCGATCCAGTCGTTGTCGACGATTCCGGCGCGCCGGGCGTCTTCCTCGCTCATCCATACGCACGGCCCGCCGCGGCTCAGGGTGAGCATGATGAGGTTGTCGGTGTAGGTCGAATGGATGCCCCACTTCTGGTGCGGGGTGATGAAGTTGAGCGCGATCTCCGGGTTGCCGTTGGGCTTCACGCCCATGATGCCGGCGGTGGTCTTCAGGTCCACGGGCGGCCGGTAGCTGGAGAAGCTCTCGCCGAAGGCGATCATCCACGGGTGGTCCATGTAGAACTGCTGGCGCCCGGTGAGGGTGCGCCACGGGATCAGCTCGTGCACGTTCGTGTAGCCGGCGTTGTACGAGACGGTCTCGCTCTCGATGCCGCTCCAGGTGGGCGAGCTGATGATCTTGCGGGGCTGCGCCTGGATGTCGCGGAAGCGGATCTTCTCGTCCTCGCGATGGATCGCGAGGTGCGTATGGTCGATCCCGGTTTGCTTGCCGAGGGCCTTCCAGGCCTTCACGGCGACGTGGCCGTTGGTCTCGGGCGCGAGCATCAGCACTACTTCGGCGGCATCGATATCGGTTTCGATCCTCGGCATGCCGCGGGTGGCGCCCTCGTCGAGCACCACGCCCGAGAGCTCGCCCAGCTGCTTCACCTCCTCCTGCGTGTCCCAGCCGATCCCCTTGCCGCCGTTGCCGGCCTTCGCCATCAGGGGGCCGAGCGCGGTGAATCGCTTGAACACGTTCGGGTAGTCGCGCTCGACGACCACGAGGTTCGGGGCGGTCTTGCCCGGCACGAGGTCGCACTCGCCGCGCTTCCAGTCCTTCACTCCGAGGGGCTGCGCCAGCTCCGACGGGCTGTCGTGCATCAGCGGCGCGAGCAGCAGCTCGCGCTCGACGCCCAGGTGTCCGGCGCAAAGCTCGCTGAACTTGCGCGCGAAGCCCTTGTAGATCTCCCAGTCGCTGCGCGATTGCCAGGCGGGATCCACCGCCGTGGACAGCGGATGGATGAAGGGATGCATGTCGCTGGTATTGAGGTCGTTCTTCTCGTACCAGGTCGCCGTTGGCAGCACGATGTCGCTATAGAGGCACGTGGTGCTCATTCGGAAGTCGAGCGTCACGAGCAGGTCGAGCTTGCCTTCCGGCGCCTTGTCGTGCCAGACCACTTCCGCGGGCCTGGCCTCCTCTCTTCCGAGGTCCTTGCCCTGCACGCCGTTGCTCGTGCCCAGGAGGTGCTTGAGGAAGTACTCATGGCCCTTGCCGCTCGAGCCCAGGAGGTTGGAGCGCCACACGAACATGTTGCGCGGCCAGTTGTCCGGGTGGTCGGGGTCGGTGCAGCTCATCTTGAGCGACCCGTCCTTGAGCCCCTTCACGGCGTAGGCCTTCGGGTCCATGCCGGCCTTTTCCGCGTCGCGGACCACCTGCAGCGGGTTCGCCTGCAGCTGCGGCGCGCTCGGCAGCCATCCCATGCGCTCGGCGCGCACGTTGTAGTCGATCATGCTTCCGGCATAGAGCTTCCTGTCGGCGAGCGGGGAGATCACCTCCTCCATGCAAAGCTTCTCGTATCGCCACTGGTCGGTGTGCGCATAGAAGAAGCTGGTGCTGTTCATCTGGCGCGGCGGGCGGATCCAGTCGAGCGCGAAAGCCAGCGCCGTCCAGCCGGTCTGCGGACGCAGCTTCTCCTGGCCGACGTAGTGCGCCCAGCCGCCGCCGCTCTGGCCGATGCAGCCGCACATCATGAGCAGGTTGATGACGCCGCGGTAGTTCATGTCGCTGTGGTACCAGTGGTTCATCGCCGCGCCGATGATCACCATGGACCGGCCTCGGGTCTTGTGCGCGTTGTCGGCGAACTGGCGTGCCACGCTGATCAGTTGCGCGCGAGGCGTGCCGGTGATGCGCTCCTGCCAGGCGGGCGTGTAGGGCGTGTTGTCATCGAAGCTCTTCGCGGCCAATTCGCCCGCCAGCCCGCGCGCGACGCCGTAGTTGGCGACCAGCAGGTCGAAGACGGTGGCGACCAGCGCCTCGCGCTCCTCCCCCGCCTTGCCGAGCGCGATGCGCCGCACCGGCACCGTGCGCACGAGGACATCGGCCTGCTCGTTGTTCCGGAAATGCTCGCTGGCGATCCCCCCGAAGTAGGGAAAGCCGACCCTGGCCGATTCGCCGCTAGGGTTCGCGCCCTCCAGGAGGGATAGCTGGAGCTTCGCGTCGTTGCCGTTGCGGGCGTCCTTGGCCTCGAGATTCCACTGGCCCGCATCCGCCCTGCCGTCGGGCCCCCACCGGAAG
The DNA here is from genome assembly GCA_035517595.1 of Burkholderiales bacterium. Classification (GTDB taxonomy): domain Bacteria; phylum Pseudomonadota; class Gammaproteobacteria; order Burkholderiales; family SG8-39; genus RBG-16-66-20. Next base: position 5,281 of record DATIYN010000203.1, read on the forward strand.
CCGATGGCGCCATTGGGCAGCACGACCTTGCCCGACTCGTCGAAGGCGACGGTCTTCCACTCGGGGTTGTTCTCCTGGCCCAGCCCGTCGTCGAAGTCCGAGGCGCGCACGTAGCGGTCCGGGACATTGATGACCTCGCCGCCGGGCAGCGTGTGCTCCTTGAGCATCACCAGCATCGGCATGTCGGTGTAGCGGCGCACGTAGTCGTCGAAGTACGCGCTGCGCTGCCTGCCGCCGTCCGGGAAGTAGAACTCCTTCAGGACCACGTGGCCCATCGCCATCGCCACGGCGGCGTCGGTGCCCTGCTTGGGATGCATCCAGACGTCCGCGAGCTTGGCCACCTCCGAGTAGTCCGGCGTCACCGCGACGGTCTTCGTGCCCTTGTAACGCACCTCGGTGAAAAAGTGCGCGTCGGGCGTGCGCGTCTGGGGGACGTTGGAACCCCAGGCGATGATGAAGCTCGAATTGAACCAGTCGGCCGACTCGGGCACGTCGGTCTGTTCGCCCCACACCTGCGGGCTGCTCGGCGGCAGATCGCAGTACCAGTCGTAGAAGCTCATGCAGACGCCGCCGATGAGGCTCAGATAGCGCGAGCCCGCGGCGTAGCTCACCATCGACATCGCGGGAATCGGCGAGAAGCCGATGACGCGGTCGGGGCCGTGCCGCTTGATCGTGTAGACGTTGGCCGCCGCGACGATCTCGTTCACTTCGTCCCAGCTCGAACGCACGAAGCCGCCGAGCCCACGCACCCGCTGGTAGTCACGGCGCTTCGCCTCGTCCCCGACGATCGAGGCCCATGCCTCCACGGGGCCGAGCGCTGCGCGCGCCTCGCGCCAGTGCCTGAGCAGGCGCCCGCGCACCATCGGGTACTTCACGCGGTTTGCGCTGTACAGGTACCAGCTGTAGCTCGCGCCGCGCGCGCAGCCGCGCGGCTCGTGGTTTGGCATGTCCCAACGCGTGCGCGGGTAGTCCGTCTGCTGGGTTTCCCAGGTGACGATGCCCCCTTTCACGTAGATCTTCCACGAACAAGAGCCGGTGCAGTTCACGCCATGGGTGGAGCGCACGATCTTGTCGTGCGCCCAGCGATTGCGGTAGGCGTCCTCCCACGTGCGGTCCTCGCCGGTCACCACGCCGTGGCCGCCGGAGAAGGGTTCCCTCGGGCTGGAGAAGTAAGTGAGGCGATCGAGAAAATGGCTCATCGTGGATCTCCGCGCTGCCGGCGCCGGGGTTTCAGGGGTTCTTCACGTACGCGTTTGCGCGCAGGTAGAACCACCAGTTGAGGATGAGGCACAGGCCGTAGAACACCGCGAATGCGTACATCGCGATCTCGGGCGTGCCGGCCTTGATCTGCTCGCCGATCACCACTGGCGCGACGAACGCGCCGTAGGCGGCCACGGCCGAGGTCCATCCCAGCACCGGGCCGGCCTGGGTGCGGTCGAAGATGACCCCGATGCTGCGGAAGGTCGAGCCGTTGCCGATCCCCGTCGCGGCGAACAGCACCACGAACAGGAGCATGAATGCGACGAAGTACTGCTCCGGAGCCGGCGAACGGTACGCGAGCAGCATCACGTAGCCCACGGCCACGGAGGCGACCACCATCACCGCCGAGATGATCTGCGTGACGACCGCGCCGCCGACCCGGTCGGCGATCCAGCCGCCCACCGGACGGATCAGCGCGCCGACGAACGGCCCGATCCAGGCGTAAGCCAGAACCGGCGGCGCATTCGGGTTGGTCAGAGTGTGCCGCATGACGCCGGTGGCGTCGGGCACGTGGCTCACGCCGAAGATGACCTTCATCGACAGCGGAAGCGCCATCGAAAATCCGATGAACGAGCCGAACGTGACGATATAGAGCAGCGTCATGGCCCAGGTGTGCTTGTTGCGGAAGATCTCGAACTGCTTGTCGATGTTCTCCTTCATGGTGCCGAAGGCGGTGAGCTTCATCACCAGCAGCATGCTCACGATGATGAGCGGCATGGCCACCCACATGTTCAGCAGCCCGAGGCCGCTCGGCGCCGGCAGGTAGAGGTACAGGCCGAGGATCGTCGGCACGAAGGACACCGTGTAGAGCCAGGTGATCTTCAGGAATGCGAGGATCGTGCCGCCGATGTCCGGCGAGACCGTGCGCAGGTTGTTCATGCCGAACCAGCACAGGATGGAAAGCGGCACGAGCGACAGCAGCCAGGCGAAGCCGGCATTCTGGATGTACGTGGGCGTGCCCGCCGCGATCTTGCCGAAGATCCAGCCGCTGTCCTTCACCAGGATCATGGGCGCGCCGCCGAAGGCGCCGAAAATGCCCACCGTCATCACCAGCGGGATGACCACCTGCATGCTGGTGACGCCGAAATTGCCCAGGCCCGCGTTGATGCCCAGCGCCGTGCCCTGCAGCCGCTTGGGGAAGAACGTGCTGATGTTCGACATCGAGCTCGCGAAGTTGCCGCCGCCCACGCCCGACCAAAGGGCCATCAGCTGGAAGGCCCACAGCGGCCAGTCCTTGTGCTGCAGGACGATGCCCGTGCCGATCGCCGGGGCGAGCAGCATCGCCGTCGTGAGGAAGATCGTGTTGCGCCCGCCCGCCAGCCGGATCAGGAACGCGGCGGGAATGCGCATCGTCGCGCCGGCGAGCCCCGCGATCGCGGAGAGCGTGAACAGCTCCTCCGCGCTGAACGCAAACCCGAGATTCAGCATCTGGACCGTGATGATTCCCCACATGCCCCACACGGCGAAGGCGCAGAGCAGGCTCGGCACGGAGATCCACAGGTTGCGGTAGGCGATCCTCTTGCCCGTGCTCTCCCAGAACGAGTCGTCCTCTGGGCGCCAATCGACGATGTCAGCGTCGGGCGTGGTGGCGGCAGCGGAGGCGTTGGGTGCGATCATGGTTTTCCTTGGCTGGCTTGAATCGGCTGGCCGTGCAGGCGGAACGGCTTGCTCCGGTTGCCCATGAGTTCCGCGCCACGCACTTCGGTCCAGTACATCCAGGTGAGCGAGACCCAGACCACGCCGTACATCAGCATGAAGGCGGACGAGCGGATGCCGGTGAGGTCCATCAGCGCGCCGAACATGATCGGGAGCACGAATCCGCCCATACCGCCGGCGAGGCCCACCACGCCAGAGATGACGCCGATGTTGGCCGGATACTCGTCGGAGATGTACTTGAACACCGAGGCCTTGCCGAACGCCCATGCGATGCCGAGCGTGAACATCAATCCGGTGAACAACCACACGTTCAGTCCGAGGTGAAAGCTCTTCGGGCCGTTCACGGTGAGAATGGTCATGTCCGTCTGAGGGTAGGAGAGGAGAAACAGGCAGACCCAGCTCACCCAAAGCACCCACCAGGTGATGCTGTGCGCGCCGTACTTGTCGGAGAGCCAGCCTCCGGCCGCGCGCAAGACGCCGCCGGGAAGCGAGAAGCACGCCGCAAGCAGCGCGGCCGTGCGGATGTCGAGGTGGAACTCGCCGACGTAGTACTGCACCATCCACAGGCTCATGGCGACGTAGCCGCCGAACACGATGGAGTAGTACTGGCACAGCTTCCACACGTTCGGGTCCTTCAGCGCCCGCAGCTGCTCGCGCCATGTGATCCTCGCGTCGACCCGGTGGCTCGGATCCGAATAGCTGAAGAACCAGAACAGGAGCGCCGTTCCGAGCATGATCGCGGCGTAGACCTGCGGCACCACCGCCCAGCCGAACGCCACCAGGAGTGCCGGCGCGACGAACTTGTTGACGGCCGCCCCGGAATTGCCGGCGCCGAAGACGCCCATTGCGAAACCCTGCCGTCCCTTCGAGAACCAGCGCGCCACGTAGGGCGTGCCCACCGAGAACGAGCCGCCGGCGAGGCCCACGAGGAGCCCGAGCACGAGGTATTGCCAGAATTGCGTCGCCTGCGAGATCAGGTAGATCGGCACTACGCACAAGAGCATGAGCGTGAAGAGCACGATTCGCCCGCCGTACCTGTCCGTCCACATCCCGAGCGGGACGCGCGAGAGCGATCCGGTGAGCACCGGGGTCGCGGTCAGCAAGCCGAACTCGGTGGCATTGAGATCGAGCGCCTTGCGAATCGGTATGCCGATGACCGCGAACATCATCCACACCATGAAGCACACCGTGAAAGCCAACGTGCTGACGATCAGCACCGAAATCGCACGGCCTTGCTGGCTCATCGCATCGGCCCCATCATTTGTTCGAGGTCCCAGCTTGGAGGACGGGGGGCCGCCCAATTTTGATCCAAGTCAACGGCCACCAAGAAGATCGATGAAAAATCCATCTATGGGGGAAAGCGAAAGTCATGCGCCTGAAGACCTTCACTGATTACAGCCTCCGGCTCCTCATCTTCCTGGCGGCCCGGCCGCGGCGGCGCGCGACGATCGCGGAGATCGCGGACGCATTCCGCATCTCCGAGAGCCATTTGATGAAGGTGTCCCATGTGCTCGGCAAGGCGGGAGTGCTCGCGAACGTCCGGGGCAAGGACGGCGGCCTCGAGCTCGCGATGTCCCCGAGGGACATCAACCTTGGACAGGTCGTGCGCCTGACCGAAGGTGCGCCGCGCCTGGCCGAGTGCTTCGATCCCGCCGGGGCCTGTCGCATCGAGCGGGGCTGCCTGTTGCGCGCGGTGCTCGGTGACGCGGCGGGGGCGTTCTACGCGGTGCTGGACCGCCACACGCTGGAAGACATCACGCGAAACCGCATCAGGCTGTCGAGGTTGCTCACGGCGCCTTAGGCGCGTCGCGCTTCGATCTCGGCCACGCGCGCCTCGAGGGCGGCGAGCTTCTCGCGGGCGCGCGCGAGCACGAGCGCTTGCGCGTCGTACTCCTCGCGGCTCACGAGATCGAGGCGCGCGAAGGCGCTCGAGAGCAAGGCGCGGAAGTTCTTCTCGAGATCCTTCGCCGGATTGGCGGCGGCGAAGGCCGCGAGCCGCTCGCTCAGGTCGTTCAAGAGTCTCTCGTTCATCTCAATTCCCGGCCGCTTCCAATGGTTGACCACGGGACCGCACACCCTTGGTGCGAAGCCCCACTTCGATGCACAAGGGGTGGGCGCTGCCAAAAACCCCCAAAACGGAACGCTTGCCGAACAAGGAGTTAGCGGATGGCACGCTTGCTGCTATTTCCGTTCCGGAATCGCCTCTACCTCAACACCCCATAAGGATACCCACATGAAGATGATGCCCAAGGTCCTCCTCCTGGCCGGACTCACGGGGCTTGCCCTTGCAGCGGGAGCCGCGCGCGCCGAAGACACGCCTCCAGCGCCCGCCGCCGCGCCCGCAGCACCGGAACCCGACTACACCCTCGCGTGGAAGCTGGGCCTCTGGAGCGAATACGAGTACCGCGGCATTTCGCAGAGCTCCGAGAATCCCGCCGCGCAGCTCAACATCGACTTCACGCACAAGAGCGGCTTCTACCTCGGCACGTTCCTTTCGAACATCAAGTGGCTCAAGGACACCGCCGACGTGAACGGCTTCAGCACGAGCGCGAACCTCGAGTGGGACATCTACGGCGGCTAT
>DATIYN010000204.1:0-10030 GCA_035517595.1 Burkholderiales bacterium
GGCGAGGCGCTGCGCTACTACGAGATCGCGCGCCTGAACGGCGTCGAGGTCCCCACCACGAAGCCGCGCTAGGGCAGCCGGATCAGAGCGGCGCCAGAGGCGCCTTGGCACCCTCGGGCAGCGGGATTCCCGAGGAGTTGAGCACCATCGCCATCATCGAGTAGTAGCCGTTCAGCGCGAGCAGCTCCAGCACGCCGTCCAGGCCAAACAAGTCCTTTGCCGCGGCGAAGGTGGCGTCGTCCACGCGGCCGGTGGTGTGCGCCTGCAGGCAGAAGGCGTGCACGAGGGATTCCTCCTTGCCCAGGTCCTTCGGCATCTGCGCGCGGGAGATCGCCTCGATGATGCGCTCGTCCAGCCCCGCCTTGCGTGCGAGCTTTTCGTGCATGAACCACTCGAACTGGCAGCTCCAGCGCCGCGCGGTCACGAGCACCGCGAGTTCGAGCAGCCTCGGCGGCAGCTTGCTGCGGAAGCGCAGGTGCTCGCCGAGCGCCTGCACGCGGCGCGCGAGCCCGGCGTTGTGGATGAGCGCGAGGAAGGGCCCGCGCACCTCGCCGCGCGGGCCGGCCGAGATCTCGGCCGCGGCCTCGCGCTGGGCGGGCGTCATCGCGGCCTCGCTCAGACGCGGAAAGCGTTCCATGCCTTAGACTCCCACCTGCTTCGGAGGGCGCCATCATAAAGCCAAACGTCACCGTGAACGGGCGCAGCTACCGGTGGATGGACCGGCCGCTCGTGGTCGTCTGCGTGGACGGCTGCGAGTTCGACTACATCCGCAAGGCCGTCGACGCCGGCGCGGCGCCCTGGCTCGCGCGCGTGCTCGAGCGCGGCGCGGCGTTCGAGGCGGACTGCGTGGTTCCGTCGTTCACCAATCCGAACAACCTGTCCATCGTGACCGGCGTGCCGCCCTCGGTGCACGGCATCTGCGGCAACTACTTCTACGACCGGGATGCGGACGCCGAGGTCATGATGAACGACCCGAAGTACCTGCGCGCGGGCACCGCGCTCGCCGCGTTCGCGGAGGCGGGCGCGCGCGTCGCCGTGGTCACCGCGAAGGACAAGCTGCGCGCGCTGCTCGGCAAGGACCTGGAGGGCATCTGCTTCTCGGCGGAGAAGGCCGACGCCTGCACGCGCGCGGCCAACGGCATCGACGGCGTGCTCGGGCTCGTGGGCAAGCCGCTGCCCTCGGTCTACAGCGCCGCGCTGTCGGAATTCGTCTTCGCGGCCGGCGTGAAGCTCTTGCAGGCGCAGTGCCCGGACCTGATGTACCTGTCCACGACGGACTACGTGCAGCACAAGGCGGCGCCCGGCTCGGCCGCGGCGAACGAGTTCTACGCGATGATGGACGCTTACCTCGCGCAGCTCGACGCGGCGGGCGCGACGGTGGCGCTCACCGCCGATCATGGCATGAACGACAAGCACGGCGCGGACGGGCGGCCGAACGCGATCTACCTGCAGGACGTGCTGGACGAGTGGTTGGGAAGGGGAAAGGCGCGCGTGATCCTGCCGATCACCGACCCGTATGTCGTGCACCACGGCGCGCTCGGTTCCTTCGCCACGGCCTACCTGCCGCCGGGCGCCGACGTAGTGGCGCTCTGCCGGCGCGTGGCGGGCATCGGCGGCATGCAGCTCGCGCTGCCGAACGCCGAGGCCTGCCGGCGCTTCGAGCTGCCGCACGACCGGGTCGGCGACCTGGTCGCGATCTCGGAGAAGAACGTGGTCATCGGCACGAGCACCGCGCGCCACGATCTCTCGGGGCTGGACGCGCCGCTGCGCTCGCACGGCGGGCTCTCGGAGCAGGCCGTGCCGATGCTGTTCAACCGCCGCACCGGCGGCCTGCCCGGGAAGAAGAGGATGCGCAACTTCGACATCCTCGATGTCGCGCTGAACCACCTGCAGCCCGCCTGAAGCCGCGGGCGGCGCGGCTCAGTGCGCGCGGCGCGGCGTGGCCGGCGGCCGCGCGAGCAGCGCCGCGGCGAGCGCCGCCACGCTCATGGCCGCGAAGGTGGTGAGCGAGGCGTCGTAGCGGCCGGTGGCGTCGCGCAGCAGCGCCGAGAGGACCGGGCCGGCCGCCTGCGCGCTCACCTGGACCGTCAGCGCGACGCCGCGGATCGCGCCGAAGCTGCCGCGGCCGAAGAACTCCGCCCAGGCGATCGGCAGCATCGTGAGCAGCCCGCCGATCCCGCAGCCGAACACCGCCGACGCGGCGAAGGCGCCGGCGCGGTCGCCGACTGCCAGCATCAGCAGGCTGCTCGCCGCGAGCAGCGCGGCGACGAGCGCCAGCGCGTAGCGCACCGACAGGCGGCGCGGCCAGAAACCGAATGCGAGCCCGGAGGCCGCCGAGCAGGCGGCAAAGGTGCTGACCGCGGTCGCGGCGACGCCCGCGGACAGCCCGCGCTCGATGAGGAACGGCGCCTGGTGCAGGCTGACGCCCGCCTGTACGGGATAGGCGAGCAGCGTGAACAGCGCCAGCAGCCAGAACGCGGGCGTAGCGAGCGCCTCGTGGCGCGCGAACGCCGGCTCCGGCGGCTCCGCCGGCGGATGCGCGGCCTGCGGGCCGGCGGCGGCGCGCGCCGCGGGTGCCGGCGCGCCGTCGGGCCGCAGGCCGAGGTCTTCGGGCCGGCGCACGTGCAGCAGCCAGGTCGGCAGGAAGCCGACGACGATCACCGCGGCGCCGATCGCCATCCACGCGCTGCGCCAGCCGGCCGATTCGATCACCGCCTGCGCGAGCAGCGGCAGGGCGACCAGCCCCGCCATCTGGGCGAGCGTCGTCACCGCGGTCACGAGGGCGCGCCGCTGCAGGAACCAGTTGACGTTGGAGCCGTAGATCGCGAGGTCGTAGGGCGCGGCGAAATTCATGCGCGCGATGCAGTACAGAACGTAGAAGACCGCGAGCGAGGGCGTGAATGCGAGCAGGATCAGCGTGAGGCCGGTCGTGAGCACCGCGAACCCGAGCACCGCGCGCGCGCCGCTGCGATCGACCACGGGGCCGATCAGCGGCGCGGCGAGCGCGCCGAGGATGCCGCCGATCGACACCGCCGCCGAGAGCTCGGTGCGGCTCCAGCCGAACTCGGCGCTCATCGGCGTGACGAAGATCGACAGCGTGGCCACCGCGGGCCCCTGTCGCGAGAAGCCCGCAGCGCAGACGCAGGCGAGGACGATCCAGCCGTAGAAGAACGGCAGGCGCTCGACCAGGTTCCGGATCAGCCGCTCGCGGCGCGGGCCGAGATCGGCGGGCGGACGCTTCATCCGCGGCATCGCGCCGCGGCTACTTCGCCAGCGCCTTCATCGCCTGCTCGAGGCCGGCGAGCGTGGTGGGGTACATCCGATTGTTCATCAATTCCTTCACGATCTGGATCGACTGCCGGTAGGCCCAGACTTCCTCGGGCTCCGGGTTGAGCCAGACGCACTTGGCGTAGACGTCGGTCACGCGCTGCAGCCAGACCGCGCCCGCCTCCTCGTTGAAGTACTCGACCGAGCCGCCGGGCTGCAGGATCTCGTACGGGCTCATCGTCGCGTCGCCCACGAAGATCACCTTGTAGTCGTGGCCGTACTTGTGCAGCAGCTCCCAGGTACGCGTGCGCTCGGAGTGCCGTCGTCGGTTGTCCTTCCAGACGAAGTCGTACAGGCAGTTGTGGAAGTAGAAGAACTCGAGGTGCTTGAACTCGGTCTTCGAGGCCGAGAACAGCTCCTCGGCGAGCTTGATGTGGTCGTCCATGGTGCCGCCGATGTCCATCAGCATCAGCACCTTGATCGCGTTGCGCCGCTCCGGGCGCATGTGGATATCCAGGTAGGCCTTCTTTGCCGTGCTGTTGATCGTATTTTCCAGATCGAATTCATCCGGAGCGCCTTCGCGCGCGAACTTCCTCAGCCGGCGCAATGCCACCTTGATGTTGCGCGTGCCGAGCTCGACGGAATCGTCCAGGTTGCGGTACTCGCGCTGGTCCCAGACCTTGACCGCGCTGCGGTTGCGCGACTTGTCCTGGCCGATGCGGATGCCCTCGGGGTTGTAGCCGTAGGCGCCGAAGGGCGAGGTGCCGCCCGTGCCGATCCACTTCGAGCCGCCCTGGTGGCGGTTCTTCTGCTCCTCGAGCCGCTGCTTGAGCGTCTCCATGAGCTTTTCCCAGCCGCCGAGCGCGGCGATCTGCTTCTTCTCCTCCTCGGTGAGCGTGAGCTCGACCTGCTTGAGCAGCCACTCCAGCGGGATCTGCGCCTCGATGCCGGGAATCGTCTCGACGCCGTCCCAGAACTCGGCAAAGGCGCGGTCGAACTTGTCGAAGTTCGCCTCGTCCTTCACGAGCGTGGCGCGCGACAGGTAATAGAACTCGTTGATGTTCGGGCTGATGACGTCCTTGTCCATCGCCTCGAGGAGCGTCAGGTACTCCTTGATCGAGACCGGGAGCTTGTGGCTCTTGAGCTTGAGGAAGAAGTCGATCAGCATACGGGGTCCCGCGCCCTTGGATTCTAGACCCAAAATGAAAATTCGCCCCCGCTGGTTGCTGCCCTGGCTGCTCTCGGTGCCCGTCGCCGCGGCGGCCCAGGGATTCAGGTTCTCGGACGCCGACAAGGCGCGGGCCGAGGAGGACGCCGCGCGCCAGCAGCACATCGCGGCGCAGCTCTCCACGCCCTGCCGGGAGCGCATCAAGAACCGCAAGATCATGGTCCTCATCGGCGAGGAGGTGAACGGCGCGGTGCGCGCGCGCCAGGGCGATTTCAGCCCGCATTTCGACGCCATCAATTCGCGCCTGCGGCAGCTCGGCCTGCGGACCTACACGCAGGAAGAGATCCGGCGGCAGATCGCCCAGGCCGAGATCGACGCCCAGTTCCGCAACGACCCTGACGCCGCGCTGTCGGCCGCGCGGCGCCTGGCGGCGAGCTACACGCTGAGAGGATTGATCTCGACCCGGGCCATGCGTAACCCCATGATTCCGGTCAATCAAGTGGCCGTGAGCCTGCACTTCGTGCTGACCGGCGCGAATGGCCGCCGCGTCGCGCAGGCGGAGGCGCAATCCCAGTCGTTCAGCGGCGCGGACGTGCAGGGCATGGCCCTCACGCTGATCAACGAGCAGGCGGACGAAGTCGTCGCCAAGCTGTACAGCGAGTATTGCCAGCAGATTCCCGCGGGACGAAAATAGCGCGCACGCCCGCTTCCCCTTTGGAGATCAGGACGCCACCATGAAAATCGCCCATCTTGCCGCCGCCTGCGCCGCGCTGGCCCTGACCCAGGCGCACGGCCAGCCGACGTTCGGGAATCCTTCGCCCACGGCCGGCACGGCCACCTCGCAGAAGGCGAACGCGGCGGCGGACGTGGCGGCGTACAAGCCCGTCGAGTACGTCAACAAGGACAAGAAGGGACCGCCGCTGGTGGTGATCCCCGGCGAGGTGAAGAGCAACAACGCCACGTTCACGCAGAAATTCGGCCCGAACAACATCGCGGACTACGCGGAGCTGGAGCTGTCGCAGGCGAACTTCCCGGTTCTGGAGCGCAGCAATATCGGTCCGATGTTGAACGAGATCGCGCTCGCGTACAACCTCGGCGACGCGAACAAGGCGCGCAGCACGATGCAGGTCGGCCAGCTCAAGACGACCAAGTGGATCGTCAAGTTCGACATTCTCAAGGCCGAGCAGATCTCCGAGGTGAAGCAGGGATTCGACGGGCGCGCGATCGGCGGGATCATCGGCATCTTCGGCGGCACCGGCGCCGCGGTCGCCGGCCACGCGACCAGCTCGGTCCGGACCCAGGACGCCACCGGCGTGTGGCTGATCGGCATGCGCTACAAGATCATGGACGCGACCACGACCGAGCAGGTCGCGCAGGGATACTCGGAGGAGAAGATGGAAGTCGGCGCGACCAGCAGTTCCGTCATGGGCGTGTCGCAGAGCGAGAAAGGCGGGGTCGGACTGGACACGATGGTGCAGCGCCTGGTGCAGAAGGCCGTCTGGGAAATCGACTCCAAGTACAAGTAGCGCTCCGCGCGGCCGCCCGCCGGCACTTCGCGTGGCCACTCCCGCAGAGCCCGTTCCGCCGAAGCTCGGGAAATACCTGATCCGCCGCGAGCTCGGGCGCGGCGCGATGGGCGTCGTCTACGAGGGCTTCGACCCGGCGATCGAGCGCCTCGTCGCGATCAAGACCATCCGCCCGGACCATCTGCGCGAGGGCGGCGAAGAGCTGCTGTTGCGGTTCCGCCGCGAGGCGCAGGCGGCCGGCCGGCTCAATCACCCGGGCATCGTCGCGATCTACGAGTTCGGCGAGGACGGCGGCGTCGCCTACATCGCGATGGAATTCGTCAAGGGCAGGGAGCTGAAGGCGCTGTTCGACGAGGGGCACCGGTTTCCGGAAAGCGAGATCGCCCGCATCATGGCCGGAATCCTCGGCGCGCTCGATCACGCGCATCGCCACGGCGTCACGCACCGCGACATCAAGCCGGCGAACGTGATCCTGCTCGAGGACGGCGGCGTCAAGGTGGCGGATTTCGGGCTCGCGCGCATCGAGAGGTCCGACCTCACGCGGGCCGGCACGATCATGGGAACGCCGTCCTACATGTCCCCGGAGCAGTTTCTCGGGACCGTGACGGACCCCCGCAGCGACATCTTCTCTTGCGGCGTGCTGCTCTATCAGCTGCTCACGGGCGAGCTGCCGTTCACCGGCGCGGCGACTACGATCATGCGCAAGGTCCTGGGCGAGGATCCCATGCCGCCGTCGCAGCTCAACACGCTGCTCGCGGGCGCGTGGGACGCGGTGGTCAAGCGCGCGATCGCCAAGAAGCCGCAGGACCGGTATGCGACGGCGGCCGGGATGGCGGCCGACGTCGCCGCGGTCGCGGCCGGGCGCGCGCCGTCGGCTGCGGACGCGGAAGCGACGCTGCTGGCGTCGCCCGAGGCGACGGTGCTCAATCCTGCCTCGGCGGGAGGCGCCGGGCGAACCGGGGGCCAGCCGGCGCCGGCGAAGAAATCGGCGCTGCCGATGATTGGCGTGGCGGCCGCGGTGCTGGTCGCCGCCCTGGGCGGCGGCGCGTATCTGCTCGCATCGAAGCGCTCCGGGCCCGCGGCGACGCCCGCGACTTCTCCGGCGGCGGGCGCCCTTTCGCCGGCGGCTTCGGCGCCGGCGGAGCCGGGCATCCTGACCATCAGCGCGATCGGATACGCCGATCCGTCGAAGTACCCCGGGGACGCGGGCGCGGCCGGCGCCGAGGCGCGCGCGGACGCCCGGCGCCAGCTGATCGAAAAGGCGCTGGCGCTGTACGTCTCGGGCGATTCCCTCGACCGCAACTATCCCTGGATCCAGGAAAAATTCCTGCCGCGCGCGGCGGAGTTCATCAAGGCGACGCTGTCCGAGGAGGCGCCGCAGCTGGGCAAGGACGGGCTGATCGCCGCCGGGACGCGCGCCGAGGTGCGCGTCAGGGACGTGCAGAAGTCGCTCAATCAGATGAGCGAGCAGGAGCGCATCGAGTTCATCCGCAATAACGGCGATCCGAAGATCTCGGTGCAGATGCAGGTCGGCTATGCCGACGCCGCGCAGGCGTTGCCGCCGGCGCGCTCGCAGCTCGCCGAGAACGTCATCAAGGAGCGCATCAAGTCGTTCGGCTTCCGCACCTGGTCGCTCGACGGGGAGACGCCGGCGGCTCCCGGCGCGCGCAGCGCCGACTTCCACGTGGTCGGCGAGGTGAAGCTCAAGCAGCTGTCGACCCGTCTCCCGGCCTCGGGCATCACGGTCACCAAGACCGCGCTCACGTCCTGGACGGTGAAGGCGATCGACAAGGCCACCGGCGAGGAGATCTACAGCAGCACGCGCCTTCCCGCGAACGCCACCTGGGCGACGGAAGACGCGGCGCTGGCGGAAATCGGTAAGCTGGTGGGCGACGAGTTTTCCAGGAATTTCTTCCTCGCGCGCTTCAATTTCGGCTCGCAGAAGATCCGCATCAGCGTGAGCGGCTTGCCGGATGCCGCGCTGTCGGCGTCGCTGCTTCGGGAGCTGCGCAGCCTGCGCGGGGTCCTGGACGCGCAGCCGGCCGGCAAGAGCGCTTTCGAGGTGGAGCTTCCCGAGGGCGACGCCGGCGGGCGCGTCTCCGAGGGCGTGCTCAAGCCGCTCAACGCCAAGCTGGGGCAGGCGTGCTTCGCCATGGGCGCGATGAGCGGTCGGGAGGCGAGCGTGACGTTCGCACCGGCCTGCGCCGACGCCGCCGTTCGCGGCAAGCTGGATTCGATGCCCCCGGCTGGACTGCTCTCCGCGCCGCCGGCCCGGGGTAGGAACGTCCTGCGCACCTGAGCGGATTTGCGGCCTTCGCCCGACACGCGTACCGTAGTCCCGCCGAAGGACTTTCTTTGCAGGTGTGACCGATGAAGCGAGTGCTCGTCGCGATGCTGCTGGCCGTGCCCGGGTTTGCCTGCGCGCAGCCGCTGCTCGAGTTTCGCGACGACCTCGCGTTCAGCGGCAGCGAAGTCGCCGCGCAGGGCGTGCACGCCTACGGCGCGCGCCTGCGGACGCTGAGCATGGCCGGCAAGCTCGATCCGGACCCCGGCTTGAAGGCACGCCTGCAGCGCATCGTGCCGCGTCTGCTGCGCGCCGCGGCCTACGAGCGGCCCGCCGCGGGGCGCCTCGCCTGGGAGGTGCACGCCTGCACGGGCTGCGACGAGAACGCATCCGCGCTGCCCGGCGGCAAGCTACTCGTTTCAGCGGACTTCGTCGCGCGTCACCGGCTGACCGACGCGGAGCTCGCCTACCTGATGTCGCATGAGATCGCACACGTGCTCGCCGAGCACGCGCGCGAGTTCGCCACGGCAGCACGCTACTTCATGGACAACGGGCTTGCGCGCCGCTACTGGGACATCCAGCAGGAGCTGGACGAGAGCCTCCCGGTGGCGCTGCGCATGCAGCCGCTCGAGGAGCAGCAGGAGCTCGAGGCCGACTACATGGGCTTCCTGCTCGGCGCGCGCGCCGGCTTCGAGCCTGAGGCCATGCTCGGGCTGCTCGGCAAGCTGGAGTCTGGAAGCGGCATCGTGCGCTCGCATCCCTCCGGGCAGAGGCGCATCGCGCAGGCACGCGCGATGCTCGATGCCGCGCGCCGGCTGCTCCAATCCGCGCAACGCCAGAACCCGGGCCGCTGAGGCGCGCCGAACCCGGAACCTGCGGTCGCAGGATCGAACGCGAGGGGGAAAGCATGCGCATCGGCATCATCGGCGGCGGCTCGATCGCGCGGCTCGTGCTCGAGCACATCCGTGCGGGCAGCCTCGAGGGCATCGAGGTCGCGGCGATCGCCGGGCGAAACGCGCAGTCGAAGGGCAGATTGCTCGCAGACCGGCACGGCGTGCCGTTCGTGGTCGGCCTGGAGGCGCTGGCCGCGGCGCGGCCCGAGGCCGTGGTCGAGGCCGCATCGCACGACGCGGTGCGCGAGTACGCCGAGGCCTTGCTCTCGCGCGGCATCTCTTTCGTCGCGCTTTCCGGCGGCGCGCTCTGCGACGACGCGCTGCGCGCACGCCTGGAGCGCGCGGCAGCGCAGCACCGGGCGCTCCTCTACGTGCCCTCGGGCGGCATCGGAGGGCTGGACGCCCTCAAGGCGGTCTGCCTCGCGGGCGCCGAGGAGGTCAGCATCGCCGTCACCAAGCCGCCCGCCGCCTGGAAGGGCATCCCCTACGTGGAGCGGCTCGGCGTCGACCTGGACGGGCTCGACGCCCCGCGCGTGCTCTTCGAGGGCAGCGCGCGCGAGGGTGTGCCGCACTTCCCGGCCAACGTGAACATCGCCGCGGTGCTGTCGATGGCGGGAGTCGGATTCGACCGCACGCGGCTCAAGGTCGTCGCCGACCCGGCGCTGCGGTACAACACGCACTTCATCGTCATCCGGGGCAAGACGGGCCGCGTCGACCTCAAGTTCGAGTCGGTGGCGATGCCGGAGAACCTGAAGACCTCGATGCTCGCGTGCTTTTCGGCGCTCGCGGCGATCCGCGAGCTCGGGCGCAGCGCGCGCTACGGCACCTAGCGCCTCAGAACGAGGGCGTGCCGGTCATGGACTGCTGCGGCTCGGCGATCGGCCGCTTCTCC
>DATIYN010000205.1:0-9519 GCA_035517595.1 Burkholderiales bacterium
ATCCAGCGCTCCTGGGTCTACCTGTTCCGCGACGGCATGACCTTCACGTTGACGCTGACCGGCCTGGCGATGGTCGGCGGCATCTTCTTTGGCACGCTTCTGGCGATGATGCGGCTGTCGAAGTTCAGCCTGCTTTCGTACGTGTCCGGCAGCTACGTAAACCTGATGCGCTCGCTGCCGCTGGTGCTGGTGATCTTCTGGTTCTTCTTCCTCGTTCCCTACATCGGCGCCTGGGTGATCGGCGCGAAGGACCCGGTCAAGGTGGGCTCCTTTCTCTCCTGCCTCATCACCTTCACGATGTTCGAGGCCGCGTATTACTGCGAGATAATGCGCGCCGGCATCCAGTCGGTCGCGCGCGGACAGGTCTGGGCCGGCTACGCGCTGGGCCTCAACTACTGGCAGACCATGGGCCGCATCGTCCTGCCGCAGGCGTTCCGCAACATGCTGCCGGTGCTGCTGACGCAGACCGTAATCCTGTTCCAGGACACGTCGCTCGTCTACGTGATTTCGGCCACGGATTTCCTCGGCGCCGCCGCCAAGGTCGCGAATCGCGACGGCCGCCTGGTCGAAATGTACAGCTTCGTCGCGGTGGTCTACTTCATCATCTCCTACGGCCTGTCCACGCTCGTGAAGAACCTGCAGCAGCGCATCGCGATCTACCGCTAGGCAACCGAAAGAATGGGCCAGACATGATCAAGATTCGGAACCTGAGCAAGTGGTACGGCTCCTTCCAGGTGCTGAGCGACTGCTCGACCGAAGTGGAGAAGGGCGAGGTGGTGGTGGTCTGCGGCCCTTCGGGCAGCGGCAAGTCCACGCTCATCAAGTGCGTGAACGCGCTCGAGCCCTTCCAGAAGGGCGAGATCACCGTGGACGGCGTGTCGGTCGGCGACCCGAAGACGAACCTGCCCAAGCTGCGCTCGAAGATCGGCATGGTGTTCCAGAACTTCGAGCTGTTCCCGCACCTCTCGGTCACCGAGAACCTCACGCTCGCGCAGGTCAAGGTGCTCGGCCGCACGCAGGCCGCGGCGCGCGACAAGGGCCTCAAGCTGCTCGACCGCGTGGGGCTGCTCGCGCACAAGGACAAGTTCCCGGGCCAGCTCTCGGGTGGCCAGCAGCAGCGCGTGGCGATCGCGCGCGCGCTGTCGATGGACCCGGTCGCAATGCTGTTCGATGAGCCGACCTCGGCGCTCGACCCGGAGATGATCAATGAGGTGCTCGACGTCATGCAGCAGCTCGCGCAGGAGGGCATGACGATGATGGTGGTCACGCACGAGATGGGCTTCGCCAAGCGCGTCGCGCACCGCGTGATCTTCATGGACGCGGGCAAGATCATCGAGGACGCGACCAAGGCCGAGTTCTTCGGCACGCCGCGCTCCGAGCGCGCGCAGCTGTTCCTTTCCAAGATCCTGCACCACTGAGGGCTCCATGAGCACGATTGCATTCGTAGGCCTGGGCGCGATGGGCTCGCGCATGGCGATGAACCTGCTGGCGGCGGGCCATTCGTTGAGGGTCTTCAATCGAAGCAGGGACAAGTCGAAGCCGTTCGCGGAAAAGGGTGTCGCCGTCTGCGATTCGCCGGCCGCGGCGGCGAAGGGCGCGGAGTTCGTCTGCTCGATCGTCTCCGACGACGTCGCGACGCGCGAGGTGATGCTCGGCGCGAGCGGCGTCATCGGCGCCGCGGCGCCGGGCACGATCGTCCTCGACTCGAGCACCAACACGCCCGCGATGGCGCGCGAGGTGGCGAAGGCCGCCGCGGCGCGCGGGGTCCACTACCTGGACGCGCCCGTGTCGGGCTCTCTCGCGCAGGCGCAAGGCAAGGAGCTCGTGATCCTCGTCGGCGGCGACAAGGCGGCGTTCGACCGGGCGTTGCCGGTGCTGAGCGCGATGGGTCGCATGGTGCGGCGCATCGGCGGCCCGGGCGCGGGCGCGACGCTCAAGCTCATCAACAACATGATGTCTGCCTCGCTCACCGCGGCGATCGCCGAGGCCGCGCAGATGGCAGAGGCGGCGGACCTCGACCGCGACGCCGCGCTCGAGGTGCTCGGCGAGGGCGCCGCCGGATCGCGCCTCATGAAGACCAAGCTGCCGAAGATGTTCAAGCGCGACTTCTCGCCGCAGTTCCAGCTCGAGCTGATGGACAAGGACTTGCGCTACTTCCTCGCGCTCGCGCAGGAGCTGGACCGCCCGGCGCCGATCGCCTCGCTCGTGCGCAGCCAGTACCAGGCGGCGCGGCGCGCCCGGCTCGGAAAACTCGATTCCTGCGCCGTGTTCCTGCAGGCGTCGGGCGAGCGCCCGAAGGCCTGATCGTCCGCATCCGCGCGCGCCGGCCCGGCCGCACCCGGGCTCAGAACACCTTGAGCTCCCCGACTCCCTGCGCGAGGCAGGTATAGGCCGCGTAGCCGAATTCCTCGAAGTAGCGCCGGCCTCGCAGCAGCCTGACCAGGGCGCCGCGCAGAGGCGCGATCCGGATCGCCAGTTCGCGCGCGAGCGTCGGATCGCGCTTCAGGTTGCGATAGAGGTTGAAGCGCAGGACCTCGGGCGCCACGTGCGTCAGCCGCTCGGCGAGGATCCGATAGCCCTCGGACTTCAGCAGGAAGCGGAACAGCGACGGCGTGAACACGTTGATGTGCCCGTAGGACAAGAGGTGCCCGGTCTGGCCGTCGAGCGCGTTGCCGTAGTCGAGCGGCACCTCGAACGCCTGGTAGGCGCCGACGCGCCGCAATTCCCGCAGCAGGATCCTCGGATGCTCGACGTGCTCCAGCACGTGCGAACAGAAGACCAGGTCGAACGCCTTGTCCGCATGCGGAATCCGGTAGCCGTCGAACTTCCTGGCGTCCCTCAGCTTCGGCAGGTTTCTGCTCTTGATGACGGCCAGTCCGCTGTCGGAGATTTCCACGGCGTACAGCTCGGCGAAGGCTCCCTCGGCATCGAGGAACTTCAGCATGCTGCCTTCGCCGGCGCCGCAATCGAGCACCCTGGCGAAGCGATGGCCTGCGCAGACCTCCAGAAGGTTGCGCACCTTGTACTTGGCGCCGATTTCGCGCCATGCGGACGTCGCCTCGGAGTACTGCTCGTTGTAGGACGCCTGCAACGAGGCGGAAATCCCGGCGGCCGGCTCCGTCACGGGCGCCGCTCCACGCGCTCCACCATCGCTGCGGGAATTTTGAAGCCGGGAAAGCGCTTGCGGAACTCGGCGAGCGCCTTGTCCGCCTCGTCGTGCTTGCCCTCGGCGCGCAACTGCGCGATGCGCTCGAGCTCGCGTTCTGGCGATTCGACTTCCAGCTTCGCGGTGGAGCGCGCGAGCGCCCCGGCCGCCGGCGCGGGCCTTGCAGCCGCCTCGGCCGCCGGCGCACGATCGGCCGCAGCGTCGGGGAGCGCTTTCGGCTCGTCGCGCCGCGCCTCCTGGCGGGCTTGCGCTTTCGTCGTCGGCTGCGCCAGCGGCTTGCGCGGCGCTTCGGCTTTCGGCGCGGGCGGCGGCGCCTCCGCGACGCGCGCGGGCGCGGATGTTGCGGCAGGGAGCGTCTGCTCCGACTCGATGCCGGGCGCCTCGTGCTGGATGCGCAGCGTTACGACGACCGAGAGCACCACCACCGCGGCGAGCGACAGCGGCACTGCCCAACGCGACAAGCGCAACTTCGCCGGGCGACCCGTCAAGGACGGCGCGGCTCGCCGCGACGCCGCGAGTATCGCCTCGTCGAGAGCGCGCGGCGGCTCCTGCGCGCCCAGCTCGCGATAGGCGGCCGAAACCTTCGGGTCGGCGTCTTCAGCCATCGCCGAGTGCCTCCTTGAGCTTCGCAATCGCGTAGCGCAGCCGGCTCTTGGCAGCTTCCTCGTCGGCGCTTGTCGCTCGCGCAATCTCGGGAACGCTCATCCCGGCCTCCTCGTGCAGCAGGAAGGCCTCGCGCTGCGCCGCGGGCAGCGCATCCAGCGCGCGCGCGAAGCGCTCCAACCCGCGCTTGGCCTCGAGGATGCGCTGCGGCTCATGCCCGGGATTGGCCGGGTAATCGTCCTCGGCCTCGAGCGCGACGACCTGCAGCCCTTTCTTGCGCCAATGGTCGACGAGGCGGTTGTGCGCGATCGTGTAGAGCCAGGTCGTGAACTTCGCCTGGGGCTCGTATCGATTGCGCGCCTCGATCGCCCGCATCCAGATCTCCTGGTACAGCTCCTCGGCGACGGCTCGGTCGCGCACGCTGTGCGTCACGAAGCGGAACAGCCCGCCCCGGTGCCGCCGGTAGAGCTCCTCGAAGGCGCCGGCATCGCCTCCGCGGTAAGCGAGCATCAGCTCTTCGTCGCCGCCCCCCATCGCCTCCTAGTCTACGCGGGCCGCCGCATGCTTCACGCGGGCGGGTCGGGGACGAAGCCCCGGGAACGGGTACAGAGGAGTGAAACGAACGGATGCGGCGAAGGGGTTTCGGGCGGATCGCGTAGAATGCCCACGCATGCGCTGCTCGATCCCGATCGTCCTGGCCGCGCTGGCCCTCGCGGGCTGCGCCTCGTCCTACGCGCCCGTGCCCGTAGAGCAGGTCGCCGTGCACGAATCGCAGACGAGCATCCCGCCGAACTACAGGATCCTCAAGCGGATCTGGGTCGACTCCTGGGCGAGCGCCGTGTTCGTGCCCACGTATGCCTCGACGGAAGAAGCCGCGCGGTCGATGCGCCAGCAGGCCGCCGACCTGGGCGGCAATGCCGTCATCAATTTCGCCTGCTACCGCTGGATCGGCTGGCCGCGCGACGGCGCATTCGGCTGCAACGGCACCGTCGTCCGCTACCAGTAGCCGCTAGCGCACCGGCAGGAAGAAGCGGTCCCTACTAGGCCCGCTTCTTGAGCGCCGCGGCGCGCAGCCCCTGCAGCGTCGCCGTGGGGGTGATCGCCTCCGGATCGATGCGCAGCTCGATCACCGCGGGCTTGCCGGAGGCGACGGCGCGCCCGAAGGCGGGCGCGAAGTCGGCGGTGCGCTCTACGGTCTCGCCGTGGCCGCCGAAGGCGCGCGCATAGGCGGCGAAGTCCGGGTTCTTCAGCGCCGTGCCGCTCACGCGCGCCGGGTACTCGCGCTCCTGGTGCATGCGGATCGTGCCGTACATGCCGTTGTTCACGACGAGGACCACGATCGGCGCGCCGTACTGCGCCGCGGTCGCGATCTCCTGGCCGTTCATGAGGAATTCGCCGTCGCCCGCCACCGCGACGACGGTGCGCCGCGGGTGCAGGATCTTCGCCGCCACGGCCGCCGGCACGCTGTAGCCCATCGAGCCGCTCGTGGGCGCGAGCTGGGTGCGCGAGCCGCCCTGCCAGCCCCGGTACCGGAAATGCCGGTGCAGCCAGCTCGCGAAGTTGCCCGCGCCGTTGGTGACGATGGCGTCCTCGGGCAGGTTCTCCGACAGCCAGGCGATCACCTCGCCGTAGTGCAGCGGCCCCGGCATCGGAACCGGCTTGTTCCACGCGAGGTAATCGTCGTGAGCCGACCGGGCTTGTTCTTTCCAGGAAGGAAGTCTCAAACCCTGAAGAGCAAGAACAAACTCCTCGTAGCTCGAATTGATCGGCAGCGTCGCCCGGTACACGCGCCCGAGCTCCTCGGCGCCCGCGTGCACGTGCACGAGCTTCTGGCGCGGCACCGGGACCTCCAGCAGCGCGTAGCCGCCGGTGGTCATCTCGCCCAGGCGCGCGCCGATCACGAGCAGCAGGTCGGCTTCCTTCACGCGCTGCGCGAGCCTCGGATTCACGCCGATGCCGACGTCGCCCGCGTAATTCGGATGCCGGTTGTCGAGGTAATCCTGGCAGCGGAACGAAGCGCCGACCGGGATGCCGGTCTTCTCCGCCCAGGCGCGCAGCGCGTCGATCGCGCGGTTCGTCCACCCGCCGCCGCCCACGAGGACGAACGGATGCTTCGCGGCGCCGAGCAGCCGCTCGAGCTCCTGCAGGTCCGCGGGCGCCGGCGCGGCCTTCGGCGCGCGGTAGCGCGGCGCGTCGGCGACCGCCGCCTGCGAGAACAGCATGTCCTCGGGCAGCGCGAGCAGCACCGGGCCCGGGCGTCCCGAGGTCGCGACGTGGAACGCGTGGCTCACGTACTCGGGGATGCGCTCGGCGCGGTCGATCTGCGCGACCCATTTGGTGAGCGGGCCGTACATGCGCCGGTAGTCGATCTCCTGGAACGCCTCGCGCTCGACGAAGTCGTTGCCGACCTGGCCCACGAACACCAGCATCGGCGAGGAATCCTGGAACGCCGTGTGCACGCCCACCGAGCCGTTGGTCGCGCCGGGGCCGCGCGTGACAAGGAGCACTCCGGGCTCGCCGGTCAGCTTCGCCCAGGCTTCCGCCATGTAGGATGCGCCGCCCTCCTGGCGGCAAACGACGAACTTGAGGCGCTCCTTCACGTCGTGCAGGCCGTCGAGCACCGGCAGGAAGCTCTCGCCGGGCACGCCGAAGGCCGCGCGCACGCCGTGGCCGGCGAGCGCGTCGGCGAGGATCCGGCCGCCGTGGCGCGCGGCCATGACGGCACGCGTGCCGTGCAAGTCGGATTTCAATTCTTCCAGGCCTTCTGCAGCGCCGCGGCGCAGTCGGCAAGCGCCGCGTTCGCGGTGTCGAGCACGCGGCCCATGGTGATGAAGCCGTGCACCATGTCCGGGTAGTTCCGGTACTCCACGCGCACGCCCTCCTGCTGCATGCGCTCGGCGTACTCCTTGCCCTCGTCGACGAGCGGATCGAAGCCCGCGGTCATCACGAACGCCGGCGGCAGCCCTTTCAAGCTCTTGGCGAGCAGCGGCGAGGCGCGCCAGTCGCGCCAGTCCTTTTCGCGCGGCAGGTAGTGGCCGCGGAAGTAGTGCATGCTCTTCTCGGTGAGCAGGTAGCCCTCGCCGTTGCGCTTGACCGACGCGTGCCGCATTCGCTGGTCCACGCCGGGGTAAATGAGCAACTGGAACGCGATCGCCGGCGCGCCCGCGTCCCGGGCCAGGAGAGCGACCACGGTGGCGAGATTCCCGCCCGCGCTGTCGCCGCCGACGGCGATTTGTTTCGAATTTATCTTCAAAGAACCTGAATTCGAACCAACAAAGGCAAGAGCGGCAAAACAGTCGTCCACCGCGGCCGGGAACGGCGACTCGGGCGCCTTGCGGTATTCGACGGAAAAGACCGCGCAGCGCGCGCCGTTGCACAGCGTCCGGCACACGACGTCGTGGGTGTCCAGGTCGCCGATCACCCAGCCGCCGCCGTGGTAGTAGACGAGCGCGGGCAGCACCTCGTCCTTGCCCGCGCCCTTGGGCCGGTAGGCGCGCACCGGCACGGGCCCCGCCTTGCCCGGCGCCATGAGGAGCTGCACCGACTCGACGGCCGGCGGATCGGGCGTCAGCGCGCCGCGCGTATCGCGGTACAGGCGCCGCGCCACCGCGGCCGGAACTTCGTAGTAGGGCGGCAGCGGCGACTTGGCGACGCGCTCGAGAATCGCGGCCACCTGCGGGTGCACTGCGCTCATCGGACCGCCGCGAGCATCTTCTTCAGCCGCTCCACGAAGAACGGCGCGCACTTCATGACGCGCGCCTCCTGCGCGACCATGTACGGCCGGTTCTTCGCCAGGTACACCGCCCAGTCCGGGTCGGCCTGCATCGCCGCGCGGCACTTGTCGCGCTGGTTGAGGTCGTCGTAGGCCCAGAGGTGGATCACCTTGTTGAGCTCGCCCACCTCCGTGACGTAGTAGCCGACCATGTGCGGCAGGTGCCTGAGCTGCACCTTCATGCCGAATTCCTCGTAGTTCTTGAAGTACTGCGCCGCGGTGCCGACCTGCAGCGTGTACATGCGCTCTTCGACGACCATCGTTCGCTCCTCCCGGGGTGACGCTTCGATTATAGTAGTCGCATGGCGGAGGACATCAATGCGCTGCGCCGCATATTGAAAGAGAGCCGCGTGCTCGCGGTGGTGGGGCTCTCCGCGCAATGGCACCGGCCGAGCTATTTCGCGGCGAAGTACATGCTCGAGCACGGCTACCGCGTGATCCCGGTGAACCCCCAGTATCCGGAGGTCCTCGGCCAGAAGTGCTACGCGAGCCTGCGCGAGATCCCGGAGAAGGTGGACCTCGTGGATGTGTTCCGCAAGACCGCGGACGTGCTGCCGGTCGCGCGCGACGCCGTCGCGATCGGCGCCAGGGTGTTCTGGCAGCAGCTCGGCGTGAAGAACGAGGAGGCGGACGCGCTCGCACGCGCCGGGGGGCTCGACACCGTCATGGACCGCTGCGTGAAGATCGAGCACGCGCGCCTGTTCGGCGGCCTCAACTGGGTGGGGGTCAACACCCGGGTAATCTCGGCGAAAAGGCCGCGCTGGCTGGCCTATTAGCAGCCCTTCTCGCGGCCGGCCGGAGCCCTCTAGGCAATTGCCCCTTCTGCCGCTAAGCTGTTTCGCATGACTCGTCCCATCCGCGTCTTCGATGGCAGTTTCGGCCGCCTGCAGCTCATCGAGGCGGTCGCGGGCGGCCCCGCGCAGACGAGCCCCGTCCCGCAGATCGTGGTCAAGCAGGACGGCGCCGACCTCGACCTGCGGGTGGACGGCGAGGTGCTGCGCCTGACGCGCGGCAGCCTGATCTTCCTGAGTGCCGGCGCTTCCAGCGAGGCGGTGTTCGCCGGGAGCTCGGAAACGGCGCAGCTGCTGTGCTTCCAGGCCTCGGCCGACTGGCTGCGCGCGAGCTTCCCAGCGGTGTTCGACGCGGGCAGCCGCGCCTTCGGCACGGCGAACGAGGCGATCACTGCGCGCATCCGCCAGCTCGCCGACACGCTGGCGGTGGAAGTGCTCAACGACCAGTTCCTCTCGCACGAGCGCCTGGAATTCATGCTGCAGGAGCTCATGCTGTCGATCGTCGAGACCTACCTCGCGCGCCGCCAGTCCGGCGCGCGCCTGTGGCGCGGCTCGCCGTTCGCCGACAACCGCATCCGCAAGGCGCTGGCGCTGCTGCGCGCGCACCCGAACAAGGAGCTCAACATGAACGACCTGGCCAACCAGGTCGGGCTGTCGCGCTCGCGCTTCTACGACCTGTTCCAGACCAGCACCGGGCGCTCGCCGCGCTCCTACCTCGACCTGCTGTGCGTCGAGACGGCGATCGCCAAGCTCTCCTCGGGCAGCGCCAAGATCGCCGAGGTCTCGGCCGAGCTGGGCTTCTCGGCGCAGTCCAACTTCACGCGCTTCTTCCAGCAGCAGGTGGGCATCCCGCCCTCCGAATACCGGCGCGCCGCCGGCAAGCCGAACACGGACCGCGAGGAAGACCCGCAGGGCTAGTCGCATCGTGGTGTAGCTTCTGGCACGGGGCTTGCTCGCAGCAGACCAGTGAGCTCGAGCATGGAACGCCGCCATTACGACGAAATGCGCACGGCCGAGGGCCAGGTGCGCGCGCATTTCGGTCCGATCGCCGAATGGCTGGCGCAGACACCGGCCAAGCGCGTGGCCGAGAAGCGCCGCGAAGCCGACCTGCTGTTCCACCGCGTCGGCATCACCTTCGCGGTTTACGGCGAGGCGCACGGTGCCAAGGACGGCGCGGAGCGCCTGAT
>DATIYN010000206.1:0-33164 GCA_035517595.1 Burkholderiales bacterium
CGGCGTGGTGCGGCGCGATCCAATGGCGATGCTCGCCTTCTGCGGCTATCACATGGGCGACTACTTCGCTCACTGGCTAAAGATGGGCAAATCGGTGCCGCGGCCGCCGAAGATCTTCCGGGTCAACTGGTTCCGCAAGGATTCCGCGGGCAAGTTCATCTGGCCCGGCTTTTCCGAGAACATGCGCGTGCTGAAGTGGATCGTCGATCGCTGCTCGGCGCGCGCGCAGGGTTCGGAGACCGCGCTGGGCGTGATTCCGCGCTACGAGGACCTCAACTGGACGGGCCTGGACCGGATCGACCGCGCGCGCTACGAGGAACTTGCGCGCGTCGACGAGAAAGCCTGGGGTGTCGAGCTGAAGTCGCACGACGAGCTGTTCGGCAAGCTCGCCGGCCATCTGCCCGCCGCGCTGGAAAAGCGGCGCGGCACGATGCACCAGAAGCTGGCCGCCTAGGCCCGCTTTACCAGCAGCAGCGCGAGCGCGCCCGCGGCGAGCGACAGCGCCGAGGCCGCCGCGAAAACGAAGGGCGAGGCCGCGCGCTCGAGCAGGGCGCCGCCGAGCGAGAGCCCCTGGCCCACGCCTGCAAGCAGCGCCGTTGAGGACCAGGTGAACGCTTCGGTCGAATGCTCGGGCCGCGAGTTCTTCGCAACCAGCATCGATTGCATGATGAGCGCAGGCGCCATCGCGATGCCCGCGGGCAGGCACCACAGCCCAAAGGACCAGGGCGACACGAGGAGCGCGAGCGGCGCGAGGCCCAGGCCCATGATCGCGAGCATCAGCGGAAACTGGCGCGCGAGCGGCAGGCTCCAGCTGCGGCTGCCGTAGACCAGGCCTCCCGCCGCGCTGCCGAGGCTCATGATGCCGAGCAGGATGCCTGCTAGCGCGGGCCGGCCGGACTCGGTCGCGAATGCAGTAGTACCGATTTCGGCCAGGCCGAAAGCAGAGGCGTAGCAGGCGACGACCGCAAGCAGTGGCACGAAGCCAGGCTCTGCGAGCGGGCCAAACAGGCTGGGCTTTCCGCGCGGCTCGATGCGCCAGCGCATGAGCGCGCGAGCGCGCTGAAACAGAAGAGTGCCGGCGCATCCGCAAGCCGCTGCGAACAAGACGCCGGCGGCCGGCGAGGCGAGCGCGACGAACGCCGCGACCAGCACCGGCCCGAGAATGAAGATCAGCTCGATCAGCACCGATTCGAGCGAATAGGCGGTCGCGAGCAGAGCGTCATCCTTGAGCATCTGTTTGAGGAACGTGCGCATGCAGACCGTGATCGGCGGAAAGAATCCTCCGGCGGCGGCAGCGAGGGCAAGCGACAACCAGAGCGGCGCGGCGCTTGCGAGCGCATGACAGAGCGCGGCAAGCGACGCGGGAAACGCGAGCGCACAGAACAGGAGCATCGGGCGCGGCCCGTAGCGATCGATCAAGCGGCCGAACATCGGCGCGACGGTCGCAAGACCGGCGACATAGCAGGCCGCCACAGTGCCTGCGCGGCCGAACGAACCGCTCGTGTCCTGCGCGAGCATCAGGATTGCGAGACCCGTAATGCCGATCGGCAGGCGGCCGAGCACTGAGGCCGCGATTGCCGAGCGCAGCGCGGGTTGCGCCAGCAAGACGGAGTAGCGCGCGAGCGAAATCACGGATGGAGTCCTGAGGCCTGTGCGGAGGGCGGCGGATTGTCGCACGATGGCGGTCGATGCTGCGTCGCAGCAATACGCTAAGTTGTGGCTGTTCCACGTGAAACATTTCGGGCGACGCCGAACGCACCTAGTTCCACGTGGAACATTCACGTATGATTCGGCCCGCAGCGTCCCCATGCAATTCCCAACCGAATTTGACGTCATCGTGGTCGGCGGCGGTCACGCCGGCACCGAGGCAGCGCTTGCCGCAGCGCGGCTGGGTTGCCGCACCCTCCTGCTCACGCACAGCATCGAAACCTTGGGCCAAATGTCGTGCAATCCGTCGATCGGGGGCATCGGCAAAGGCCACTTGGTCAAGGAAATAGATGCGCTGGGCGGAGCGATGGCGCTCGCAACCGACGAAGCTGGAATTCAGTTTCGGACCCTCAATTCTTCCAAGGGCGCGGCAGTCCGGGCGACGCGCGCGCAAGCCGATCGGCTGCTCTACAAGCAGGCCATCCGGCACCGACTGGAGCGGCAGCCGAACCTGACGCTCTTTCAGCAACCGGTCGATGACATTCTGCTCGAGGGCGACAGGGCGACGGGGGTTCAGACGCAAATCGGCCTACGGTTTCGAGGGCGAACCGTTGTACTGACAGCGGGGACTTTTCTAGCCGGGCAGGTGCACGTGGGTCTGCAAAGCTATTCCGCAGGCCGGGCCGGCGACCCGGCAGCGGTCACGCTTGCGGCGCGCCTGCGCGAAATGAAGCTGCCGGTCGGGCGCCTGAAGACCGGCACGCCGCCGCGCCTGGATGGAAGCACCATCGATTTCTCGGTGATGGAGTCGCAGTCCGGGGACGTGCCTGAGCCGATCTTCTCCTTCCTGGGCCGTCGCGACATGCACCCGCGCCAGCTGCCGTGCTGGGTGACGCATACGAACGAGCGCACCCACGAAATCATTCGTGGCGGTCTGGATCGGTCGCCGATGTACACCGGGATCATCCAAGGGGTAGGCCCACGCTACTGTCCGTCGATCGAGGACAAGATCCATCGCTTCGCGGGTAAGGCTTCGCACCAGATCTTCCTCGAGCCCGAGGGCCTCGCGACGAACGAGATTTACCCCAACGGGATCTCGACGAGCCTGCCGTTCGACGCGCAGCTGGAGCTGGTGCGTTCGATCCGCGGCTTGGAGAACGCCCACGTGCTGCGCCCCGGCTATGCGATCGAATATGACTACTTCGACCCACGCAACCTCAGGTCCTCGCTCGAGACGAAGCCGATTCGAGGCTTATTCTTCGCTGGACAGATCAACGGTACGACAGGCTACGAAGAGGCGGCGGCGCAGGGCCTCCTCGCGGGTCTGAATGCGGGCCTGCAGGCGCAGGAGCGCCCCTCCTGGTCCCCGAGGCGCGATCAGGCCTACCTCGGCGTGCTGGTCGACGACCTGATCACGCGTGGGGTGAGCGAGCCGTACCGGATGTTCACCAGCCGGGCCGAGTACCGGCTGATGCTGCGCGAGGACAACGCTGACTTGAGGCTCACTGAAATCGGCCGCCAGCTGGGTCTGGTGGATGACGCGCGCTGGGATGCGTTCTGCCGCAAGCGCGATGCCGTTTCACGTGAAACCGAGCGCCTGAAGGCAACTTGGGTCAACCCGCGGACTCTGCCGCCGGAATCCGCTACCCGGGTTTTGGGGCAGGCCATCGAGCGCGAGTACACGCTGCACGAACTGTTGCGGCGACCTAATGTGAGTTATCGCTCGCTTTCGTTAATCTCTGCTTCCACAGATGATTGTCTAGAAGAGACGGTCATGGAGCAGGTGGAGATTCAGGCCAAGTATCAGGGGTACATCGCGCGGCAGCAGGATGAAGTGGAGCGCCGCGAGGCTCAGGAGTCGCTGTCGCTGCCTCCCGAACTCGACTATGGCGAAGTGCGCGGCTTGTCGATCGAAGCACGCCAGACGCTCTCGCGCCAGCGTCCGGAAACGCTGGGGCAGGCGGCGCGCATTTCAGGCGTGACGCCGGCGGCTCTCTCGTTGTTATTGGTGCACCTGAAGCGCCTGCGCAAACGGGATTCGCAGCAGCAGAAACGCGCATGACGCCGGCGACCGCGTTGCAGCGCGGCCTGAGCGAGCTCGCGCTCGTCCTGCCGGCTGGCGCGAGCGAGAAACTGCTCGCCTACCTCGAGCTGCTCGCGAAGTGGAACAAGACCTACAACCTCACGGCGATCCGCGATCCTCTGCAGGCGGTCAGCCTTCATCTGTTGGACTCGCTCGCCGTGCTGCGCGAATTGCGCGACCGGCGCGGCGCGCTGGCGGACGTGGGCTCCGGGGGCGGACTGCCGGGCATTCCGCTGGCGATCGCCGAGCCGGCGCGCCGTGTCACGTTGAACGACGCGAGCCAGAAGAAGTGCGCTTTTCTGCGGCAGGCGATCATCGAGCTGGGGCTGCGCAACGCCGACGTGCACGTCGGCAGGGCCGAGCAGTGGCGCCCGGCGCAGCGCTTCGCGGTGGTCATCACGCGCGGCTTCGCGAGCCTCGTGGATTTTCTCGCGGCCTGCCGTCATCTCGTGGCGCCTGAGGGAGTGCTCGCGGCGATGAAGGGCGCTTACCCCGAAGCGGAGCTCGCGCAAATCCCGCCGGGCTGCGATTGCGGCGACGTGCGCCGCCTCAAGGTGCCGATGCTCGATGCCGAGCGCCACCTCGTGCTTTGCCGGGCCGGCGCCTGACGGACGATGGCGCGCATCCTCGCGGTCGCGAACCAGAAGGGCGGCGTCGGCAAGACGACCACCAGCGTCAATCTCGCTGCCGGCCTCGCACAATCGGGCAAGCGCGTGCTGCTGGTCGATCTCGACCCCCAAGGCAACGCCACCATGGGCAGCGGCGTGAACAAGAGCAGGCTCGAGCGCACCGTCTACCACGTGCTGCTGGGCCTGGGCGATGCGGCGAACGTCCGCATTCGCGTGCAGAGCGGATTCGACCTGATCCCCGCCAACCGCGAGCTGGCGGGGGCGGAGATCGAGCTCGTCGATCTGCCGCACCGCGAAGGCCGGCTTCGTGCTGCGCTGGATAAGATTGTTGCCGACTACGACTTCATCCTCATCGACTGCCCGCCCTCGCTCAGCCTGCTCACCGTGAACGCGTTCGCCGCAGCCGAGCAGGTGCTGATCCCGATGCAGTGCGAGTACTACGCGCTCGAAGGCCTTTCGGACCTGGTCGGCACGATCAAGCGCGTGCGCTCGCATCTCAATCCGCGCCTGGAGATCGCCGGGCTCCTGCGCACCATGTTCGACCCGCGCAACACGCTCGCCAATCAGGTCTCGCAGCAGCTCGAGCAGCATTTCGGCGACAAGGTCTACCGCACGCTGGTGCCGCGCAACGTGCGCCTGGCCGAGGCGCCGAGCTACGGCGCGCCCGCCGTGGTCTGGGACAAGACGTCCAAGGGCGCGCAGGCCTACGTGGCGCTCGCCGAAGAGATCCTCAAAGGCGCCGCATGAACAAACCCAAGGGTCTCGGGCGCGGACTGGATGCCCTGCTGGGGGCGGGCGATGAAGCGGAGCGCGGGGGGCGGGATGCGACGGGCACGCTGCCGATCGGCGCGATCCGGCCGGGAAAGTATCAGCCGCGCACGCGCATGAACGAGCAGGCGCTCAACGAGCTCGCCGCGTCGATCAAGGCGCAGGGCCTCATGCAGCCGCTGCTCGTGCGCCCGATCGGCGCGGACAGCTACGAGCTCATCGCGGGCGAGCGGCGCTGGCGCGCAGCGAGGATCGCCGGCCTTTCGGAGGTACCGGCGTTGATCCGGCAGGTACCCGACAACGCGGCACTCGCGATGGCGCTGGTCGAGAACATCCAGCGCGAGAACCTCAATCCCCTCGAGGAGGCGGCCGGCGTGCAGCGGCTGCTGGACGAATTCCGCATGACGCACGAACAGGCGGCCGACGCGATCGGACGCTCGAGGAGCGCGACCACCAACCTGCTTCGATTGCTCAAGCTCGCCAAGCCGGTGCAATCGATGCTGATGGACGGGACGCTCGATATGGGACACGCGCGCGCGCTGCTGCCGCTCGAGGGCGCGCGCCAGATCGAAGCGGCTAACCGGATCGCCGCCCGCGGGCTCTCGGTGCGCGAGAGCGAGGCACTCGTCGCGCGCCTATGGCGCGGCTCAGTCTCGAGGCGCAAGCCGCGCGTCGACCGGGATCTCGCCAGGCTCGAGGAGGAGGTCTCCGAGAGGCTTGGCACCAGCGTGCAGATCCGGGCCGGCCGTAAGGGCAGCGGCAGGGTGGTGATCCGGTATTCCGGACTGGACCATCTGGAGCAGTTGCTCAAGAAGCTGCGCTGAGCGGCGGAAGGTGCTGCGCCAAGCGGAGCGCGCAGATTTTGCGCCGCAACACGTTGACCCCAAGTGCGCGCACCCAATATAATTTCGCGGCTTTGCCGAGGGCGGGATCGCAGTTCCCGGGCTCCTGCATGCTGAGCAAGCCGATCCGCACCGTTCTCCGGTGGCAGTTGCTGGCCACTGCGGTCCTGGCTCTCGTGGGAGGAGCCATGGCGGGCGCGCAAGGCGCGCTTTCGGCGGCCCTGGGCGGTGCGGTCAGTCTTTGCGCGGGATGGCTGTCGGCGCAGATTGCCGCGCGCGGCAAGGCGGACTCCGCAGGGGGGGTTCTGGTCGTCGCATTGAAGGCCGAGGGCATCAAGATCGGCGTGATCTTGGTATTGCTCGGGGTCGTGTTCGCGACGTATGAGCAGGTCGTCGCGATAGCGTTCCTCGGAAGCTTCATGGCGACCGCGGTGATTTTTTCGATGGCTTTTTTTATTCGCGACTACGACTAGCAGTCAGCCGATGGCGACAGAGTACAAATCAGCAAGCGACTACATCGGGCATCACCTGAGCTTTCTCACGCAGCCCGCGGAGGGCGGCGGCTTCTGGACTATCAATGTCGATTCCGTCGTCACCGCAGCCGTGCTCGGGGTGGCCGGACTCGCATTCCTGAGGTGGATCGTCAGCAACGCGAGCACCGGCGTCCCGGGCAAAGTGCAGGCGTTCGTCGAGGTGATTTTCGATTTCGTCGACGAGCAGGTGCGTGGCATCTTCCATCACGGGGATCGCAGCAAGTTCGTCGCCCCGGCCGCGATTACGGTCTTCGTCTGGGTCGTCCTGATGAATGCGATGGACCACATTCCGGCCGACCTCGTGTCGACCGCGCTGGGCTGGGTGGGAATCCATGAGTGGCGCCTGGTGCCGACCGCCGACGTCAACACGACGTTCGCGCTTTCGCTGTCCGTGTTTGCGATGATGATCTGGTTCTCGATCGCGGCAAAAGGCCTGGGCGGATGGATCCACGAGCTTTTCTGCGCGCCGTTCGGTGCGAACCCTCTGCTGTGGCCGGCGAATCTCCTCTTCAACAGCGTGGAGTACGTCTCCAAGCCACTGTCGCACTCGCTGCGGCTGTTCGGCAACATGTACGCGGGCGAGATCCTTTTCCTGCTGCTGTGGCTCTGGGCCGCGAATAGCTCGCTGACGATCGGCGGCATAGCAGGCTGGACCGCCTCGGTGCTGCTGGCCGTGGGCTGGGAGCTGTTTCACGTCCTGATCGTGCTGCTGCAGGCCTACATCTTCATGATGCTGACCATCGTCTACATCTCGATGGCGCACGAGCATCACTGATTCGCCGTCAATCTACTCTTCGCACCCGAAAGGAAAAGCAAAATGGAAAAACTTCAGCTTCTGGCCATGGTCCAGGCCTACACCGGGATCGGCATCGGCCTGATGGTCGGCCTCGGGGCGCTCGGCGCCTGCGTCGGCGTCGGCATCATGTGCAGCCGCTTCCTCGAGGCGGCCGCTCGCCAGCCCGAGCTCACGGGCTCGCTGCAGGGCAAGGTGTTCCTGCTGCTCGGCCTGATCGACGCCTCGTTCATCATCGGCCTGGGCATTGCGATGTTCTTCGCCTTCGCCAACCCGCTCGCGACCGCGTTCCGATAGCAGCCGGCCGGCC
The DNA here is from genome assembly GCA_035517595.1 of Burkholderiales bacterium. Lineage (GTDB taxonomy): Bacteria > Pseudomonadota > Gammaproteobacteria > Burkholderiales > SG8-39 > RBG-16-66-20. Next base: position 7,606 of record DATIYN010000206.1, read on the forward strand.
AGCGGTTCCCCAGAGGGACGCTATGAACATCAACGCAACGCTCTTCGCGCAGGCGATCGTGTTCTTTCTTTTCATCTTCGTCACGATCAGATACATCTGGCCGATGATGCAGCAGGCGATCGACGCGCGGCAGAAGACCATCGCCGACGGTCTCGCCGCGGCAGAGCAGGGCAAGAAGTCGCTCGAGACCTCCGCGAAGCAGGCCGAGCAGGCGATCCATGACGCGCGCGGCCGCGCCGCCGAAATTCTCGAGCACGCCGAGAAGCGCGGCACGCAGATGATCGACGAGGCGAAGGCGGCCGCCAAGGCCGAGGGCGAGCGCGAGAAGGCGGCCGCCAAGGCCGACATCCAGCAGGAAGCCCAGCGCGCGCGCGAGCAGCTGCGCGAGCAGGTAGCGGCGCTCGCGGTTGCCGGCGCCGAGAAGATCCTGCGCCGCGAGGTGGATGCCAAGGCGCACGCCGATCTGCTGAACGGCATCAAGAGCCAGCTCTAGGAATGGCCGAACCCAGCACCATCGCCCGGCCCTACGCGGAAGCGGCCTTCAGGCTCGCCGGCGCGCAGGGCAAGCTCGCCGACTGGTCGGCAGCGCTCGCGGACCTTGCTGCAGTGGCGGCTGATGCGCGCGTCCGGGCCGCGGCCAGCGACCCGAACCTGCCGGCGGCCAAGGTCGCGGGCCTGTTCATCGCGGTGCTCGCGGGCAGGCTCTCCGGCGAGGCCGAGAACTTCGTTCGCGTGCTCGCCGAGAACGGCCGCCTGGACGTGCTTGACGAGATCCGCGACCAGTACGAGGCGCTGAAGAACGAGCGCGAGGGAGTGATGGAGGCCGAGGTCTACAGCGCCTTCGAGATGGACGCGGCGCAGACCGCGGACCTGGTGGCGCGCCTGGAGAAGAAGACCGGCCGCAAGGTGCGCGCCAAGGTCAGCGTCGACGCATCGCTCATAGGCGGCGTCAAGGTGGTGCTGGGAGACAAGGTCATCGACGGTTCCGCGCGCGCGCAGCTGGTCGCGCTGGAAAACGCATTGAAGGCATAGCAGCAGCCCGCTTAAGGAGTTGTCATGCAACTGAATCCTTCGGAAATCTCGGAACTTATCAAGAGCCGCATCCAGAACCTGGACGCGAGCGCGCAGATGCGCACGCAAGGCACCGTGGTGTCGGTGACCGACGGCATCTGCCGGGTTCACGGCCTGTCGGACGTGATGCAGGGCGAGATGCTGGAGTTCCCGAAGAACACCTTCGGGCTGGCGCTGAACCTGGAGCGCGACTCGGTCGGCTCGGTGATCCTGGGCGAGTACGAGCACATCACCGAGGGCGACACGGTGAAGTGCACCGGCAAGATCCTCTCGGTGCCGATCGGCCCGGAGCTGCTCGGCCGCGTCGTCAACTCGCTCGGTCAGCCGATCGACGGCAAGGGCCCGATCAACGCCAAGCTCACCGACGTCATCGAAAAGGTCGCGCCCGGCGTGATCGCGCGGCAATCCGTGTCGCAGCCCGTGCAGACGGGCCTGAAGGCCATCGACTCGATGGTGCCGATCGGCCGCGGGCAGCGCGAGCTCATCATCGGCGACCGCCAGACCGGCAAGACTGCGGTGGCGGTGGACACGATCATCAACCAGAAAGGCAAGGACCTCTTCTGCATCTACGTCGCTGTCGGCCAGAAGGCGTCGACCATCGCCAACGTGGTGCGCAAGCTCGAGGAGCACGGCGCGATGGCCTACACCATCGTCGTCGCGGCCTCGGCCTCGGAGTCCGCGGCGATGCAGTACATCGCGCCCTACTCCGGCTGCACGATGGGCGAGTACTTCCGAGACCGTGGCCAGGACGCGCTCATCATCTACGACGACCTCACCAAGCAAGCCTGGGCCTACCGCCAGGTGTCGCTGCTGCTGCGCCGGCCGCCGGGCCGCGAGGCCTATCCGGGCGACGTGTTCTACCTGCATTCGCGGCTGCTCGAGCGCGCCGCGCGCGTGAACCCGCAATACGTCGAGAAGTTCACCAAGGGCGCGGTCAAGGGCAAGACCGGCTCGCTGACTGCGCTGCCGGTGATCGAGACGCAGGCGGGAGACGTGACCGCTTTCGTGCCGACCAACGTGATCTCGATCACCGACGGCCAGATCTTCCTCGAGACGGACCTGTTCAACGCCGGCATCCGGCCCGCGATCAACGCCGGCATTTCGGTCTCGCGGGTGGGCGGGGCGGCGCAGACCAAGATCATGAAGCGCCGCGACACGGGCGGCGGCGTGCGCCTCGCGCTCGCGCAGTACCGCGAGCTCGCGGCCTTCGCGCAGTTCGCCTCCGACCTCGACGAGGCGACGCGCAAGCAGCTCGAGCTCGGCAAGATGGTGACCGAGCTCATGAAGCAGCCGCAGTACCACCCTCTGCAGGTCTGGGAGATGGCCGTGACGCTGTTCGCGGTCAACAACGGCTTCTTCAACGACATCGACGTGAAGAAGGCGCTCGGCGCCGAGCGCTCGATGCGAGACTATCTGAAGGGCCAGTACGCGGACCTGATCAAGCGCATCGAGGAGAAGAACGACCTCGCCGGCGAGGACGAGAAGGCGCTGAAAGACGCGATCGCCGACTGGAAGAAGAACGGCTCCTACTAAGCCAAAGGCGAGCAGCCTAGATGCCCGGCACCAAAGAAATACGGATGAAGATCCGGAGTGTGCAGAACACCCGGAAGATCACCAAGGCGATGGAGATGGTCGCCGCCTCGAAGATGCGCCGGGCGCAGGACCGCATGCGCGCGGCGCGCCCCTACGGCGAGAAGATCCGCAACGTCGCTGCGCACATCAGCCACGCCAATCCGGAGTACCGGCATCCGTTCCTGGTCCCGCGCGACACCGTGAAGCGCGTCGGCCTCGTCGTCATCACCACCGACAAGGGGCTGTGCGGCGCGCTCAACACCAACCTGCTGCGCATGGTGCTGAACCAGTACAAGCAGTGGCAGGCCGAGGGCGAGGAGATCGACGTCTGCTGTCTCGGCAACAAGGGCCTGGGCTTCATGCAACGGCTGGGCGCGAACGTCGTCGCGCATGCCGTGCAGCTGGGCGACCGGCCGCAGATGGACCGGCTCATCGGCACGCTCAAGGTGATGCTCGACGGCTTCACGCGCGACCGCTTCGACCGGCTGGTCATCGCCTATACGCGCTTCATCAACACCATGAAGCAGGAGCCCGCCATCGAGCAGCTGCTGCCGCTTTCGGGCGAGCGGCTCGGCTCGCCGGAGACGGTCTGGGACTACCTCTACGAGCCGGAGGCGAAGGCGGTGCTCGACCAGGTGCTCGTGCGCTACATCGAGGCGATCATCTTCCAGGCGGTGGCCGAGAACATGGCCTCCGAGCAATCGGCGCGCATGGTGGCGATGAAGGCGGCCTCCGACAACGCGCGCAACCTCATCGACGAGCTGACGCTGATCTACAACAAGAACCGCCAGGCGGGCATTACGAAAGAGCTTTCCGAAATCGTGGGCGGCGCGGCCGCCGTTTAAGGAATCGAAACCATGGCACAAGCACAAGGCACCATCGTTCAGGTCATCGGCGCGGTGACGGACGTCGAATTCCCGCGCGACCAGCTGCCCAAGGTCTACGACGCGCTGACGCTCGAGAACACGGGCGATGCCGGTCTCGCCGAGAAAGGCCTCACGTTCGAAGTCGAGCAGCAGCTCGGCGACGGCGTGGTGCGCTGCATCGCGCTCGGATCCTCGGACGGCCTGCGCCGCGGCATGAAGGTCTCGAGCACCGGCGCGCCGATCTCGGTGCCGGTAGGCAACGGCACGCTCGGGCGCATCATGGACGTGCTCGGCCGCCCGATCGACGAGGTCGGCCCGATCAAGGCCGAGGCGAGGCGCTCGATCCACCAGCTTGCGCCGAAGTTCGACGAGCTGTCGCCCTCGGTCGAGCTGCTCGAGACCGGCATCAAGGTGATCGACCTGATTTGCCCGTTCGCCAAGGGCGGCAAGATCGGCCTGTTCGGCGGCGCCGGCGTTGGCAAGACGGTGACGATGCTGGAGCTGATCAACAACATCGCCACCAAACACGGCGGCCAGTCGGTGTTCGCCGGCGTCGGCGAACGCACGCGCGAGGGCAACGACTTCTACCACGAGATGATCGAGGCGGAAGTGATCAAGAAGGACAACCTCGTCGAGTCAAAGGTCTCGATGGTGTTCGGACAGATGAACGAACCGCCCGGCAACCGCCTGCGCGTGGGCCTCACCGGCCTCACCATGGCCGAGGCCTTCCGCGACGAGGGCCGCGACATCCTGCTGTTCATCGACAACATCTACCGCTTCACGCTCGCCGGCACCGAAGTGTCCGCGCTGCTCGGGCGCATGCCCTCGGCGGTGGGCTACCAGCCCACGCTCGCCGAGGAGATGGGCCGCCTGCAGGAGCGCATCACCTCCACCAAGACCGGCTCGATCACCTCGATCCAGGCGGTTTACGTGCCGGCGGACGACCTGACCGACCCGTCGCCGGCGACCACCTTCGGCCACCTCGACGCGACCATCGTGCTGTCGCGCGACATCGCGGCGCTAGGGATCTACCCGGCGGTGGACCCGCTCGACTCGACTTCGCGCCAGGTGGACCCGAACGTCATCGGCGAGGACCACTACGGCACCACGCGCGCAGTCCAGGCGACGCTGCAGCGCTACAAGGAGCTGCGCGACATCATCGCCATCCTCGGCATGGACGAGCTCTCGCCCGAGGACAAGCTAGCGGTGGCGAGGGCGCGCAAGATCCAGAGGTTTCTCTCGCAGCCGTTCACGGTGGCGCAGAACTTCACCGGCACGCCGGGCAAGTACGTGACGCTGAAGGACACCATCCGGGGCTTCAAGATGATCGTCAACGGCGAATGCGACGCGCTGCCCGAGCAGGCCTTCTACATGGTCGGCACGATCGAGGAAGCGCAAGACAAGGCGAAGACGCTCAAGTAGCCAATGGCCGCCCATACCATCCACGTCGACGTCGTCAGCGCCGAGGAGTCCATCTTCTCCGGCGAGGCGGAGTTCGTCGTGCTCCCGGGCGAGGCGGGCGAGCTCGGCATCTACCCGCGCCACGCGCCGCTGATCACGCGCATCAAGCCAGGCGTAGTGACGATCACGCCCGCGGGCGGCGGCGAGAAGCAGACTATTTTCGTGGCCGGCGGCATCCTCGAGGTGCAGCCCAAGGTGATCACCGTCCTTGCCGACACCGCGATCCGCGCCCACGACCTCGACGAAGCGAAGGCGAACGAAGCCCTGCAGCGCGCGGAAGACGCGCGGCGCAATGCCAAGGACAAGCAGGAGGTCGCGGCGGTCGAGAGCGAAGTGGCGATGCTCGCCGCCCAGCTCGCGGCGATCCGCAGGCTGCGCAGGAAGTAGCGGCGCGCGCCGCGGCGCCGGGCCCGCCTAGGCCCTCAGGTACCAGTCGTCCCACTGCGAGAGCGAGGCGAATTTCCTCGCGTACCCCTGCGCCGCGAGCAGCGCGTGGATCTCGTCGCGAGCCGGCGCGAAGTTGTGCTCTACGGTAATGACCTCGACGCGATAATGGCTGAAATCGAAGGCGCGCAGGATTTCGAGCTCCGAGCCTTCGGTGTCGATCGACAGGTATTCCATCTGTCGCGGCGCGCCGTGCTCGGCGAGCAGGTCGTTGAGCGAGACCGTTGCCACCGCGTAGCGCGTGCCGCCCGCGCGCAGCGGCGCGTGGCCGTCGCCCGCGGTAAATGCGTCGATCGTGGAGAGCTCGGGCAGCGGTGCCTCGTTGAAGACGAGCTGCTCGCCGCTGCGACTCCAGACGCAGCGCGCGTCGATCGCACATCGGCGATTGCGCCGCAGCCGGTCGTGCCAGACGCGCGCCGGCTCGGCGACGATGCCGTGCCAGCCGAAGTCCCTTTCCAGCAGCAGCGTGTTGCTGAGCTCCGTTCCGTCGGCGGCGCCGAACTCGACGAAGTAGCCTTCGCGCTTGCCGTGCAGCTCGTAGGCCACAAACAGGTCCTGGAACAGCTGTGCGAAGGAGCGGTGGCAGTTCCGGTAGCAGAAGGCGAGGAAGGCCTCGTCGTCCAGGCGCGGCTTGCCCGGCGGCAGGCTTTCGACCTCCTGCGTAAAGCTGCGCAGGCCGAGCAGCGACCGAAATGCGTCGGTGACCTGCGCGGTGGCGTCGGTCAAGCGCTCAGCTCGGCGCGCCGGCGTAGGGCTCGTCTTCCGCCACGAACTCGGCTTCCTTGACGGCGTCCGCGCTCCAGTCAGCCACGCCCGGCGAGGCGAGCAGGCGCTGCTGGTAGTCGCGCGCCGGACCTTTCAGCTCGACGCCGTAGGTCACGAACCGCGTCGCGACCGGAGCGTAGAACGCGTCCGCCGCGCAGAACTCGCCAAACAGGAACGGCCCCTTCGCGGTTGCCCAGAGCGCGCTGATGCGCGCGATATCCTTCTCGACGCCGTCGCTCATGCCCTTGCCGGGATAGCGGCTGCGGATGTTCATCGGCATCGCGCCGCGCAGCGCGCGGAATCCTCCGTGCATTTCCGCGCAGTACGAGCGCGCACGCGAGCGCGGCTGCGCCTCCGCCGGCCACACGCCACGATCCGGAAAGAGCTCGTGCAGCCGCTCAGCGATCGCCAGCGTGTCCCAGGTGGCGAACCCAGAGCCGGGCTCGCCCTCCCAGAGCACGGGCACGAGGCCCGAGGGCGACAGCCGGTCGATCTGCGCGCGCCAGTCGCGCGACTCGAATTTGAGCATGCGCTCGGTGAACGCGATGCCGCGTCCGCGCAGGAGCACCCAGGGCCGCATTGACCAGGAAGAGTAGTTCTTGTTGGCGATGACGAGGGTAAGTGCGGCGGGCGCGTGCATCTCCCGCATTCTACGCATGCCGATGGCTCTCCGAAGGCGAAGCTTGCTCGCCGAGCGCGTTCCAATCGACCCGCCGCGTGGCGATCATCGCCGCAGCGAGCGCCGCGAAAACGAGCAGCGCGCCCATGAGCAGCGCATGATCCTCCGAGCGCAGCAGCACGTAGAGCAGCCCATACAGCCCGGCGAGCGTCCCTCCGAACGCGAGGCCGCGCCGCGCGCTGCGCAGCACGTGGCCTACGTAGTATCCCTGCAGTCCTACGCAGGCGGCCGTCGCGATCGCATACGCAGCCGCAAATCCCACGTGCTCGGCGAGCGCGAGAAGAAGCAGGAAGAACAGCGCGAGCGCGAAGCCGACGAGCAAGTACTGAACCGGATGGATCGCCAGCCGCCTGAGCACCTCGAACAGGAAGAAGGCCGCGAACGTGAGGCCGATGAACAGGAAGCCGTATTTCACCGAGCGCTCCACCGTCTGGTAGAGGTCGACCGGCTGATAGAAGGAAACGCCCAAGCTGTAGGTCTGGAACGCGTCGCACTGGTGGGACTGAACGCACTGCTGGTAGAGCTGGGCCAGATTCGTCGCGAAATGCGAGGTGCGCCAGCTCGCCGCGAAGCCGTCCTTCGTGAGCGTGCCGCCCGCTTCGGGGAGGATGCGTCCTGCGAAGCTCGGGTGCGGCCAGCGCGAGGCGAGCGCGACGCTCGAGGTCGCACCGACCGGCACGATGTCCAGGCGCCCGGTGCCCAGCAGCGTGAGCTCGACGAGGAATTCGTGCCGCGTCGGCGCCGTTGCCGCAGCCTCGGCGCGGAGCACGCCCAGGTCGGCGTGGATGCCGCTCGCGAGACCGGCGCCCGCGCTGCCGCCGGGCTCGAGCGGCGGCTGCACCCCGTCCCACTCGATGCGAATCGGCTCGCGAATGCCGCGGGTGTCGCGCAGCCCGAGGACGAGCTGCGCGCGGCCCCAATCGAGCGATCCGGGTCCGGCGGCGACGCCGAGTCCTGCCGGCAGCATGAACGAGCCCCGCAGCCTGGCCTGCAGCGTGTAGAGCTGCGCCTCGTAAATGCCGCGGTGCTTGGTTTGCAGGGCAATGTCGCCATCGACTTGCAGCGTTTCCGGCAGCAGTGCGATCTGGCCGCGCTCCAGCTTCTCGCGGGTCGCCGTGCGGGTACGTCCCGTCTCGTCGGTGGTGCTGATCGCTTCCTGGCTTCGCCGCGTCCAGGGCACGTAGAGCACCGGGCCGATCACGCTCTGCGCCTCGCTCGTGCCGCGCGCGATGTCCGCGAGCACTCCTTCGCGCGCCTGCTTGCGCTCAGCGATCAGGCCGCGGACCATCTCCGCGGGAATCTGCAGCAGCAGGGCGACAAGGCCGACCAGGCCGATCTTCAGCCACAGCGATTTCTGCATCGAATCTTCTCCTCGGCCGCGGCTGCCGAAGCGGGCGGGCGCCGCCGGGGCCGTGTCCCGATCCTCCTTTCTGGTATCCGGCGCGCCCGCCGCCGCGGTTTGTTCAGCCCAGGCGCCTCAGCGCCGAGGCGAGCCGATCGAAGAGCCGTCGCGCGAGGCAGCGCCTTGCCGCGGCACGTGGCATCGCGCACTCGACGCCAAGCGCAGTTTCGCCGTAGCAGCTCATGCCGCGAGCAACATCGTGATGCCCGCCAGCACGATGCTGACGAACAAGCCGATGCCGGCGGCGAGCGAGAGTTGCGCAGCAATTTCGATGGCGACGGGTGCATTCCTGATCATGACGAGGCTCCTTTCCGGTTGCCCGCATTAAACGATCCGCGCGGGCGCTTCCCGGGCGCCGCGAAGGGCAGAGCGGAGATGAAAAATGGCGAAAAGATGGCGCCGCGCTGCGCGCGAATTGCGCGCAAGGGCTTCGCGGTATAGTCGGCGCATGGCCCGCCGCATCGCGATCGTCGAAGACGACGCCGCCATCCGCGCCAACTACGCGGAAGCGCTCCGGCGCCACGGCTACGACGTGGCGGCCTACGCGGGGCGGCGCGAAGCGATGGCGGCGCTGCGCGCGCGCCTGCCGGACCTCGCGGTCATCGACATCGGCCTGGGCGAGGAGGCCGAGGGCGGTTTCGCGCTGTGCCGCGACTTGCGCGCGCTGTCGCCGCAGCTTCCGATCGTGTTCCTGACGGCGCGCGACTCGGATTTCGACGTCGTCTCGGGGCTGCGCCTCGGGGCCGACGACTACCTCACCAAAGGCGTGAGCCTGCCGCACCTCATGGCGCGCATCGGCGCGCTGTTCCGGCGCGTGGACGCCCTCGCCGAGGCGAAGCCGGTCGAGGAGCGCGTCGTGCGCGGCGACCTGGAGCTCGATCTCAAGCGCTTCAGCGCGCAGTGGAAAGGCAAGCGCATAGAGCTCACGCTCACCGAGTTCTGGATCGTGCACTCGCTCGCGCGCCATCCGGGCCACGTGAAAAGCCGCGATCAGCTCATGCGCGACGCGGAGCTCGTGGTGGACGACGCCACCGTGACCTCGCACGTCAAGCGCGTGCGGGCGAAATTCCTCGCCGCCGACCCGGCCTTCGACGGCATCGAGACCGCGTACGGTCTCGGCTACCGCTGGAAGGCCTAGCCCGGGGGCGCCCTGTCCTGCTTGCCGCCGTGACGCGCTTTCCGCTGCGCGCCAAGCTCGCGCTCACGGCCCTCGTCCTGCTCGTGCTGCCCTGGGCGGGCTGGCTCTACGTGCGCGAGATGGAGCGTTTCCTGCTCGCGGCCCAGGAAGAAGCGCTCGCGGCGACCGCACGCGCCGTCGCGACCGCGCTGCACGAGCGGCCGAAACTCCTTGCCTACCGCGCACGCGGCGAATCGGACCTGCGCGACGAGGCCGAGCGCGAGCTGCGGCGCCTCACCGGCGGCGTGACCGAGGAGGAAATGCGTTCGGAGCGGGCGCGCGAACGCGACAGCGCCCCCGACGGCGAGATCGACGCGATCCTCAAGGGCCTGGAGCGCGGCAGCTCGCGCATCTGGGTCGTGAGCCGCGGCTACCGCGTGCTCGCGCTCGCCGGGAGCCTGAAGCGAGCCGACCTTCCCGAGCCCAGCATCCTGCAGCGCACGCTCGGCTGGCTGCTGGCGCCGCCGACGGAAGAATTCGACGACACCATCGCCGAGGACGCCGTCGCCGCGGGCCGCGAGGTCGCCGCCGCGCTGCAGGGCGCCGCGAGCACGCGCACGCGCGCGACACGCGACGGGCGCGCCGTCATCGTCTCGGCCGCGCACCCGATCTGGGTCGGCGACGAAGTGCAGGGCGCAGTGGTCGTGGAGGAGACCACCAACCGCATCGCCTCGCTCCGCAGCCAGGCGCTCGAGCGCCTGCTCGTCGCCACGCTCGCGGCGTTCGGCCTGGCGGCCGCCGCGCTGCTGTGGTTCGCGACCCGGATTTCCAACCGCATCCGGCGCCTCGCCGGCGAGGCCGAGGCCGCGATCGACGCGCGCGGCCGCGTGACGCGACTCACGACGGCTTCCGATGCCGCGGACGAGATCGGCGACCTCTCGCGCAGCTTCACGACCGTGCTCGAGAGGCTGGCGCGCTACAACGCCTACCTAGAAGCGCTCGCCGGGCGCCTGTCGCACGAGCTGCGCACGCCGGTGGCGGTGGTGCGCTCGTCGCTAGAGAACCTGCACGCGGCGCGAACGCCCGAGGAGACGCGCACCTACCTCGCTCGCGCCGAGGACGGGCTCGCGCGACTAGGCACGATCCTCGCGCGCATGACCGAAGCGAGCCGACTGGAGCAGGGGCTCTCGGCCGCGGCGCGCGAGCGCTTCGACGCGGCGGCCGTGGTGCGCGGCTGCGTGGAAGGCTACCGGCTCGCCTACGACGGACGCGCGCAGGGCGCGAGTGGTGGACGCGCACAGGGTGCGCGTGGCGCTCGCTCGTTCGAGCTCGCCCTGCCGGGCGAGCCCGTGCCGGTGCAGGGCGCGCCGGACCTGCTCGCGCAAATGCTCGACAAGCTCGTGGAGAACGCGGTGGACTTCGCGGTCGACGGCACGGCGATCCGCATCTCGCTGTCGGCGGAGGCGCGACTGCGAGTCGAGAACCAAGGCCCGCCGCTGCCCGAGGCGATCCGCGATTCGCTGTTCGACTCGATGGTCTCGCAGCGAGGCGGGCCGAAGGACGGCGCGCCGCACCTGGGCCTCGGCCTGTACATCGCGCGGCTGATCGCGGAATTCCACGGCGGGCGACTCGTCGCGGAAAATCTGCCCGGCGGGACCGGCGTCGCCTTCGAGGCGCGCCTTGCGCGCGCCGCCTAGCGCCGCGGGCGCTCCTTATATAATTCGCGCCTTGCAAGCCTCTCCCCGGGAAACGAGCGTCGACTTGCTGGTCGTCGGCGGCGGCATCAACGGCGCCGGCATCGCGCGCGACGCCGCGGGCCGAGGCCTGTCGGTGCTGCTCGTGGAGAAGAACGATCTCGCCTGCGCCACCTCGTCCTCGTCCTCCAAGCTGATCCACGGCGGCCTGCGCTACCTGGAACTGTACGAATTCCGGCTGGTGGCCGAGGCGCTCGCCGAGCGCGAAGTGCTGCTGAAGGTCGCCGCGCACTTGGTCTGGCCGGCGCGCTTCGTCATGCCGCACGTGCCGGAGCTTCGGCCGCGCTGGATGATCCGCGCCGGGCTCTTTCTCTACGACCACCTTGCGCGGCGCGCGAGCCTGCCCGGCTCCCGGGCGGTGCGGCTCGACGCGCCGCCGTACGGCGCCGGCCTGCAGCCCGGGCTGCGGCACGGCTTCGTCTACTCGGACTGCCGCGTCGACGACGCGCGCCTGGTGATCGCGAACGCCATGGACGCGCGCGAGCGCGGCGCGCGCGTGCTCACGCGCGTCGAGTGCGTCTCCGCGCGGCGCGCCGACGGAGCCTGGATCGCCGCGCTCTCCGGCGGCGAGCAGGTACGCGCGAAGGCGATCGTCAACGCAGCCGGTCCCTGGGTGAAAACGCTGCTCAATGCGCGCCTCGCGCAGCCCTCCGCCGATGCGGTGCGGCTCGTGAAGGGCAGCCACGTCGTGCTGCCCAAGCTCTACGAGGGCGAGCACGCATTCATCCTGCAGAACGACGACCGGCGCGTGGTGTTCATGATTCCCTACGGCGACCTGCATACGCTGGTGGGCACCACCGACATCCCGGTCGCCGACGAAAACGCGCGTCCGCAGGCGAGCGCGGAGGAGATCGCCTACCTCTGCCGCGCCGTCAACCGCTATCTCGCGCGCCCGGCGCGCCCGCAGGACGTCGTCTGGAGCTACGCGGGCGTGCGGCCTCTATACGACGACGGCAGCGCAGATCCCTCCGCGGTCACCCGCGACTACACGCTGCGCGTGGATGACGACGCCGGCCGTGCCCCGGTGCTCTCGGTATTCGGCGGCAAGATCACGACCTATCGGATGCTCGCCGAGCACGCGCTCGCGAAGCTCGCGCCGTATTTCCCGGGCATGAAGCCGGCCTGGACGGCGCGCACGCCGCTCTCGGGCAGCGACTTCGGCGGTGCGGCGCGCGCGGAGTCGCGCGACGCGTTCTTCGCAAGCCATCCGAAGCTGCCGGAAGCGACGCTGCGGCCGATCTTCCGGCGCCATGGCACGCACGCGCAAGCCGTCGTCGGCGACGGCGACCTGGGCGAGGATTTCGGCGGCGGCCTCACGGAGCGCGAGCTGCGCTGGTTCGTCGAGCGCGAGTGGGCGCAAACCGCGGAGGACGTGCTCTGGCGGCGCACCAAGGCCGGATTGCTGATGGCGCCGGCGCAACGCGATCGCGTGGCGCAAGCGCTCGGCGCGTGATGAAGCCGCTCCTGAAGGGCAAGCGGTGAAGCCGCTTGCGGAGCTGCGCGAGGCGGGCCGCATCCGCGGCCTGCTGTTCGACATCGACGACACGCTCACCACCGAGGGCCGGCTCACGGCCGAGGCCTATGCGGCGATGGAACGGCTGCAGCGCGCCGGCCGTCTCGTCGTGCCGGTGACCGGCCGGCCCGCCGGCTGGTGCGACCACATCGCTCGCATGTGGCCGGTGGACGCCGTGGTGGGCGAGAACGGCGCGTTCTATTTCCGCCGCGGCGACGGCAAGCTGGTGAAGCGCTACCAGGACGACGAGCGGGCGCGCGCCGGCTACCGCATCCGCCTGGAAGCAATCGGCCGGCGCATCGTCGCCGAGGTGCCCGGCTGCGCGCTTGCCTCCGACCAGGCGTACCGCGAGACGGATCTCGCGATCGACTACTGCGAGGACGTGCCGCCGATGCCGCTCGAGTCCGCCGAGCGCATCGCCGGCCTGATGCGCGCGGCCGGCCTCAGCGCGAAGATCAGCTCGATCCACGTCAATGGCTGGTTCGGCAGCTACGACAAGCTATCGATGGCGCGGCGGCTGCTCGCGGAGCAGTTCTCCACTGATCTCGAGGCGGCGAACGGACGGCTTGCCTTTGCCGGGGACTCGCCCAACGACGCACCGATGTTCGCGTTCTTCGAGCATTCGGTGGGCGTGGCCAACGTGGCCCGCTTCGCGGGCAGGCTGACGGCCGCGCCGAAGTACGTCACGCGCAGCGCCGCAGGCGCGGGCTTTGCCGAGCTCGTCGCGCATCTGCTCGAGGCCGCCTGATGGAGTGGTGGTGGATCTACCTCGCGATCGGGCTCACGGTCGGCTTTCTCGCAGGGCTGCTGGGCATCGGCGGCGGTATGGTGATGGTGCCGATGCTCGTGTTCGTCTTCAGCGCGAAGCAATTTCCGCCCGAGCACATGATGCATCTCGCGCTCGCCACCGCGATGGCGACCATCGTGTTCACCTCGCTGTCCAGCGTGCGTGCGCATCACCGGCACGGCGCGGTGGACTGGCGCGTGGCGCGGACCATGGCGCCCGGCATCGTCGCGGGCGCCCTTGCCGCGTCGCTCGTCGCCGGCTTCGTGCCCACGCGGCCGCTCGCGGTGTTCTTCGCGCTGTTCATGCTCTACGCCTCGCTGCAGATGTTCTTCGAAATAAAGCCCGAGGCGACGCGTCAGCTGCCCGGGACGGCGGGGCTGTTCGGCGTGGGCGCGGGGATCGGCGCGCTCTCCAGCGTGCTCGCCGCGGGCGGCGCGTTCCTGTCCATCCCGTTTCTCGCGCGCTGCAACGTGCCGCTGAAGCGCGCGATCGGCACGGCCGCCGCGAACGGCTTTCCGATCGCCGTCGCGGGAACGGCGGGCTACGTCCTTAACGGCCTGCATGCCGCCGGGTTGCCCGAGGGCAGCCTGGGCTTCGTCTACCTTCCGGCGCTCGCGATCATCGTAACGGCGAGCATGCCGACCGCCCCGCTCGGCGCGAGGCTCGCGCACCGTCTGCCCGTGAAGCGCCTGCGCATCGTGTTCGCGCTGGTGCTGCTCGCGCTCGCGCTGCGCATGCTCGCGAACCTCTGGTAGATTTGTCGCTTCCGCTCGACGGAGGATCCCATGAGAAAGTCTCTCGCGATGGTGTTCATCACGGCGTTCGCAACGGCGGCCTGGGCGCAGAAGTCGCCTTCGGGCAATGCCGGTTTCGACGGACAGGACAAGAATCACGACGGCTATCTCAGCAAGCAGGAAATTGCGGGCGACAAGGAGATGGAGAAGCGCTTCGCCAAGTTCGACGGCAACAAGGACGGGCGCTGGACGCTCGACGACTACATCAGGGCGCACAAGGACAACGACGAGCGCATTGCCGCCGATACCGCGATCACCACGAAAGTAAAGTCCTCGTTGCTGCTGGAAAAGGGCGTTCCCTCGACCTCCGTCTCCGTTGAAACCTACGAAGGGCACGTGCAGCTCTCCGGCTTCGTCGACAATGCCGGCATCAAGGAAAAGGCCGGCAAGGTCGCGGCGGGAATCTCGGGCGTGAAGGCTGTCGAGAACAAGCTCACGGTGAAGTAGGGGATGGCCGGGCCGCTCGGACATGTTCGCGTCCTCGACCTGTCGAGGGTGCTCGCCGGCCCCTGGGCGGGGCAAAACCTGGCCGACCTCGGCGCCGAGGTCATCAAGGTGGAGCGGCCCAAGGTCGGCGACGACTCGCGTGCGTTCGGCCCTCCCTGGGTGAAGGACAAGGCGGGAAATCCGACCCGGGACTCGGCCTACTTCACCTCGGCCAACCGCGGCAAGAAGTCGATCACGCTCAACATCGCCCGGCCCGAGGGCCAGGCGCTCGTTCGCGAGCTGGCGCGGCACTGCGACGTGCTCATCGAGAACTACAAGCACGGCGATCTCGCGCGCTACGGCCTGGGCTACGAGGACCTGAAGGCGCTCAACCCGCGCCTGGTCTATTGCTCGGTGACCGGCTTCGGGCAGACCGGCCCCTACCGCGAGCGGCCGGGCTACGACTTCATGATCCAGGGCATGGGCGGCATGATGAGCGTCACGGGCGAACCCGACGGCGCGCCGGGCGGCGGGCCGCAGCGGGCGGGCGTGCCGATCGCCGACATCGTCACCGGCATGTACGCCTCGATCGCGATCTGCGCCGCGCTCGCGAGCCGCGACGCGCAGGGACCGAACCGGGGCCAGGGACAGCACCTCGATCTCGCGCTGCTCGATTCCCAAATCGCGCTGCTCGCCTATCAGAACACCAACTACTTCTCGACCGGCAAGCCGCCGGCGCGCATCGGCAACCTGCACCCGAACATCGTGCCCTACCAGCCGTTCAAGGCGAGCGACGGCGAGGTCATCGTTGCCTGCGGCAACGACAACCTGTTCCGCAAGTTCTGCGAGGCCGCCGGCCGGCCGGAGCTCGCCGATGACCCGCGCTTCGCCAGCAACGGCAAGCGAGTGGAAAACCGGGCCGAAATGACGCGCGTAATCCAGGAATTCTTCGGCAGGCGCACGAAGGCGGAGTGGCTGGAGCGCCTGGAGGCCGCCGGCGTGCCGAACGGACCGATCAACGACCTCGCGCAGGTGTTCGAGGAGCCGCAGGTGAAGGCGCGCGGCGTGAAGATAGAGCTGGAGCACGCGGCGGCGGGAACGCTTCCGCTCGTGGCGAGCCCGATGCACTTCTCGGGTACGCCGCTCGAGTACCGGCTCGCCCCCCCGCTGCTCGGCCAGCATACCGAGGAGATCCTGCGAGGCCTGCTCGGCAAGAGCGCAGCCGAGATCGCGCGGCTACGCGCCGACGGGGTGCTCTAGCGTCGACGTTCGCGATCCCGGCCACGCGGTCGCCAGTTGCGCGTCGCGCGCAGGCAGCCTACGATGCGACGCGAAGTTGTACCCATCCCCGTGGAGGAGATCCAGTGACAACGTTCAAGCAGCTCCGCATCGCCATGGCCGTTGCGTTTTCGGCCGCCAGCGTCGCCGCCTGGGCAGGCCCTGTCACGATGCGCGCGTCCCACCAGTTTCCAGGAGGCAAGGGCGACGTGCGCGACGACATGGTGCAGATGATCGCCAAGGAATCGAAAGCGGCGAACGTCGATCTGACCATCCAGGTCTACCCCGGCGCGTCTCTCTTCAAGCCGAACCAGCAGTGGAACGCGCTGGTGGACGGCCAGCTCGACATCGCGCTGTTTCCGCTCGACTACGCGAGCGGCAAGGTCCCGACGTTCAGCGCCACCCTGATGCCCGGACTGATCCGCAGCCAGGAACGCGCCAAGCGCATCAACAAATCCGAATTCATGAAGGCGATCCGCGCGGAGATCGAGAAGAACGGCGTGCTGGTGCTCTCCGATGCCTGGTTTGCCGGCGGCATGGCGGCCAAGAAGGGTTGCGTGACGAGCCCGGGCGACATGACGGGCCTCAAGTTCCGTGCCGCGGGGCCGACCTTCGCGGCCATGTGGCAGGCGGCTGGCGCCAGCATCGTGACGCCGCCGTCCAACGAGATCTACAACGCGTTCCAGACCGGCGTCGTCAGCGGCACCGACACGAGTCTCGGCACGTTCGCCTCGATGCGCCTGTACGAGGTCACCGACTGCCTGACCGCGCCGGGCAACAACGCGCTCTGGTTCATGTACGAGCCGGTGCTGATGTCGAAGAAGAGCTTCGACAAGCTCGACAAGAAGCAGCAGGAGGCGGTGCTCGCCGCGGGCAAGAAGGCCGAGGCCTACTACGAAGGCAAGGCGGACCAGGTGAACGCCGAGGCGGTCAAGGCCTTCGAGGACCACAAGGTCAAGGTGGTGACGCTGACCGACTCGCAGTTCAATGCCTGGCTCGAGGTGGCGAAGAAGAGTGCGTACGCGAAATTCGCCAAGGACGTGCCCAACGGCCAGCAGTTGATCGACCAGGCGCTGTCGGTCAAGTGAGGCTCTGACGCGCGGCGGCCGGCGGCTCGCGCCCGTCTGCCGCGCGTCGCATCACGTGCGAAAGATCCATGGACGCTTACATACGCGCGGTGGCTTGGCTGTCGCGCGCGGCCGGGGTCAGCGCCGCGGGGTTGATCGCGCTCGGCGTGCTCGTGATCTGCGACATCGTGGTGGAGCGCTACATGCTCAATCGCACCACCATCTGGCAGATCGACGTCGTGACCTTCAGCATCGTGTCGGCCACGTTCATCGGCAGCGCCTACGTGCTGATGACGCGAGGGCACGTCAACGTCGACGTGCTGCCCCTGCATCTCGCGCCGCGCGCGCGATTCTGGCTCGCGCTCACGACGGGCCTGGCCAGCTTCGCGTTCTGCCTGGTGCTATTCGTGCTGTGCACGGCCTATTGGTATCAGGCCTGGGCCGGCAACTGGCTCTCCGATACGGTGTGGCGCGTGCGCCTGTGGATTCCGTACAGCGCCATGCCGGTCGGCCTCGGCCTGCTCGTGCTGCAGTACGTCGCGGAAATCCTGAGCCTCGTGACCGGGCGCACGCCGCCTTTCGGCATCGACTCGGACAGGCATTAGTCGTGAGTCCGACGACGCAGGGACTCATCGTCCTTGGCGTGACGCTGCTCGTGCTGCTCTCGGGCATGCCGGTCGCGTTCGGTCTGGGTGCGATCTCGATCGTGTTTCTGCTGCTGTTCCAGGGCCTGGACAGCCTGCGCATCGTCGCCGAGACGTTTTATGGCGGGCTTGACGAATTTACGCTGGTGGCGATCCCGATGTTCGTCATGATGGGCGCCGCGATCGGCTCCTCGCCCGCGGGCAAGGACCTCTATGAAGCGCTGGACCGATGGCTCTATCGCCTGCCGGGCGGGCTCGTGATTTCGAATCTCGGCGCATGCGCCATCTTCGCCGCGCTCACCGGGTCCTCGCCCGCCTGCTGCGCGGCGATCGGAAAGATGGGCATTCCCGAGATGCGCCGGCGCGGCTATCCGGACGAGATCGCAACCGGATCCATCTGCGCGGGCGGCACGCTCGGCATCCTGATCCCGCCGTCGATCACATTCATCCTGTACGGCATCGCCACCGAGACCTCGATCGGCCGCCTGTTCCTCGCCGGCGTCGTGCCGGGGCTGATGCTGACCGGCCTGTTCATGCTCTGGACGTTGTTTGCCATTTGGCGGCGTGGCTATCGGCCGCACGCGGCGGACTTTCGTTACACCTGGAAGGAGAAGTTCAGCGCCGTGCCGAAGGTGGCGCCTTTCATCGCCATCATCATCGGCGTGATGTACGCGCTTTATGGCGGCATTGCCACGCCGTCGGAGGCGGCCGGCGTGGGCGCGGCACTGTGCGTGCTGCTCGCGCTCGCGATCTACCGCATCTGGCGCCCGCGGGACTGGTGGGCGATCCTGCGTGATACGACGCGCGAATCGGTGATGATCCTCACCATCATCGCGGCCGCGGTGCTGTTCGGCTACATGCTGACCTCGCTCTACCTCACCCAGACGCTCGCGCAGGCGATCGCCGACATGCACGTCAACCGCTGGGCGCTGATGGCGCTGATCAACCTGTTCCTGCTGGTCTGCGGCTTCTTTATTCCGCCGGCGGCGATCATCCTCATGACGAGCCCGATCTTGCTGCCGATCATCACGGCCGCGGGCTTCGACCCGGTCTGGTTCGGCGTGATCCTGACCATCAACATGGAGATCGGGCTGATCCATCCGCCGGTCGGGCTCAACATCTACATCGTCAACGCGATCGCGCCCGACGTGCCGCTCATGAAAGTGATCTGGGGCACGATTCCCTATGTGCTCTGCATGTTCCTGGCGATCGTACTGCTTTGCGTGTTCCCGCAAATCGCAACCTGGCTGCCCGACCAGATGATGGGCGCGAAGCACTGAGCGCCAGGCGGCGCTAGCGGCCCTTGAACCCGGCCTTCGACTTGGCGAGAAATGCAGCGACGCCCGTGCGGAAATCCTCCGTGTCGAAGCAGGCGTAGCCCTCGTCGCGTTCCTCGTCGGTGAGCGGCTGCGGGTCGAGGAGCCGGCGCACGAATTTCTTGTGCCAGCGTGCGACCAGCGGTGCGCCCTCGGCGACGCGGCGCGCAGCCGCGTAGGCTTCCTCGATCACCTTGTCGTCGGCCACCACGCGGCTCACGAGACCCTTGTCGTAGGCCTCGCGCGCGCCCCAGATGCGTCCTTCGAGGAGGATTTCCAGCGACGCAGCCGGGCCGATCACGCGCATCATGGCCTGCAGCTCGTCGTACGACTCGGTGAGGCCGAGGTTCTTCACCGGTACGCCGAAGCGCGCGGACTCGTTGCAGATGCGCAGGTCGCACTGCGACGCGATCAGCAGGCCTCCGCCCACGCAGGCGCCCTGGATCAGCGCCACGGTGGGATGCCGGCACTCGGCCACCGCGCGCATCCAGCCGATGCCGCCGCGGCTGTAGGCCTTCGCCTGCGCGGAGTTCGCGCGCTCGTTCATGAACTCCGCGATGTCGGCGCCGGCGGCGAAAGCCTTGTCGCCGTCGCCGCGCAGCACGATGCAGCGCAGCGCCTCGTCGGCGCCTAGCTCGGCGATCGCGGCGCCCAGCTGCGCCCACATCGACTTGTCGAGCGCGTTCAGGCGCCCGGGGCTGGACAGCGTGATCGTGGCGATCGCGCCGTCGCGCTCCACGAGGACCCTGCCGCCCGCCATCGGTTAGCCGCTCAGGCGGCGGCGCGCGCCGGCGAGCGGCGGCACTCGGCCAGGTATTCCATCGCGGCCTTGACGCCTTCGCGTTTGATCGGTGCGCCGGCGAGCGCGAGCCCCATCTCGCAGCCCGCGAGCGTGCCGAGCAGCGTGAGATCGTTGAAGTCGCCCAGGTGGCCGATTCGAAACACCTTGCCGGAGAGCCTGCCAAGACCCGTGCCAAGCGACATGTCGAAATTTTCCAGGATCAGCTTGCGCACGCGGTCGGCATCGTGGCCGGCGGGCATGAGCACCGCCGTGAGCGAAGCGGAGTACTCCGCCGGATTCTTCGCGAGCACCTCGAGGCCCCAGGCGCGCACCGCGCGGCGCGTCGCCTCGGCATGGCGCCGGTGGCGCGCGAACACGTTCTCCAGGCCCTCTTCCTCGAGCAGCATTTTCAGCGCCTCGCGCAGGCCGTAGAGCAGGTTCGTCGCGGGTGTATAGGGGAAGTAGCCGTCCTTGTTGCTGGCGATCATCTCGCCCCAGTCCCAGAAGCTGCGCGGCAGCTTCGCTGCCTTGGACGCGGCGAGCGCCTTGGCCGAGATCGCATTGAACGAAAGGCCCGGCGGCAGCATGAGTCCCTTCTGCGAGCCTCCGACCGTGACGTCCACGCCCCATTCGTCGTGGCGGTAGTCGATCGAGGCGAGCGAGGAGATCGTGTCGACCATGAAGAGCGCGGGATGCTTCGCGGCGTCGATCGCCTTGCGCACCTCCCCGATGCGCGAAGTCGCGCCAGTGGAAGTCTCGTTGTGGACCACGCACACCGCCTTGATTGCTTGCGCCTTGTCCTCGCGCAGGCGCGCCTCGATCGCCTGCGGGTCGGCGCCGGTGCGCCAGTCGCCGGCGATGAATTCGGGCACGAGGCCCAGGCGCCTGGCCATTTTCTGCCACAGCGTCGCAAAATGCCCGGTCTCGTACATGAGCACCGCGTCGCCGGGGGAAAGCGTGTTGGCAAGCGCCGCCTCCCAAGCCCCGGTCCCCGAGGCGGGATAGATCACGACGTGGCCTTGGGTCTGGAAGACCCGCTTCATGCCTTCCAGGACCTCCTTTCCAAGCCGGCCGAACTCCGGGCCCCGGTGGTCCATGGTGGGAAGGTCGATGGCCCGCAGTACCCGGTCGGGTACGTTCGTGGGACCGGGAATCTGGAGAAAATGGCGTCCCGCAGCTCTGGTCATCGTCATCTCCTTGGATTGCATGCAACTCTTCTCGTTGTGCGCAACATAAGGGCTACGTCTTGCAAGACAGGTAGGATTTTTGTATTCTGCATGCAAAATGGAGCCATCGCAAGAGTCCACCCCCATCGTCCGGCGGCCCCTTCACGAGGAAGCCTCCGACCGGCTCCGCGACCTTATCGTCCAAGGGCGCCTCGCTGCGGGCGCCCGACTGAACGAGCGCCTGCTGGCCGCGCAGCTGGGGGTTTCCCGCACGCCGCTGCGCGAAGCCTTCAAGGTACTCGCCACGGAAGGCTTGGTCGAGTTGTTGCCCAACCGTGGCGCGGTGGTCTCCCGGATGGACCCGGTCAAGCTCTCCGAGGCACTCACGGTGATGGGCGCGCTCGAGGCGCTGGCAGGCGAGCTCGCCTGCGCGAACGCCACCGAAGCGCAGCTCAACGAGATCCGCGCACTGCACCATGAGATGCTCGCCTACCATGCGCGCGGCGACCTGGCCGGCTACTTCAAGTTCAATCAGGCGATCCACCTCAAGCTCGTCAAGTATTCCGGCAACGCGATGCTCTACAACGTCTACCGCCAGTTGAACGGCAACGTGCGCCGCGCGCGCTACATGGCGAACCTTTCGAAGGAGCGCTGGGATGCCGCCGTGCGCGAGCACGACGAGATCCTCGCAGCGCTGGGCGCACGCGACGTAAAGCGCATCCGCGCGCTCCTGTCGGACCATCTGGCGCACAAGCTTTCGAGCGTGCTCGCGACCTTGCCGCAAACGCAGGCCAGGGCGGCGTGAACGCTCCTGCGTTCCCGGTCAGGCTGGTCGCCGCGAGGCCCGGCGATTCTGCGCTCGCGCGACGCCTCCGGAGCGAGGTCGAGGGCGATGTGCTATTCGATGCAGCCTCGCGCGGACGCTATTCGACCGACGCGTCGATCTACCAGATCGAGCCGGTCGGCGTCGTGGTGCCGCGCACGCCGGAGGCGGCGCGCACCGCGATCGCAATCGCCGGCGAGCAGGGCGTGCCGATCCTGCCTCGCGGTGCCGGCAGCTCGCAGTGCGGACAGGCAGTCGGCGCCGCGCTGGTCATCGACACGACGAAGCACCTGAATCGGGTGCTCGCGCTGGACGCGAGTGCGCGAAGCGCGCTCGTGCAGCCGGGCGTCGTGCTCGACGCGCTGAACGCCGAACTGCGGCGGCAGGGCCTGTGGTTCCCGGTGGACGTCTCCACGAGCGCTCAGGCGACGATCGGCGGCATGGCGGGCAACAACTCCTGCGGCTCGCGCTCGATCGCCTACGGCAACATGGTGCACAACGTGCTCGCCATTGATGCCGTCACATCCGAAGGCAAGTGTTGGCGCTTCGGCCCGATGGAAAACGCTGCAGGATCCGCCGGCTACCTTCAATTCGTGTCCCGGTTGAAGGAACTTTTCGAAACAGAAAGGCAAGAGATCGAAGCCCGGTTTCCGAAGGTGCTGCGCAAGGTCGCCGGCTACAACCTCGATCATCTCGGCCCGCCCCATGCCAACGCGGCGCACCTGCTCGTCGGCTCCGAGGGCACGCTCGCCTACTCCGAGCAGCTGCTGCTGAAGCTGTCGCCGCTGCCGGCGGCGCGAACGCTCGGCGTCGTGCATTTCCCGAAGTTCTACACGGCGATGAATCTCACGCAGCACATCGTCAAGCTCGGTCCCTCGGCGGTCGAGCTGGTGGACCGGACGATGATCGGCCTGGCGCGCGAGATCGGCGCCTTCCGCGAGACAGTGGACGCCTTCCTCAGGGGCGAGCCCGACGCAATTCTCCTGGTGGAATTTTCGGGGGAGGATCCTTCTGTTCTCAAATCGAGACTAAGGGAACTCGCGCAATTGCTGGCCGACCTCGGCCTCCCGGGCAGCGTGGTCGAGGTTACCGACGGGGCGCTCCAGAGGGCGATCTGGGAAGTGCGCAAGGCGGGCCTCAACATCATGATGTCCATGAAGGGCGACGGCAAGCCAGTGTCCTTCATCGAGGACTGCGCGGTGCCGCTGGAGCATCTCGCCGAGTACACCGATCGCCTGACGCGAGTGTTCGAGAAGCACGGCACGCGCGGCACCTGGTACGCGCACGCCTCGGTCGGCACCTTGCACGTGCGGCCGGTGCTCGACATGCGCCGCGACGGCGCCGAGAAGATGCGCGCCATCGCCGAGGAGGCCTGTGCGATGGTCAAGGAGTACAAGGGCGCCTACTCGGGCGAGCACGGCGACGGCCTGGTTCGCTCGGAGTGGATCGCGCCCTTCTTCGGGCCTCGGCTCACGGCCGCGCTCGGCGAGATCAAGTCGTGGCTGGATCCGAAGGGCCTCATGAACCCGGGCAAGATCGTCTCCCCGCCGAAGATGGACGACCGGTCGCTGTTTCGCTTCAAGCCCGGCTACGCGGCACGGCCGCCCGCGCCCGCGGCGCTCGACTGGTCGGCCTGGGGCGGCTTCGACAAGGCCGTGGAGATGTGCAACAACAACGGCCACTGCCGCAAATTCGACGCCGGCACGATGTGCCCGTCCTTCCGCGCGACGCGCGACGAGGCGCACCTCACGCGCGGGCGCGCCAACACGCTGCGCCTCGCGCTATCGGGACAGCTGGAGGGCGACGCCGACGCGCAGGTGAAGGAGGCGCTCGACCTGTGCGTGTCCTGCAAGGGCTGCCGCAGCGAGTGCCCGACCGGCGTCGACATGGCGCGCATGAAGATCGAGTTCCTCGCGCACTGGCGCAGGCGCCACTCGCCGACGCTGCGCGAACGCGCGATCGCCTGGCTGCCGCGCTATGCGCCGTTCGCGGCGGCTGCGGCACCGCTCTCGAACCTGGCGATGAGGCTGCTCGGCGGATTCGCCGGCTTCACGGCCAATCGTCCGCTGCCCGAATGGCGGCGCGACTATTTTGCCGATCGCGCGTGGCCCAAGACCGGCGATCGCGAATTGGTGCTGTTCGTCGATACCTTCAACCGCTACTTCGAGCCGGAGAACGTGCGCGCGGCGATCCGCGTGCTGCAGGCCGCCGGCTATCGCGTGCATGTCGCGCACCCGCGCAGCGGCGAGCGGCCGCTGTGCTGCGGCCGCACTTTTCTTTCGGCCGGGCTCGTGGACAGGGCGCGCGCGGAGGCGAGCCGCATGCTCAAAGCGCTCGAGCCCTGGCTCGCGCACGAGCTGCCGGTGATCGGCCTGGAGCCGTCATGCTTCTTTACGCTGCGCGACGAGTACGGCGTGCTGCTGCCGGGCACCGAGGCTCTCGCGCGGCGCGCGGTGCTGCTCGAGGAGTTCCTCGCCGCGGAGGCCGACGCCGGCCAGCTGCAGCTGAAGCTCAAGGCCATCGGCCGCCAGGCGCTGCTGCACGGCCATTGCCACCAGAAGTCCTTCGGCGCAATGGGCGCGGTCGAGCGCGCGCTGCGCCTCGTTCCGGGGCTCGACGTGAAGACCGTGGAATCGTCCTGCTGCGGCATGGCGGGCAGTTTCGGCTACGAGGCGGAGCACTACGACGTGTCGATGAAGATGGCCGAGGCGGGCCTGCTGCCCGCCGTGCGCGCCGCGAGTGCCGAGACGCTCATCGTCGCCGACGGCACGAGCTGCCGAAACCAGATCGCGCACGGCTCGCGGCGCCCGGCGCTGCACGTCGCGCGCGTGCTCGAAAGAGCGCTCGCCTAGCGCAGCTTCAGGCGCGCCTGCCGCTCCACCAGAAGAGCGCCAGGCCCACGGCGATCATCGGCAGGCTGAGCCACTGACCCATCGTCAGGCCGAAGGCGAGGTAGCCGAGGAAGGCGTCGGGCTCGCGCGCCAGCTCGCCGATGCAGCGCGCGACGCCGTAGCCGGCGAGAAACAGCGCCGAGACCTGCATGCGCGGTCGCGGGCGCGAGGAAAACCACCACAGCAACGCAAACAGGGCGAAGCCCTCGAGCGCCATCTGGTAGAGCTGCGAGGGATGTCGCGGCAGGTCGCCCGCGCCGCGAAACACCATGCCCCAGGGCAGATCCGTGACGCGGCCCCAGAGCTCGCCGTTGATGAAGTTGCCGATGCGGCCCGCGGCGAGGCCGAGCGGCACCAGGGGCGCGAGGAAATCCATGAGGTCCCACCAGTTCACGCGCTGGCGCCAGGCGACCAGCGCCATCGCCGCCAGCACGCCGAGGAATCCGCCATGGAACGACATGCCCCCCTGCCAGATCGCGAGCATCTCGAGCGGGTGGGAGAAGTAGTAGCCCGGCTTGTAGAACAGCACGTAGCCCAGGCGCCCTCCGAGGATCACCCCGACGATCCCGCCGAACAGCATGTCGTCGAGCTGGGCGCGCGAAACCGGGGCCCTGCCCGCGTCGATGCGGCGCGTGCCGAGCCACCAGACCATCGCGAACGCGAGCAGATACATGAGGCCGTACCAGCGCACGGCAAGCGGACCCACCGAGAATGCGATCGGGTCGAAATGAGGATGTACGAGCATGCAGGCCGGAATTATCGCGCCGCGCGGCGGGCGTGCTGAATGAACTCGCGCGCCGCGCCGCCCGGCGCGCCGCGGCGCCATGCGAGCCAGAGGTCGAGCCGTGGATGCGCGTCGGCTATTTCGCGGTAGGCGACGCCGCGCCGGCCCAGGTTCGCCACCGAGGCGGGCACCACGGCCACGCCCAGGCCGCTCGAAAC
>DATIYN010000207.1:0-7594 GCA_035517595.1 Burkholderiales bacterium
CGAAGCTGCAGGACATCCCCGGGGACGACCCGCGCGTCTACGCGATGATCCAGAAGGCCGACACCGTGGGCGTGTTCCAGATCGAGTCGCGCGCGCAGATGTCGATGCTGCCGCGCCTGAAGCCGGCGAATTACTACGACCTCGTCATCGAGGTGGCGATCGTGCGTCCCGGGCCGATCCAGGGCGACATGGTGCATCCCTACCTGCGGCGCCGGCAGGGGCTGGAGAAGGTCGAGTACCCGACCGAGGCGGTCAAGGGCGCGCTCGAGCGCACGCTCGGCGTGCCGATCTTCCAGGAGCAGGTGATGCAGCTCGCGATCGTCGCGGCGGGCTTCACCCCGGGCGAGGCCGACCAGCTGCGCCGCGCGATGGCCACCTGGCAGAAGAAGGGCGGCCTCCGGCAGTTCGAGGCGAAGCTGAAGGACGGCATGCGCGAGCGCGGCTACGCGCCGGAATTCGCCGAGCGCATCTACCAGCAGATCCACGGCTTCAGCGACTACGGCTTCCCGGAGTCGCACTCGGCGAGCTTCGCCCTGCTCGCGTACTACTCGGCCTGGCTCAAGTGCCACCATCCCGCCGCGTTCCTCGCCGCGCTGCTCAACAGCCAGCCGATGGGCTTCTACTCGCCCTCGCAGCTCATCCAGGACGCGCGGCGGCACGGCGTGCAGCTGCGCCCGGCGGACGTGTCGCTGAGCGACTGGGATTGCACGCTGGAGGAGGGCGACGAAGGACGCGGCGCGGCGGGCCGCCCCGCGGTGCGCCTCGGGTTACGCATGGTCGGGGGGCTGGGCGCCGCCGCGGGCGGGCGCATCGTCGCCTGCCGTCCCTGCGGCTCGGTCGCGGAGCTCGCGCAGCGCGCCGCGCTCGGCCGCAAGGACCTCGACAGCCTCGCCGCCTCGGGCGCGCTGCAGAGCCTCGCCGGGCACCGCAGGGACGCGCGCTGGGCCGCGGCCGGCGTCGAGGGCCGCCCGCCGATGGACGTGCACGCGGCCGAGCGCGCGCCGGCGCTCGACGCGCCCGCCGAGGCGGAGGAGATCGCGGCCGATTACGCGAGCCTGGGCTTCACGCTGGGCAGGCATCCGTTGGCATTTTTGAGGACCCGCCTAAAAAGGCTGAAAATGGTCAGTGCAGAAGAGATTTCTTTGCTTCCCCACGGCAGCCGGGTGCGCACGGCGGGGCTGGTGACTTGCCGCCAGCGGCCCGGCACCGC
Organism: Burkholderiales bacterium; assembly: GCA_035517595.1. GTDB lineage: Bacteria > Pseudomonadota > Gammaproteobacteria > Burkholderiales > SG8-39 > RBG-16-66-20. The sequence goes on from DATIYN010000207.1 coordinate 1,211, forward strand.
CACGGGAGTGGTGTTCGTCACGCTCGAGGACGAGAGCGGCTGCGCCAACGTGATCGTCTGGAGCGACCTGTTCGAGCGCTACCGCAAGGAGCTGCTCGGCGCGCGCCTGCTGGGCGTGGAGGGCAGGCTCGAGAGCAGCCAGGGCGTGGTGCACCTGATCGCGCGGCGCTTCACGGACCACAGCGCGTGGCTCGGACGCGCGCTCGGGCCGCTGCCGGTCCGCTCCCACGACTTTCACTGACTTTCACAAAAGCGCGGAAAGCGGCTTTTGCGTCAGCACCTTATAATCGTTCGATGAGCGCGCCCATCACCGTCACCGTCGCCAAGGACCTCGAGGACCTCGTGCCGACGTTCATGAAGAACCGCGGCAAGGAGCTCGACAGCCTGCGCGCGGCGCTCGCCTCCGGCGACTTCGAGCAGATGCGCCAGCTCGGCCACCGCATGAAGGGCGTCGGCAACTCCTACGGCTTCGAGCAGGTGTCGCAGCTCGGCAAGCGCATCGAAGACGGCGCCAGGGCGGGCGACCGCGGCGGGCTCGAGGCCAGCCTCGCCGAATACGCCGACTATCTCGCGCGAGTCCAGATCGTCTATGAGTAGCCGGCCCGCCGGCGCCACGGCGGACGCGGCGCAGGACGTGTTCCGCGTCCTGGTGGTGGACGACGATCCGGACATGGCCGGCTTCCTCGTGCGCCTGCTGAAGCAGCAGGGCCTGCAGGCCGAGACCGCCTCCGACGGCCACGTCGCGCTCGCGCGCATCGCCGCCGCGCCGCCCGACATGGTGCTGCTCGACGTGCAGATGCCCGGCCCCGACGGCTTCGAGATCTGCCGCCGCCTGAAGGGCAGCGAGGCCACCGCGCTCGTGCCCGTGGTCCTGGTGACCGCGCTCGAGGACCAGGATAGCCGCGTGCGCGGCATCGAGGCGGGCGCCGACGACTTCCTGTCCAAGCCCGTGCGCCGCGAGGAGCTCGTCGCGCGCGTCAACACGCTGCGCCGCCTGCACGACACGCGCAAGGAGCTCGAGGGCCGGCGCCTGGCGGCCGAGGTGCAGGAGAAGGAGGCGATCCGCAGGACCTTCTCGCGCTACCTGTCGCCGCGCCTGGCCGAGCGCGTGCTGGCGCAGAGCCCGCGCGGCGAGGACGTGTTCCGCAACCTGTCGCACCGCACGGCGGTGGTGGCGCTGTTCGCCGACCTGCGCGGCTTCACGCGCCTTTCGGAGACGGTGCCGGTGTCGAGCATCGTGCCGATGCTGAACGAGTTCTTCGTGGTGCTGACGGGCGCCGCGCACGAGAACGAGGGCACGGTGTTCAGCATGGCGGGCGACTCGATGCTCGTCGGCTTCAACGTGCCCGTCGAGCAGCCCGACGCCGCCGAGCGCGCGCTGCGCACGGCGCGCAGCATGATCGAAGGCTTCGCGCCGGTCGCCGCGCGCTGGCGCAGGGAGCACGGCCTCGCCACCGGCGTCGGCGTCGGCATCGAGGCGGGCGAGGCCGTCGTGGGCAACGTCGGCGCGCCGAGCTTCATGAGCTACACCATCATCGGCGACCCGGTGAACGTCGCCGCGCGGCTGATGCAGCGCGCGGCGCCGAACGAGCTGCTCATCGGCCCGCGCGCGGCGCGCGCGCTCCAGGCGCAGCTCGGGCAGGCGCACGGCCTGGAGCGGCGCAAGGTCGAGCTCAAGGGCAAGGCCGAGCCGGTCGAAGTGGTATCGTACAAAGTCGCGCTGGCGTGAGGGGCGCCGGCGCGCGGAACTCGGGGGGCGGGTGAAAGTCCTGATCATCGACGACGACGAGGACCTGCGCAACATCCTCGCGTTGCACCTGAAGAAGGAGTGGCCCGACATCCAGGTCGAGCAGTTCGATCCGCTCGAGCGCGACATGCCGGACGCCGCGTTCCCGCTCGGCAGCTACGACGTCGTCATCCTCGACTACATGCTCGGCCGCGGCGACGGCCTGGAGTGGCTGCAGGCCTTCAAGAAGCGCGCCGACTGCCCGCCGGTGATGTTCCTCACGGGGGCGGGCAACGAGGTGATCGCCGTGCGCGCGATGAAGCTCGGCGCCGACGACTACCAGCGCAAGCAGGAGCTCACGCGCGAGAAGCTGGTCACCTCGGTGCGCGAGCTCGCGCGCGGCAAGATCGAGAAGACGCTGCCGCCCGAAGTGCTCGCGCGCCAGGAGGGACACGACCTCGGCGCGAAGATCCGGATCCCCGGCATCAAGGTGCTGCGCCTGATCGGCGAGGGCGGCATGTCGCGCGTCTACCTCGCCTCGCGCGAGGGCGACGACGTGCCGCTGGTGGTGAAGATCCTGCGCAGCGAGGTCACCGGCGACAAGAAGGCGCTCGAGCGCTTCATCGAGGAGTACAACCTCGTGGGCCGCCTCCGCAGCCGGCACGTGGCGGCGATCCACGGCCACGGCGTTTCGGGCGAGCACGCCTACCTGGTGATGGAGTTCTTCGACGGCGGCGATCTCAACAAGCGCCTCGGCAACAAGGCGTTGCCGCCCGACGAGGCGCTGCAGATCTTCCGCGAGCTGATGTTCGCGCTCGGCGACATCCACGAGCAGGGCATCCTGCACCGCGACCTGAAGCCGCAGAACCTCATGTTCCGCGCCGACGGCAGCCTGGCGATCCTCGACTTCGGCATCGCCAAGCACGTGGACGCGATCGACCGCACCGGGCACGGCGAGGTGCTCGGCACGCCGCGCTACATGAGCCCGGAGCAGGTGCGCGGCTCGGCGCTCGACCTGCGCACCGATATCTACAGCGCCGGCGTGCTGCTGTTCCAGATGCTCACCGGCCAGCACCTGTTCGACGGCGAGACCGCGGTCGAGGTCGCTCTGCACCACCTGAATACGCAGCCGCCCGACCTGCCGCCCGAGCTCGCGTCCTACCAGCGGCTCATGGACAAGCTCATCGAGAAGGACCGCGACGCGCGCTTTCGCAACGCCGACGAGGTGATCGGCTTCCTGTCGCGCAAGTACTACCAGGGCTCGGGCGCGTTCGGCGCCGAGCGCACGGTCAAGCTCTAGCGCGACGCTAGGGCAGCGCGCCCCAGATCGCGCGCAGCTGCTCGGGCAGGTCCTTCGGCGAAAACGGCTTCGAGATCGTGCCCGCGGCGCCGAGCTTGCGCAGCTCCTCCAGCTCCTTCGGGGACGCCTTGGCGGTGATGAACACGACCGGCAGCGCCTTCACCTCGGGCGTGGCGAGCATCTTGCGGTAGAGCGCCGGCCCGTCCATGCCGGGCATCATCCAGTCGAGCATCACGAGGTCGGGCTTGAAGGCGATCATGCGGTCGATCGCCGCCGTCGGGTCGCCGACGACCTCGACCACCATCTTGCCCACCCTCTCCAGCGACAGGCGCACGATGCGCTGGATGTCCTCGTCGTCCTCGACGTAGCAGATGCGGCCGAGCGGTCGTGCGGGCATGGGCGTGTCCCTCAGGCCTGCTTGGGCAGCTCGAACCAGAAGGTCGTGCCGCCGCCCTCGCGGTCGGAATAGCCGATCTTACCCCCCATCATCTCGAGCAGCCGCTTGCAGATCGCGAGTCCGAGGCCCGTGCCGCCCTTCTGGCGCGTGTGCGACATGTCGGCCTGCGCGAAGCGGCCGAAGATGCGGTTGCGGAAATTCTCCGGGATGCCGGGGCCGTGGTCGTGCACGCCGACGCGGATGCCGTGGTCGCAGCTCTCCATGCTGACCTCGACGATGCTGCCCTCCGGCGAGAACTTGGCGGCGTTGGAGATCAGGTTGGTCATGACCTGCAGCAGGCGCTTGCGGTCGGCGCTCACGCGCACCGGCTGGCGCTCGCCCACGGTCGCGAGGCCCACCTTGAAGCGGTCGGCGAAGGAGCGGTTCAGCGTCAGCGACTCGGCGACCAGCTCGGCGAGGTCCAGCGTCTCGAGGAACAGCGTGAGCTTGCCCGACTCGATCTTCTCCACGTCGAGGATGTCGTTGATGAGGTCGAGCAGGCGCTGGCCGTTGCGCTCGGCGATGGTGGTGAGCTCGAGCACGTCCTTGTCGATGTTCCCGAGCACCCCCGAATTGATGAGCTGCAGCGCGCCGATGATCGAGGTGAGGGGCGTGCGCAGCTCGTGCGACAGCGTCGAGGTGAACTCCTTCTTCATGCGCTCGGCCTCGAGCTGCTGGGTGATGTCGCGGCCCTGCGCGATCACCGCGACGATTTCGCCCGCGGCGTTCACCAGCGGCGTCACCGTCCATTCGCAGACGATCTCGATGCCGTCGCGGCGCGGGTTGCGCAGCCGCAGCGCCGACATCGGCGCGCGGGTCTGGATCAGCTCGCGCCACTGCTTCGCGAATTCGTCCTGGTACTTTGGCAGGATGAGGTGGCTGGCCGGCCGGCCGATGAGCTCGGCGGGCGGATAGCCGAACAGGTTCTCGGCCGCCGGATTGACCTGCTGGATGCGCGAGCCGGGGTCGAGCTCCAGCACCGCGATCGGCGAGCGCTCGGCGAACAGCGCGAGCTTGCGGCCCGACGCTTCGACCTGCCGGCGCGCTTCCTCGAGCTCGACCAGCTGCTGCTCGAGGCGCTGGTTGAGCGCGGTGTAGTCCTCGGTCAACTTGCCGTAGGCGTGGCGCAGCCGGTAGCCGGAGTTGAACACCCGGTTCAGCCGGTAGGCGATGCCCACGTTGAGCACGTAGAAGGCCGGCACGATGAGCGCGATCTCGGCGAACAGCTTGTTGCCGAAGGTCGCGAGCACGTAGGTGAACGGGAACAGGATTCCGGCCGCGTAGATCGCGTAGATCACCCACGAGACCGCGTAGATCGGGATGCCGCCGGCCACCACGATGGTGAGCAGGAAGGCGAGGAACACCTGCTGCTCGTCGGCGTGCGAGGGAAAGAACACCGCGCCGGCGAATCCCCAGGTCGCGCCCGCGGCGAGCGCGCTGATGGCGAGCCAGCGCATCCACTGCTCGGCCTCCTTCACCTTCTCGCGCGCGCGCCGGTAGCCCCAGTACAGCACGGTGCGCACGACCGTCAGGAACAGCACCAGCACGCCCCAGAACACCACCACCTCGACGTAGCGGCCTTCTCGCAGCTCGTAGGCCGCCACCGCGCTGATCACCAGCGTCGCAAGGATCGCGAGCGGCATCTGGCTGTACATCTGCTCGACCCGGTCGGCGAGCACGAAGCGCGGATCGGCCGACTGCCGCAGGCTGATCCTGGCGGATGCCGTCGTGCGCGCGGCTTCGGTGCTGGGGGAATTCATCGGGCGGATCAGGCTCCGCCCAATTATAGGGGAGGCGTTATCGCGCCGTCCGGCCGCGCGCGGCGGCCAGAGGGCTCTTACAGACTTTTGCCGCTGCGGATGACGCCGACGGCGATGCCCTCGATGGCCATCTCGTCGCGCCGCAGGTCGAGCTCGATCGGCGCGAAATCCGGATTCTCCGCCAGCAGCTGTACCGCGTGGCCGCGGCGCCTCAGGCGCTTGACCGTGACCTCCTCGCCGATGCGCGCGACCACCACCTGGCCGCTCTGCGCGTCCTGCGTGCGGTGCACGGCGAGAAGGTCGCCCTCGAGGATGCCGGCGTCGCGCATCGACAGCCCGCGCACGCGCAGCAGGTAGTCGGCGCGCGGCGTGAACAGGTTCGGGTCGAGCTGGTAGCGCGCCTGCACGTGCTCCTCGGCGAGGATCGGGCTGCCGGCGGCGACGCGGCCGATCACCGGCAGCTCGAGCAGCCGGCCGACCTTCGGGCCGCCGCGCTCGCGCACCTTGATGCCGCGCGAGGAGCCGGCGGAAATCTCGAGCGCGCCCTTGCGCTCCAGCGCGCGCAGGTGCTGCTCGGCGGCGTTCACCGAGCGAAAGCCCATGCGCTCGGCGATCTCGGCGCGGGTCGGCGGGTAGCCCGAGACCTCGGTGAGCTCGCGCACCAGCCGGAGGATTTCGGTTTGCCGTTCCGTCAGGTTTTCCATAGTGGCAATATATACAGTATATGCGGCGCATTGTCCACTTGGACATGGATGCCTTCTACGCGTCGGTGGCGCAGCGCGACGATCCGCGCCTGCGCGGCCGCCCGGTCGCGGTCGGCGGGCGGCCCGAGTCGCGTGGCGTGGTGGCGGCGGCGAGCTACGAGGCGCGCGAGTTCGGCGTGCGCTCCGCGATGCCCATGGCGCGCGCGTTGCGCCTGTGTCCCGGGCTGGTCGTCGTGCCTCCCGACTTCGCGAAATACAAGCAGGTGTCGCAGCAGGTGATGGCGCTGCTTCGCGCCTGCACCGAGCTCGTCGAGCCGCTGTCGCTCGACGAGGCCTACCTCGACGTCACCGCGAACGCGTGGGGCGAGCCCTACGCGAGCCGGGTGGCGCGGCGCCTCAAGGAGCAGATCCGCCGCGAGACCGGGCTCACGGCTTCCGCGGGCGTGGCGCCGAACAAG
>DATIYN010000208.1:0-8995 GCA_035517595.1 Burkholderiales bacterium
CGACCGCGGCGGTGATGTACTGGATGCACTCGTCCGAGCCGTTGCCGAGCAGCACGTCGCAGCCGGCCGGCACCTGCATCACCTCGCGGATCAGCGCGCGCAGCTTCGCCGCCGAGGGCACCGGGTACCGGTTCAACGCGACCTCGGAGACGATCTGTCCGACCTCGAGCGCGAGCCCGTCGGGCAGCCGGTAGGGGCTCTCCATGACGTCGAGCTTCACCAGGCCGGCCGCATCCGCGACCTCGTAGGCACGCATCGCCAGGATCTCGGGGCGGATGATCCTGGCTGCGATGTCCTTCGCGTCGGCGCTCACCGGCGGAACTCCGCCCGCATCAGCGCCGAGCGTGCATGCGCGTGCAGACCCTCGCCGCGCGCCAGAGCCGCGGCGAGCCGGCCGAGCCGGCGCGCGCCGCGGCGCGAGACCTCGATGAGGCTCGAGCGCTTCTGGAAATCGTAGACGCCGAGCGGCGAGGAAAAGCGGGCCGTGCCCGCCGTCGGCAGGATGTGGTTCGGCCCCGCGCAGTAGTCGCCGATCGCCTCCGAGCTCCAGCGGCCGAGGAAAATCGCGCCCGCGTGCCGCAGGCGCGGCAGCAGCGCTCGCGGTCGCGCGACCGCGAGCTCCAGGTGCTCGGGCGCGATGCGCTCGGCGATCACGCAGGCCTCGGCGAGGCTGCGCACGTGGACGAGCGCGCCGCGTCGCGCCAGCGATGCACGGATCACCCTGCTTCTCGGCATCTCCGGAAGAAGTCTCTCGACCGCCTTTTCAACTCGATCAAGATAGGAGAGCGAAGGGCAAATCAAGATCGCCTGGGCGGCCTCGTCGTGCTCGGCCTGCGAGAACAAGTCCATCGCCACCCAGTCGGCCGGCGCGCTGCCGTCGGCGATCACGAGGATCTCCGAGGGGCCGGCGATCATGTCGATGCCGACCTGGCCGAACACCTGGCGCTTGGCCTCGGCGACGAAGGCGTTGCCGGGACCGACGATCTTGTCGACCCGCGGCACCGCGGCCGTGCCGTAGGCGAGCGCGGCGATCGCCTGCGCGCCGCCGAGCGCGAACACGCGGTCCACGCCCGCGATCGCCGCCGCCGCGAGCACCAGCGGCGCGGGATTCGGGCTCGCCATCACCACCTCGCCGACGCCCGCCACCTTGGCGGGAATCGCGTTCATGAGCACCGAGGACGGATAGGCCGCCTTGCCGCCCGGCACGTAAAGGCCGACACGCTCCAGCGCCGACACGCGCTGGCCGAGGCGCGTGCCGTCTGCCTCGGAGAACGACCAGGAGGCGGCGCGCTGGCGCACGTGGAACCTGCGGATGCGCGCAGCGGCGGCCTCGAGCGCCGCGCGCTCGGTTCTCGAGATTCCCTTCAACGCCGACTTGAGTTCACGCGGGCGCAATTCCAGCTTCGCCACCGAGCGCGCCTTCACGCCGTCGAAGCGCCTCGCGTAGGCGAGCACGGCCGCGTCGCCGCGCCGGTGCACGGCCGCGACGATGGCGCGCACGGCAGACTGCACGCGCGCGTCCTGCGCCGCCTCGAAGCGGGTGAGCGCCGCGAGCCTGGCATCGAAGCCGCGCTCGCGCGTGGAGAGCCGGCGCAGCTTCACAGGCGCGCCGCCGTGCGGGACGCGCGGCCTCGCGCCGCGCGCGCGAAACTCTCGATCAGCGGCTGCAGCTCGGCGCGCCGCGTCTTCAGCGCCGCCTGGTTGACAACCAGGCGCGCCGACACCGGCATGATGCGCTCGACTGCCACCAGACGGTTGGCGCGCAGCGTGCGGCCGCTCGACACGAGGTCGACGATCGCGTCGGCGAGATTCACGAGCGGCGCGAGCTCCATCGAACCGTAGAGCTTGATGAGATCCACGTGCACGCCCTTGCCCGCGAAGTGCTCGCGCGTGAGGTTCACGTACTTGGTGGCGATGCGCAGCCGCGCGCCCTGCTGCACCGCGTTGCCGTAGTCGAAACCGCGGCGCGTCGCCACCATCATCCGGCAGCGCGCAATGCCGAGATCAACGGGCTGGTACAGGCCCGCGCCGCCGTGCTCGGCAAGCACGTCGCCGCCGGCGATGCCGAGCTCGGCGGCGCCATGGCCCACGTAGGTGGGAACGTCGGCGGCGCGCACGACGACCAGCTGCACGCCGCGGCGCTCGGTCGCGAGGATCAGCTTGCGCGAGCGCTCCGGGTCCTCGCGCGGCCTCAGGCCCATGCGCGCGAGCAGCGGCATCGTCTCCTCGAGGATCCGTCCCTTGGACAGCGCGATGCGAATGTTCGCCATGCGGGCCAGTTTACCGTCCGGAGCACGCCTCATTTGACCCGCTCGATTCGCGCACCGAGCGCGCCGAGCTTCTTCTCGAGCGCTTCGTAGCCGCGATCGAGGTGGTAGATGCGGTCGATCAGGGTCTCGCCCTGCGCGACCAGGCCGGCGACCACGAGGCCGGCGGAGGCGCGCAGGTCGGTCGCCATCACGTTCGCGCCCTGCAGCCGCCCGACGCCCTTCACCACCGCGGTGGTGCCCTGGATCGTGATGTCGGCGCCGAGGCGCTGCATTTCCAGCGCGTGCATCATGCGGTTCTCGAAGATGGTCTCGGTGATCACGCCGGTGCCCTCGGCGACGGCGTCGAGCGCCATGAACTGCGCCTGCATGTCGGTGGCGAAGCCGGGATAGGGCGCGGTGCGCAGGCTGACCGATGCCGGCCGGCCCGACATCTCGATCTCGATGCTGTCCTCGCCGACCGCGAGCTTCGCGCCCGCCTCGCGCAGCTTCGCGAGGGTGGCATCCAGCGTCTGCGGCGCGGCGCCGGTAAGGCGCACCCTCCCGCCCGCCGCTGCCGCCGCGGCGAGGAAAGTCCCCGTCTCGATGCGGTCGGGCATCACGCGGTAGTCCGCACCCTCGAGTCGGCCCACGCCCTCGACGCGGATCACGTCGCTGCCCGCGCCCTCGATTTTCGCGCCCATCGCTGCGAGGCAGCGGGCCAGATCGACGACTTCCGGCTCGCGCGCCGCATTCTCCAGCACGGTCGTGCCTTCGGCGAGCGCAGCCGCCATCATGAGGTTCTCGGTGCCGGTCACGGTGACGAGGTCCATGACGATGCGCGCGCCGCGCAGTCGACCGGCGCGCGCCTCGATGTAGCCCTGCTCGATCGCGATCGCCGCGCCCATCGCCTGCAATCCCTTGATGTGCTGGTCCACGGGCCGCGCGCCGATGGCACAGCCGCCCGGCAGAGACACCCGCGCCTCGCCGAAGCGCGCGAGCAGGGGACCGAGCACGAGCACCGACGCGCGCATGGTCTTCACGAGTTCGTACGGCGCGACCCGGCTGGTGATGCGCCGCGCATCGAGCGTCATGCGCCCGCCGTCGCGCTCGACCGCCACGCCCATCTGGCCGAGCAGCTTCCCCGCCGTGGCCACATCGGCCAGCGCCGGCACGTTGGCGAGCGCGAGCGGCCGGTCCGTGAGCAGCGCCGCGCACATGATCGGCAGCGCGGCGTTCTTCGCACCGGAGACGCGCACCTCGCCCTCGAGCGGCCTGCCGCCGGAAATGCGCAGCTTATCCATGGTCCGCCTCCCCGGCCGCTTCTTCCGGCGTCAGGGTCTGCATCGACAGCGCGTGGATCTCCTCGCGCATGCGCTCGCCGAGCGCCCGATAGACGAGCTGGTGGCGCTGCACGCGGCTCTTGCCCGCAAACGCGCGCGAGACGATGCGCGCCTGGAAATGCTGGCCGTCGCCGATCACCTCGACGCTGACGCATTCGAGGCCGGCTTCGATGCCGCACTTGACGCTGTCGGGAGTGACCATGGCTATTGCCTGAGCTTGTAGCCCGAGCGCAGCAGCGCGAGCGCCCCTGCGCCGAGCAGCGCGAAGCTTACCGCGACCACTGCCAGGCTCGCGAGCGGCGGGAAGTCCGAGGCGCCGAAGAAGCCATAGCGGAAGCCATCGATCATGTAGAAGAAGGGATTCAGGTGCGAGGCCGCCTGCCAGGCGGCCGGCAGCGAGTGGATCGAGTAGAAGACGCCGGACAGGAACGTGAGCGGCAGGATCACGAAGTTCTGGAACGCCGCGATCTGGTCGAATTTATCGGCCCAGATGCCGGCGACGAGGCCGAGCGCGCCGAGCACCGCCGAACCGAGCAGCGCGAACAGGAACACCCAGCCCGGCGCCGCGAGGCGCAGGTCGACGAACCAGACCGTCGCCACGAGCACGCCGCCGCCCACGGCGAGGCCGCGGACCATCGAGGCGAGCACGTAGGCGCCGAAGAACTCGACGTACGAAATCGGCGGCAGCAGCATGAATACGAGGTTGCCGGAGATCTTGGACTGGATCAGGCTCGAGGAGCTGTTGGCGAACGCGTTCTGCAGCACGCTCATCATCACCAGGCCGGGTACGAGGAACTGCGCATAGCTCGTCTGCTCGAAGGGGCGCACGCGGTCGCCGAGCGCGTAGGCGAACACCACGAGGTACAGCAGCGCGGTGAGCACGGGCGCGGCCACGGTCTGGAAGCTCACCTTCCAGAAGCGCAGCAGCTCCTTGTAGAGCAGCGTCGGGAAGCCGCCCATCAGTGCTTCTCCATCACCCGCAGGAACACCTCTTCGAGGTCGGGCGGCTCGAGTTCGAGCTCGCGGATCGCCGCGCCCGCCTCGCGCACGCGGTGCAGCACCTGCTCGAGCGCGCTGTAGTCGCGCAGGCGCAGCACGAAGCGACCGTCCTCGCTCGAGACGATATCGGCCTCCAGTCCTTCGGGCAGCGCGCCGCCCTCCAGGCGCAGCCGCAGCACGAGGCCCGAGAAGGTCTCGAGCAGGCAGCGCGTCGAGTCGAGCGCGACGATGCGGCCGGCCTTCAGCATCGCGATGCGGTCGCAGAGCTCCTCGGCCTCCTCGAGGTAGTGCGTCGTCAGCACGATGGTGTGGCCGTCGCGGTTCAGCCGCCGGATGAACCGCCAGAGGCCCTGCCGCAGCCCCACGTCCACGCCCGCGGTGGGCTCGTCCAGCACGATGACCGGCGGCCGGTGCACGAGGGCCTGCGCGACCAGCACGCGGCGCTTCATGCCTCCCGAGAGCGTGCGCATGTTGGCGTCGGCCTTGGCCATGAGGTCGAGCGCGTGCATGACTTCGTCGATCCAGGCGTCGTTGCGGCGCAGGCCGAAGTAGCCCGACTGGAAGCGCAGCGTCTCGCGCACGCTGAAGAACGGGTCGAACACCAGCTCCTGCGGAACCACGCCGAGCATGCGGCGCGCACGCCGGTAGTCCGCAACGACGTCGGCGCCCATCACGCGCACCGAGCCTGCGCTCGCGCGCGCGATGCCCGCGATCACGTTGATGAGCGTGGTCTTGCCGGCGCCGTTGGGGCCGAGCAGCCCGAAGAACTCGCCTTCGGCGACCTCGAGGCTCACCCCGGCGAGCGCTTGCAGCGCGCCGTAGCGCTTCTCGACGTTCCTGGCTTCAATCGCGTAGGTCATGGCGGACGCGCCCGCGATCACGTGCAGCGGGCACGCTCGCGCGGGCGCTCGTCTTTAGTGGCGCTCGGCCGCCGGCGAGGCGGACAGCAGGTCGGCGACGCCGTACAGGCGCGCGATGGTAGTGAGGCCCTGCGGAAGATTGGTGAACGCGAGCTCGCGCCCGAGGTGCTGCGCCTCGCGCATCCAGGCGAGCAGCAGCGCGAGCGCAGAGGAATCGAGCTCGCCGACGCCCGACAGATCGGCACTGCGCGCACCCTCGGCGATCGCGGCCTTGCCCTGCGCGAGCTCCGCGGCGACGCTCGCCAGCGTCAGCGCTCCGCTCACGATCATGCGTTCGCCCTCGCGCCGGATCATTTTTTCGCCGCCTCGCCGCCGGCGGCCGCGGTCTGCTCGAGCGACTGGTTCTTCGCCTGCAGCGCCTTGATCAGCCCGTCGATGCCCTTGTCGCGAACCTGCGTGTCGAATTCGGTGCGGTAGTTGGCGACGAGGCTCACGCCGGCCACCCGTACGTCCCAGACCTTCCAGCCGTTGGGACGCTTCTCCATGTCGTAGTCGATGGTCACCGGCTGCGCGCCGGACTGCAGCACGCGTACGTTCACCGTGACGTCGGTGTCGGTCGGCTTGGCGCGCAGCGGGCGGAAATCGAATTTCTGGTTGCTGTAGGCGGCGAGCGCGCTCGAGTAGGTGCGCACGAGCAGCATCTTGAACTCGTCGTTCAGGCGCGTCTTCTGATCCGGGCTTGCCTTGGCCCAGTTGTGGCCCACGGCGCTCGCGGTCATCGCCTGGAAGTTGAAATGCGGCAGGACCTTGGCTTCGATGAGCGCGATCACCTTCTTGCGCCCCGCGGCATTGCCGCCCTGGATGTCCTTGTCGCTCTTCAGGATGTCGACCACCTCGAGCGTCACCGTCTTCACGAGCACGTCCGGCGGCGTAGCCTCGGCCGGCGCCTGCGCGCGAGCGCCCGACACGGCGCCAATGGCCGTCGCCGCGGCGATCGCCGCGATTCTCGCGAACACGGGAAACACTCTAGCCTCCGCCGGCCTCGGCCGCCGCCGGAGCTTCCAGCATGCGCGCGGCCGCTTCGACGGCCGCGCTCGGCGCGTGCGGCAGCGACGGCTCCTGCACGGCCGGCTCGGGCGCGGCGGCGGGTGCCGGCTCGGCAGGCGCCTGCGTTGCAGCGGCGTTCGCCTGCGCGGGCTGCGGCTGCGCGGCCGCGTCGGCGAGCGGCATCTCGCGCGAAGCGCGCGGAGGGTTGCCGTCGTAGACCTGGCTGCGGCGACGCTGCAGGTAGGCGTCGCGCATGAACACGTACTTGTCGAGCGCCGCTTCCTCGAGGATGCGGCTCGCATCGAGCAGGTCCGCGCGCTTGCCCGTCGCGCGCAGCAACCAGGCGGCCGCGGCCACGCCGCCCGGCTTGTGGCGGACGACCAGGTCCGCGTAGGAGTCCGGAATCAGGCCTACGGTATCGCGTATCGAACTCGATCCCAGGAACGGCCAGACCAGATAGGCGCCGTCGTCCAGGCCCCAGCGGCCCAGCGTCTGGCCGAAGTCCTCGTCATGCTTTTCCAGCCCGATCGAGCTCGCCACGTCGTTGATGCCGAAGACACCGAGCGTGCTGTTGAACGCGAAGCGCGCCCAATCGGTAACCGTGTCGGCCGGCTTGCCCTGCAGCAGGTTGTTCAGGCCGATCCAGAGATCGCCCAGATTGGCGAAGAAGTTGCGCACCCAGGTGCGCACCGGGTCGGGCAGGACGTCGCGGTACGCGGTCGCCACCGGCTTGCCGATCGCCTGGTCGAAGCCCTCGTTGAACGAGAACATCGCGCGGTTGAAGCCCTCGAGCGGGTCGCGCGGATCGGTGATGCCGGTCGTGGCGCAGCCCGCCGCTCCACCCAGGAGCAGCGCCACCACCAGATTCCTCGCCCAGCGCATCGTCACCGTCACTTGCCGTCCTTGCCTTCAGCCGCCTTGTTGAACAGGAACTGGCTGATCAGGTTTTCCAGCACCACCGCCGACTGCGTCAGCCGCAGCCGGTCGCCCGCCTTCAGCATCGCCGCGTCGCCGCCGGCTTCCAGCCCCACATATTGCTCCCCTAGAAGACCCGAGGTCAGGATCTTCGCAGACGTATCGCGCGGAAACTGGTAATGCGCGTCAACGTTGAAAGTGACGATGGCTTCGTAGCTCTCGTTGTCGAACTTGATGTCCGACACCCGCCCGACCACCACGCCGGCGCTCTTTATGGGCGCTCTTACCTTCAGTCCCCCGATGTTAGCAAACTTGGCCTGTATCTGATACGTCTGGGAGGTCGAAAAGGAGGCCAGGTTGCCCACCTTGAGGGCCAGAAACAACAGGCCGAGAAAGCCGGCCGCCACGAAGGCGCCGACCCAGATGTCGATGGTGGAGCGTCTCATCTAACGTTTCCTCCGGTAAACATCAGGGCGGTCAGCACGAAGTCGAGGGCGAGGATCGCCAGCGACGAGGTGACCACGGTGCGCGTGGTCGCTCCGGAGACCCCTTCGGCGGTCGGCACCGCATCATAGCCCTCGAATACGGCGATCCAGGTCACCGCGATGCCGAACACGATGCTCTTGATGACACCGTTCAGGATGTCCTCGCGCACGTCCACCGAGGCCTGCATCTGCGACCAGAAGGCGCCCTCGTCTACGCCGATCAGCTGCACGCCGACGAGGTAGCCGCCGAAGATGCCCATCGCGGAGAACAGGACGGCGAGCAGCGGCATCGAGATTACGCCCGCCCAGAAGCGCGGCGCGACCACTCGCGCGATCGGGTCGACCGCCATCATCTCCATGGCGGCGATCTGCTCGGTGGCCTTCATGAGGCCGATCTCGGCGGTGATTGCCGAGCCCGCGCGGCTCGCGAACAGCAGGCCCGCGACCACGGGCCCGAGCTCGCGCACCAGTGACAGCGACACCAGGATGCCGAGCGCCTCCGACGAGCCGTAGCGCTGCAGCGTGTCGTAGCCCTGCAGCCCGAGCACCATGCCGACGAACAGGCCCGAGACGAGGATGATGATGAGCGACAGCACGCCGGCGAAGTAGATTTCGCGGATCGTGAGGCCAAAGCGCCGGAACGCGGTGCCGGAGTGCAGCAGCGTGTAGGCGAAAAAGCGCGCCGCGAAGCCGAGGCGCCAGATCTTCGAGGTCGCGGTGTTGCCGAGTCGCTCGAGCGAGCGCACCAGGCCGTTCGGCGCGGGATCAGCCATGCCCGGCCCCGGCCAGGTCGGCCACGTAGGCGGGCGCCGGGTAGTGGAACGGAATCGGCCCGTCGGGCGCGCCGCTTACGAACTGGTGCACGAAAGCGTCGCTCGATCGGCGCAGCTCGGCGGGCGTGCCCTGCGCGACGATGCGGCCGGCGGAGACGAAGTACACGTAGTCGACGATGCCGAAGCACTCCTCGACGTCGTGGCTGACCACGATCGAGGTCTGGCCGAGCGAATCGTTCAGCGTGCGGATCAGCCGCGCGATCACGCCCAGTGAAATCGGGTCGAGGCCGGTAAACGGCTCGTCGTACAGCATCAACTGCGGGTCGA
>DATIYN010000209.1:0-4919 GCA_035517595.1 Burkholderiales bacterium
CGTCCGAGGCCGCCTTGTCCAGCGCGCGGAAGAACGCGAGCGGGTTGACGTGCTCGCCGCGTCCGGCGGCGCGCACATCGATGTCCGCCTCGCGCGCGGCGTCGCGCGCGCGCAGCTCCGCGATCCATCCGGGCCGGCGCGCGCGGTCGCGGAGGACCGGCGCGAGCCGCTCGAGAAACGCGCCTGCGTCTCCGATCGCGGCGATCGACGGCCGGCGGTTCATGCGCGCGTCGTGCCTGCTGCGGTTCGCGGCGACGAGCGTCGCCGAGCGCCGTACGTGTCGGCCGTAATCGAGGCGGAAATCGCAGGGCACGCCGGCCAGCACCACGCAGTCGCTCTGGCGCAGCGCGTCGCGCCGCGCGTGGCGCATCTGCAGCGCGTGCTCGCGCCCGAGCAGCCCGCGCGCCATGCCGGAGAGGTAGACCGGCGCGCCGATCGCCGCCAGCGCGCCCGCCACGCGGTCGGCATGGCCCGCGAGCGCGAGCGCCTGGCTGCCGACCACGAGCAGCGGCCGCTCGGCCGCGGCAAGCGCCGACGCCGCGCGCTCGATCGCGCGCTCCGCGGGCGCCGTCGCCGTCTGCTCGTGCGCGCGCGCCGCGAAGGGCTCCCGCGAACCGGCGAAGAGGCTCTCGGCGTGCCGGTCGAGGTACCAGCGCAGCACCCGGTCGGAAATCGAGCGGCCCTTGCCGCCCGCCTCCGCATACCACTGACGGATGCTCTTCTCGTCGTAAAGGATGTCCACCGGGCATTCTACGAACGCCGGGCCGGGAACGCCGCTGCCGGCGGCCGCGAACGCGTCCGAGAGCGCGGGGCCGAGGTCCGCCACGCGCCGCACTCGCCGCAGGAACTTGACGTGCGGCGCGACGAGCGGGCGCTGGTCGATGTCCTGCAGCGCGCCGCGGCCCTGCAGCGCGGTCGGCGCCGCGCCGCCGATGAGCACGAGCGGCGACTGCGCCAGCTGTGCGTTCTTGAGCGCGGTGATGGTGTTCGTGAGGCCGGGGCCCGCGGTCACCGCGGCCACGCCCGGGACGCCCGTGAGCCGCGCGACCGCGTCGGCGGCGAACACCGCCGTGGCCTCGTCGCGCGTATCGACGACGCGGATGCCGCGCGCCTTCGCCGCGACGAGCACCGGCGAGATGTGTCCGCCGCAGAGCGTGAACAGCGCCGGCACGCCGTGCGCCGCGAGCACCGCCGCGACGCGCTCGCCTCCGTTCGCGGCGGACGGAGCACCGCTCATGCCGCCGCGCCCGCGCGCGCGCCTGCGGCCTGCTCCTGCATGAGCGCGCGGTAGTCCGTCTTGCCGACGCGCGTCCGCGGCAGCTCGCGCCGGAACTCGATCTCGCGCGGGCAGGACCACTTGATGAGCTCGGCGCGACAGTGCGCGATCAGGCCCTGGCGCATCGTCTCGCCTTCCCTGGAAGGATCCTTCAGCACCACGTAGGCCTTCACGCGCTCGATCTGCACGGGATCGGGGACGCCGATCACGCAGGCTTCCATGACCGCCGGGTGGCGGCAGAGCACGGCTTCCACCTGCGAAGGATAGACGTTGAAGCCCGAGGACTTGATCATGCGCTTGAGGCGCAGCACGAAATAGAAGAAGCCGTCCCGGTCGCGGCGCGCGAGATCCCCGGTGTGCAGCCAGGTTCGGCCGTCGGCGTGCATGCGCAGCACCGCGGCGGTGGCCTCGGGATCGTCGAGATAGCCCAGCATCACGGCCGGGCCGCAGACGCACAGCTCGCCCTCCTCGCCCGCGGGCGCCTCGTCGATGGTGCCCGGAACACAGAGCTTTGCGTCCATATCCGGGAACGGGATACCCATCGAGCCGTCCCGGTATTCTTCCTTTGGCATCGCCATGATCGCGGTCACCGACTCGGTGAGGCCGTAACCCTCGAGCAGGCGCACGCTGCCGCCGCGCGCGGCGACGTGCTGCTCGAAGCGGTCACGCACCGGCCGGGGCAGCGTATCGGCGCCGCAGAAGCAGGCGCGCAGGCAAGACAGGTCGGCGTGCTCGAGCGACGGGTCCATGGCGAGCGCGTGAAACAGCGTAGGCACGCCGACGAGAACGCTCGGCCGCTTGGAGCGCAGCAGCTTCCCCGTCGTCGCCGGGTCGAACACCGGCACCAGGATGGACTTGCCGCCGGCCATCAGCGCGGCGTTCACGCACACGCCCAGCCCGAAGCCGTGGAAGATCGGCAGGATGGCGAGGATCGAGTCGTCCTCGCCGAGGCCGCCCCAGGCCGCCGCCTGCATGCCCTCGGCGATGAAATTGCGGTTCGACAGCAGGATGCCCTTGGGCTTGCCCGTGGTGCCGCCGGAAAACAGGATCGCGGCCGGATCGATCGTGCTCCTGCGCGCCGCCGGAGCGCGCCCGTGCTCGCGCGCCATCGTCTCCGACCACCAGTGCACGCGCGGATCGGCGGGCACCGGCGCGATCTTGCGCCCCTTCGCCAGCCAAAAGCCCAGCTTCTTCGCGAACGGCAGGTAGTCGGGAATGCGCGCGAGCAGGATCGTCTCCAGCGGCCGCTTCGGCGCCGCCGCGGCCAGCGTGCCGTAGAACGCATCCAGCGCGAGCGCGATGCGCGCGCCGCTCGCGTCGAGGTAGTGCGCGATCTCGGGCGACGTCGAGAGCGGGTGGATCATCGCCGGCACCGCGCCGAGCTTGTTGGCTGCATAGAAGGCGATCACGCCCTGCGGCGAGGTCGGCATCGAGATCAGGATGCGCTCGCCCGTGCCGAGGCCGAGCGCGGCGAGCGCGTCGGCGCAGCGGTCGATCTCGGCGAGGAGCCGGCCGTAGGTCGAGGTCGTGCCGAGAAAATCCCAGGCGACGGCCTCGGGGCGGCGCCGCGCGGTCGCGGCGATCGCCTCGTAGAGCGTCTTGTCCGGGTACTCCAGCGACTGCGGGACAGCGCCGTAATAGCGCAGCCAGGGACGCGCGATCCCGGCCGCAGCGCCCGCGATCCCCGCTTCCACCGCGCTCATCGTCCCTCCTGAACGAGTCCAGGCAGGGGGTCAAGCTACGCCCGCACAAGCAGGGAGATTTTGATGCGCATCAAGCGGACCGCCGCACGGGCGCGCCGGCGGCCTGAGCCGTCAGGTTCCGCTCCAGTTTTCCTGGAAAGCGGCGCGAATGTGCAGCACGGCGGTGTTCCGGCGCCAGCGGAACTGATTCCGGAACAGGGCCCGGTCGGCGGGATCGCCCGCGCCGGAGCGATAGAGCACGTGGCTCTTGCCGCGCTTCTCCGAATCCACGGCAATTTCCTCGTGGTGCGGCAGGGCGCCGCGCTTGAAAAACGCGCCATCGATCAGGCTGTCCGGCACGTAGACCGGCGCCTCCAGCAGTCCGTGCGAGTCGCCGCGCTGCGCGTAGCGGCCCGAGATGATCTTGCCGTTCCAGAAACCCGGCGCGGCCGAAGGATCGCCCGGATAGACGGTCGGATTCACCGTGAACGGCGCGGCGCCGATCCCGAAGTCGGTTCCGGCGCCGTACGCGGGGCTGCTCGCATATCCGGCCGCCATGTCGTCGGGATCGCAGGGCCTCGCGGCGCCTGCCGGCGCAGACGCGTTCGCCAGCTTCGCGAAATGGAGGTACGACGAGTGCGCGTAGAAGTCCGCAATGCCGTGCGCCGCATACGCGAAGTCATCGAGCGCATGGTTATCCGCCTTGAAGCGCTGCAGGCGCGCCTTCACCCGCTGCCAGCCTTCGGGCACGAAGGCGTTGTCGAAGTGGTCGCGCGGGTCGTAGCCCGAGGTGAGGAAATTGTCCACTTCGTCGACGACGTTGCCGAAGATGCTCGTGAAATGGCTGTTCAGGGACCTCAGCACCCAGTCCGGCGCGAGCCCCTTGAGCGCCTTGTTGAGGATGGTCCTGTGCACGACGCCCGCGAACTTCGGGTTCAGCCGCGTCCAGTCGCGCTCGAGCAGGGCGCGGAGCGGCTCCGGCCCGTCGTCGCGCTCGGTCATCCATACGTGGTCCTGGTTGAACAGGAAGCGCGGCTCGTACGCCGCGGCCCGGACGTTCTCCGGTCGCGCCCGCAGCCGCGGTCCCCTCACGCGCCGCATCTGCCGCGCCGAAAAATGCAGCGGCTCGATCACGAGCCAGCGCCCGGCTTCGCTCCGGTACATCACCCACATGTGGTCGTGATGCAGCTTCCTGCCCTGCGCGGTCGTCAGGGTGAGCCGGCCCAGCGCGACGCGGATGTTGTAGCCGCTGATGCCCGAGGCGAGCATCAGCGACGCGATGAGGAATGCGATGTCCTCGCAGTCGCCCTTGCGCAGGAACAGGGTCTCGTCCGGGAATTGCCAGGGATCGCGGCCGGTGCGGCTCTCGTAGGCGATGCGCTCGCCCACGAACGCCGCGATCATGTGGGCGCGGAAGTCGAAGCTGCCCGGGGTCCGGGCGGTGAATCGGTCGGGGTTCTGCCGCTTCCGGGCGAAGAACCGCGGGAGATCCTTCCGCAGGACGTCCGCGATGACGGTGTTCTTCTCGGAGACCAGGAACTCCCTGACATCGATCGGATAGGAAGGCCGCTCGCGCCCGACGGGCGGACGGCCCGAGGGCAGGATCGCGTCGAAGATGATGCGGTCGCCCTCCCAGTTCCAGCGGCCGGTGTTCGAGATCGGACCCGTGTACAGGCACATGCGCTCTTCCTCCTGATCAGCCGCCCGGATGGCTGAACCGGGATGCTAGGCTAGCAGCGCAAGCGAAGATACCCGGATCGGAGCATGGCGAGAATCCTGAGCTTCCTGGTCGGCGGCGCGCTGCTCGCGGGGACCGTGGGCCTCTATGTCATGGACCCGGACCGGCTCCTCGAGTCGCTGTTCCTTTCCGTCTTCGCTTTCGCCATCTTTGGCGGCGCGTTCGTATCCGGGGAAGGGAGCGCCTGGCAAGGGAAGCATCGACTTGCCCGCGCGGAACGAAA
>DATIYN010000210.1:0-6755 GCA_035517595.1 Burkholderiales bacterium
TTGCGCGAGCGCAAGCTCGCTGCGCTGGGCGCGGGCGGGCCGGAGATCATTGCCACGGCAAACATCGGTTGTCTTACGCACCTGCAGGCCGGAACGCCGATCCCCGTGCGGCACTGGATCGAATTGCTGGAGTAGACTTTCGAGATGGGCAACATGCAGGAAACCATCGTTCGCGCCGCTTGCCCGCATGACTGCCCCGACACCTGCGCGATGCTGGTGACGGTGAAGGACGGCGTCGCGGTGAAGGTGCAGGGCGACCCGCAGCACCCGTTCACCGACGGCTCGCTGTGCACCAAGGTGAGCCACTACACCGAGCGCACCTACTCGCCGGACCGGCTGCTGTACCCGATGAAGCGCGTCGGGCCCAAGGGGCGCTGCGAGTTCCAGCGCATCTCCTGGGAGGACGCTCTCGACGAGATTGCCGCGCGCCTGAAGGCGCTCGCGGCGGAGGACCCGCAGTCCATCCTGCCGCTCAGCTACGCGGGCACCATGGGCATGCTGCAGTACATGTCGATGGACCGGCGCTTCTTCCACAAGCTCGGCGCCTCGCAGCTGGAGCGCACGCTGTGCTCGTCGGCCGGCAAGGCTGGCATCAAGGCGACGCTGGGCGGCAGCTACGGCATGGATCCCGAGCGCTACCCGGATGCGAGGCTGATCCTGATCTGGGGTTCCAACCCGATCGCCTCGAACCTGCATTTCTGGACGCGCGCGCAGGAAGCCAAGCGCCGCGGCGCGAAGATCGTCGCGATCGATCCGTACCGCAGTCTGACCGCGGAGAAGTGCACCCGGCACGTGGCGCTGCTGCCCGGCACCGACGCCGCGCTCGCGCTCGGCATGATGCACGTGCTGATCGAGGACGGCCTGATCGATCGGGACTACGTCGAAAGATACACGCTGGGTTTCGACCGCCTGAGGGAAAGAGTCAAGACCTGCACGCCCGAATGGGCGGCGGGCATCTGCGGACTGGCGGTCGAGGACGTCGTGGAGCTCGCGCGCGAGTACGGCTGCGCGAAGCCGGCGGCGATCCGGCTCAACTACGGAATGCAGCGGCACGCGGGTGGCGGCATGGCCGCGCGCACGATCGCCTGCCTGCCGGCGCTGGTGGGCGCCTGGCGCGATCCTGCGGGCGGAATCCTGCTCACGACCGCGGACAACTACCACTTCGACCATGCGACGCTCGAGCGCCCGGATCTCATGCCGGCGCCGCGGCCGCGCGTGATCAATCACTCGCGGATCGGCGAGGCGCTCACTTCGGCGAAGCCGCCGGTGCGGGCCGTGATCGTCTACAACAACAACCCGGTCGCCGTGTGCCCGGACTCGAACCAGGTGCTCAAGGGCTTCGCGCGCGAGGACCTGTTCTGCGTGGTGATGGATTCCTTCCTGACCGACACCGCGGACTACGCCGATATCGTGCTGCCGGCGACCACGCAGCTCGAGCACACGGACATCCACAAGTCCTACGGCCACCTCTACGTGGTCGCGAACAACGCGGCGATCCGGCCCGTGGGCGAATCGCTGCCGAACGCCGAAGTGTTCCGGCGCCTCGCGGCGCGCATGGGCTTCTCCGAGCCCTGCTTCCGGGACAGCGACGACGATCTCGCTCGCCAGGCGATCGGCTCGGGGCACGCCAACCTCGCCGGCATCGACTGGGAGACGCTGAGGAAGAACGGCTGGCAGCGCCTCGCGCTGCCGAGGACCTTCGCGCCGTTCGCGAAGGGCGGCTTTCATACGCCCTCGGGCAAGTGCGAGTTCTACAGCGAGTCGCTCGCGCAGCAGGGCCTCGATCCGCTGCCCGGCTACACGCCGCCCGCCGAGCTGCCTTCGAGCAACCCGGCGCTCGCGCGCAGGTACCCGCTCAATTTCCTGTCGCCGCCGGTGCGCAACTTCCTGAACTCCTCGTTCGGCAACCTGAAGCGCTTCCGCGATGCCGAGGGTGAGCCGGCTCTGGAGCTTCACTCGGCCGACGCGGCGCCGCGCGGCATCCGCGACGGCGACCGCGTGCGCGTATTCAACGACCGCGGCAGCTGCGTGCTGCTCGCGCGCGTGAACGACAAGCCGAGGCGAGGCGTCGTGGTTGCGCCCTCGGTCTGGTGGCGCAAGTTCACGCCCGACCGGCGCAACGCGAACGATCTCACCTCGCAGCGCACCGCGGACATGGGCGGTGCGGCCACCTTCTACGACTGCCTGGTCGAGGTCGAGCGCCTCGGCTAGGCGTTTCGCGCGTCGGCCGCCGCGCGCCGCCCGTCGGCGCGACTGCAAGAAAAGGTCAGTCGCGTGCGACAGTTCCAGCAGGCCGTGCCGACCGGGGGGTAGCTTGGGGCCGATGAACCGCGAACGCCTGGTGTCCGCGCGCATCGAGGCGCTCTTCGGCCTCGCCTGGCCGGCCTACTTCGCGTCGGTCGCGCTCGCCTGCCTGCTGCTGCTCGTGCTCTGGGACCAGTTCCCGGCGCCGCTGCTGCTCGGCTGGCTGGGCGCCGTGGTGGCGCTGACCGCGGTGCGCGTAGGCCTGCAGGGCGCCTACCGGCGCGCGCCCGCGGCGCGCTCGCCGCCCGCCTGGGAGGGGCGGTTCGTGCTCGGCGCGTTCGGCGCCGGCGCGCTGTGGACGTTCGCGCCGGCGGTCTACCTGCCCGAGGCCGGACCGCTGCTGCAGCTGGCGGTGGTGTTCGTGGTCGGCGGCACGATCATCGGCGCGGCGGGCGTGTACGCGGCGAGCCCGGCCGCGTACTACGCCTTCAGCGCGCTGCCGCTGGTCGCCGTCGTCGCGCAGCTGCTCGCGCAGGGCGGCGAGACCTATCCGCTGCTCGCCTTCATGGTGGCCGTGTTCGGCGCCGCGATGATTCCCGTCTACCGCGGCATCCACGGCAACGTGCTCAGCGCGCTGCACGCGCGCATCGAGAACGAGGACCTGCTCGGGCGCCTCGCTCACAACGAGAGCCAGCTGCAGAAGACGGTCGGCGAGGCGGTCGTCAAGGTCGGCGAGCTGCAGCGCGCGCAGGACGCCTACGAGCAGCTCGTCGCCCAGGAGAAGGTCGTGTTCGACACGCTGCCCGTCGGCGTCGCGTTCTTCTCCGAGCGCGTCATCGTGCGCTGCAACCATCGCCTGGAGCAGATGCTGGGCTATGCGCCGGGCGAGCTCGTGGGCCGCTCCTCGCGCGTGCTCTACCCGTCGGAAGAGCTCTGGAACGAGGCGGGCGGGCGCTACCAGCTGCTCGCGAGCGGCCAGGTGCTCGAGGGCGAATTCAAGCTGCAGCGCAAGGACGGCAGCCTGCTCTGGTGCCACTCGGTGGGGCGCGCGATGAACCCGAACGCGCCGCAGGCCTCCACGATCGTCACCTACAGCGACACCAGCGAGCGCCATGCGGCCGAGCGCGCGCTGCGCAAGAGCGAGGCGATGTACCGCAATCTGGTCGAGACCTCGAACGACCTGATCTGGTCGGTGGACGCGGAAGGGCGCTGGACCTACCTCAGCCCGGCCGCGGTGCGGCGCATCTACGGCTGCCAGCCCGGCGACCTCGTCGGCCGCGAGTTCCGCGAGATCATCGCGCCCGAAGTCGGGTCGCGAGACCTGGCGGTATTCCAGCGCATCCTTGCCGGCGAGTCGGTGTTCGACTACCAGACTCGCCACTTGCGCCGCGACGGCAGCCACGTCGATCTGTCGTTCAACGCGGTGCCGATGCGCGACGCGCGCGGCGCGGTGATCGGCGCGACCGGCACGGCGCGCGACGTCACCGCGGAGAAGATCGCGGCGGCGGCGCAGTACGAGAACGTCGAGAAGCTGCGGCTCGCGGTGGATGCTGCCGAGCTCATGTACTGGGAATGGGAACGCGAGACCGACCAGCTGCACTGGGGCCGCGATCCTTCGACGCTGGTGGGCGCCACCGGCGGACGCAATACGCGCTGGTCCGAGTACCTGGAGATCGTGCACCCGGATGACCGCGACCGGTACCTCGCGACGGTGAACGCCGCCTGGGAGCAGGCCGGCGCGTGCACGAACGAGTACCGCGTGATCCGCAGCGACGGCCGCGTCGCCTGGCTGTCCTCGCACGGCAAGACGCTCGCAGACGCGAACGGCCGCGTCTACCGCATGATCGGCGTGTCGCAGGACATCACGGAAAGGAAGCGCCAGGAGGAAGAGGCGCGCTTTCTCGCCTACCACGACACGCTCACGGGCCTGCCCAACCGGCGGCTGCTCGACGACCGGCTGCGCCAGGCGGTGTTCCTCGCGCAGCGCCGCGACACCCGCGTGGCGGTGATGGTGATCGACCTGGACGAGTTCAAGCAGGTCAACGACGCACTCGGCCACCGCGCGGGCGACGCCGTGCTGCGCGAAGCCTCGCACCGCATCGCCGGCTGCGTGCGCAAGGCCGACACGCTCGCGCGCCACGGCGGGGACGAATTCGTCGTCGTGATCCCGGACCTGCACCAGGACGGCGACAGCCAGGTGGTGGCCGAGAAGATCCTGCGCGCGCTCGAGCCGGCGTTCCGCGTCGACGGACGCGATTTCACGATCGGCGCGAGCATCGGCATCTCGCTGTACCCGACCGACGCCGGCGACGGCGAAGCCGTGCTGCGCAACGCCGACGTCGCCATGTACCGCGCCAAGCAGCTCGGCCGCAACAACTACCGCTTCTACGGGAGGTAGGGCCGGTCCGGAGTAGAGTACCTGCCCATGCGGCACGTGCTCAGGCTCGCCCGGTTCGTCGCGCCCTACCGGCTGCGCATCGCCGCGGCCCTGCTTGCGCTGCTGGTCGCGGCGGGCTGCGTGCTCGCCCTCGGACAGGGCCTGCGCCACGTCGTCGACAAGGGCTTCGGCAGCAGCGACCCGTCGCTGCTCAACGCGGCGCTCGGCGCGATCGTCGGCGTCGCGGCGCTGCTGTCGGCCGCGACCTTCGTGCGCTTTTACCTCATGATGACGCTCGGCGAGCGGGTCGTGACCGACCTGCGGCGCGCGGTGTTCGACCACATCCTGGCCCTCGAGCCCGGCTACTTCGAGGCGACGCGCACGGGCGAGGTGATCTCGCGCCTCACCAACGACACGACGCTGCTGCAGCAGGTGATCGGCTACGGCCTGTCGATGTTCGTGCGCAACCTGCTGATGATGGCGGGCTCGGCCGTGATGATGTTCGTGACGAGCTGGAAGCTCGCCGCGTTCGTGCTGCTCGGCATCCCGGCGACGCTCGCGCCGATCCTGCTGCTCGGCCGCCGCGTGCGCCGGCTGTCGCGCGCCAATCAGGACCGCGTCGCCGACGTTTCCGCCTACGTGGACGAGGCGGTGCACGAGATCCGCACCGTCCAGGCGTACGCGCATGAGAGCGAAGATCGGGCAGCGTTCGCCCGGCACGCAGAGGCGGCGTACCGGTCCGGAGTCGAGCGCATCGGCCAGAAGGCCTTCCTGATCGCGTCGGTCATGCTCATCGCGTTCTGCGCCGTGGGCGTGATCCTCTGGGTCGGCGGTCACGACGTGTTCGAGGGGCGCCTCACGGCGGGCGAGCTCTCGGCCTTCGTGTTCTATGCCTTCGTCGCGGCGACGGGAGCGGGCACCGTGTCCGAGGTCTGGGGCGAGCTGCAGCGGGCGGCCGGCGCCACCGAGCGCCTGATGGAGATTCTCGACACGCGACCGGGAATCGCCGCGCCCTCGCTGGCGGCGCCTCGCCCGCCTCACGCGGGCGTCGCGTTCGACGCGGTGAGCTTTGCGTACCCGGCGCGGCCGACGGTGCCCGCGCTGGAGCGCTTCTCGCTGGAACTCGTCCCGGGCGAGCACGTCGCGCTGGTCGGCCCCTCGGGCGCGGGCAAGACGACCGTGCTCGCGCTGCTGCTGCGCTTCTACGACCCGCAATCGGGAGCCGTGCGCATCGGCGGCATCGACCTGCGCGAGTACGACCCGCTGGCGCTGCGCCGGCTCATCGCGGTGGTGCCGCAGGATCCCGTGATCTTCGCGGCGAGCGTGTTCGACAACGTGCGCTACGGCCGTCCGCAAGCGAGCCGCGCCGAGGCTGAGCGCGCCTGCGAGCAGGCCTTCGCGCTCGAGTTCATCCATCGCCTTCCGCAGGGCATGGACACGGTGCTCGGCGAGCGCGGCGTGACGCTCTCCGGCGGCCAGCGCCAGCGCCTGTCGATCGCGCGCGCGCTGCTCGCCGACCGGCCGATCCTGCTGCTCGACGAAGCCACCAGCTCGCTGGACGCGGCGAGCGAGCGCATGGTGCAGCAGGCGCTGGAGGCGCTCGAGCGCGGCCGCAGCTCGCTCGTGATCGCGCACCGCCTGGCGACCGTGCAGCACGCGGACCGCATCGTGGTCATGGACCGCGGCCGCATCGTCGCGCAGGGCTCGCACACCGAGCTGATGCGCCAGGGCGGCCTCTACGCGAGCCTCGCCGCGTTGCAGTTCCTCGATGCCGGCGCGAAAAGGACGGAACGCGCGGCGTGAGGCTGTTCCTGTCCTTGCTCTCGGTGGTCGTTCTCCAGGCGCAGGCCGAAACCCTGAAGGTCGGCTCCAAGCGCTTCACCGAGTCCTACATCCTGGGTGAAATCATCGTCCGGACGGCCGGCGGTGGCGAGCACCGGCAGGGCCTGGGCAACACCGGCATCGTCTTCAACGCGCTTAAATCGGGCGCGATCGACCTCTATCCGGAATACACCGGCACCGCGTTAACCACGGTGCTGAAGCAGCCGCCGTTTCCCGATGCGCGCGCCGTGCTGGGCATGGTGCGCGCCGAATACGAGCGGCAGTGGAAGGTGGCATGGCTGACGCCGCTGGG
>DATIYN010000211.1:0-4654 GCA_035517595.1 Burkholderiales bacterium
CGAAGAAGCGACCTGGGTGAAGTTCAAGCTGCTCGGCGGCACCGGCCTGATGCTGCTATTCGTGGTGGCGCAGGCGCTCGCGCTCGCGCGCTACGTCCCGGAAAAGCCCGCGGGCGAGGAAGAGCGGTGAGCGTCGCCGAGGAAATGCGCCGGCGCCTCGGCGCGCTCGCCCCCGTGCGCCTGGAGCTCGTCGACGAGAGCGCGAAGCACGCGGGCCATGCGGGCGCGGCGCCCGGCGGCAACACGCACTGGCGACTGACGATCGAGTCAGGCGCTTTCGCAGGCAAGAGCACCGTCGCGCGCCACCGCATGGTCTACGAGGCGCTCGGCGGGCTCATGCAGCACCCGATCCACGCGCTGGCCATCACCGCCCGCGCGCCGGGCGAATCTGGCGGATAATTGCGCCCTCGTGCCGAAAGGAAACTGATGAAACGACGCATTCTCGCCCTCGCGCTGTGCCTGCCGGCGCTCGCGCTCGCCCAGCAGCTGCCCACCAAGGAGCCTGCGAAGCCGGCGGCCGCGAAAGCGGCCGCGGTGCCCGCGACCGGGCCGGTCGCCACCGTGAACGGCCAGCCGATCCCGCGCGACCGCATGGAGGCGCTGATCCGCCAGCAGGTCGCGCGCGGCACTGCCGACAGCGAGGCACTGCGCATGCAGGCCGTGGAGGCGCTCATCCGCAACGAGCTGCTGGTCCAGGAGGCGAACCGCACCGGCCTGGCGAAGCGGCCCGAGATGCAGCAGCAGATCGACCTCGCGCGCAGGGACGTCCTCGCCAACGCGATGGTCGGCGAGTACCTGCGCACGCACCCGATATCCGACGCGGAGGTGCAGAAGGAGTACGAGCACGCGAAGAGCCAGACCGGCGACAAGGAATACCACGCGCGGCACATCCTGGTCGCGAGCGAGGACGAGGCGAAGAGCGTGATCGCCGACCTGAAGAAGGGCGGCAAGTTCGAGGAGATCGCGCAGAAGCGCTCGCTCGACGAGGGCACGCGGCCCAAGGGCGGCGACCTGGAGTGGAACGTGCCCGGCAACTTCGACAAGACTTTCGCGGACGCGATGATCAAGCTGGACAAGGGCAAGATGACGGAGGCGCCCGTGCGCACGCGCTTCGGCTACCACGTGATCCAGCTGGAAGACGTGCGCCCGATCAGTTTCCCGAAGCTCGAGCAGGTCAAGCCCCAGATCCAGCAGAGCCTGCTCAACCAGCGCGTCGACGCCTACCTGCGCGAGCTGCGCGCCAAGGCGAAGGTCGAGTAAGGCAGCCTCGGCGTAAGGACCCGCCGGTCCTGAGCGACCGAGCGGGACAGGAGGCCAAGATCCCATGCTGCGCAATGTGCTGCTGATCCTCGGGCTTGCGCTCGCCGTTCCGGCGAGCGCCCAGACGACGCTCGCCACCGCGACCTTCTCGATGGGCTGCTTCTGGTGCGGCGAGGAGGCGTTCGAGAAAGTCCCGGGCGTGGTCTCGGTCACCTCGGGCTACACCGACGGCCGCGTCAAGAACCCGACCTACGAGCAGGTGTCCTCCGGGCTCACCGGGCACGCCGAGTCCGTGGAAGTGAAGTTCGATCCCTCGAAGGTGAGCTACGAGCAGCTGCTTGACGTGTTCTGGCTCAACCACGACCCGACCACGATCGACCGGCAGTTCTGCGACGCCGGCTCGCAATACCGGCCCGGCATCTACTGGCACGACGAGGCGCAGCGCAAGGCCGCCGAGGCCTCGAAGGCCAAGTACGAGAAGCTGAAGACCTTCAAGCAGCCGATCCTCACGCCGATCGTCAAGGCCACGCAGTTCTGGCCCGCAGAGGAATACCACCAGGACTTCTACAAGAAGAACCCGGTGCGCTACAAGTTCTACTCCAACGGCTGCGGCCGCCACGCGCGGCTCGAAGAGCTCTGGGGCAAGCTCGCGAAGTAGCTAGAATTTCCGCTGGCGGTCGAGGTCGCTCACGCGGCCGCCGATCAGCGTGATCGTCGTGGTGAACGGGTCGCCGGGCGTCGGCAGGTAGGTCCAGGCAATCTTGCGCTGTACGTCCGGGCCCGCGAACCCCTGGTCGCTGACGAAGTCCGGCGTGCCGGCGATGCCGAGCAGCTCGCCTTCGCTCATGCCGCGCTGGATGCGCACGTAGTTGCGGAAGTCCAGGCCGTGCGCCGGCTTGGGCGCGGACGCCGCGCGCTCGGCCGCCAGCTCCGCCTCTTCCGCGTCCCGCTGGCGCTGACGCGCCTCCAGCGCCTCGCCCTGGCAGCGGACGGTGTGGCACTCGGCGCTGTCGGCGGCGGGCGGCCCGGCCTTCGCGTCCGGATCGACCACCGTGGCCTGCACGCCCTCCGGCGGCTTCCCGTTCGAGTACTGCACGCGGCCGTTCTGGTCGACCCAGCGGTAGATCTGCGCCTGCGATGCGCCCGCAGCGCACAGCAGCACCGCCAGCAGCAGGCCGCGGCTAGCTTTCATAGCGCCCCAGCCGCAGTACCGTGTTCCCCGGCTTCTTGTGCGCGAGCGACGGCATCACGAGGACGCAATCGTCGTAAGGCGTCCGCCAGGTCGTGTCGCCGTCGGTGGCGACGACGGTGCCCGCCCGCGGGATCACCTCGAGGCCCTTGAACCGATAGGGAAAGCTGAAATCCATGCTCTTCACCACCACCGCCTCGGTGACGCGTATGAGCTTTTGTACCGCAGGCGGTTCGATTCGTGCGTGGGATTTACAAATTGATGCACTTGCGGCGCCGGTCGCCGCCAGGAAGCGGTACAGCGTGTCCACCGCGACGTCGGCGGCCGACTTTTCCCAGTGCTGCCCGCACTCGATGAGCACCGCGGTCCGGGGGCTCGCGGGGTCGCCGAAGCCGCCCCGCTCGATCATGCGCAGGCCCGCGGGATGCCCGGTGTCGACGAGCAGGTCGCCCGGCACGCCGATGCGGCGCGCGAGCGCGGCGCTTTTCGCGCCGCCCCGGCCGTGCGTCCCGCAGACCATGATGGGTCGGCAGCGCTCGTGCATGGAGTGCAGGTCGAGCAGGTAGTCGGCCGCGTCGACGAACGGCCGCAGCTCGCGCGCGCGCCGCAGCTCGGCCGAATCGCGCCTGCCGAGCAGCGCATCGTCGGCCCAGACCCGGTTGTAGTCCTCGTCGATGTAGCGAGAGCGGTCCGGGTCGTCGAAATCGAAGCGCTCGTAGGCGGCCACGTTGGCGAACGCCAGGATCAGCTTGCCGGCTTCCGGCTTCACCGCGCTGTCGAGCAGGTGCTTGAGCGCGATCGCGCCGCAGAACTCGTTGCCGTGCGTGAGCGCCTGCACCATCACCGCCGGCCCGCGCCGGCCCGAGTCGAGCACGTGCACGTAGTCGACGCCGGCGTTGCCCGAGCGATACGGGCCGATGTCGGGAGGCGCAATCTCGATGTTGTAAGGCTGCTTCATCTTCTTCTTTGAATGAACCTGGATACTTCGAGCAGCAGATTCGAAAGCGAGGACCTCAATGCCTCGAATCCCGCCGATTTCTGCAGCGCCGCCTCGTCCATGTAGAGCCGCTTGCTGATCTCGATCTGCAGGCTGTGCCGGCCCGCCTTCGGGTCCGAGTACGCGCGCACCAGCTCCACGCCCTTGTAGGGATCGTTCACCTTCACGCGGTAGCCCATGCCCGCGAGCGCGGCGCGCACGAGCTCCGTGAACTCGGGCTCGCAGCTCGTGCCGTCTCGATCGCCGAGCACGAAATCGGCGCGCACGCTGCCCTCCCCGTCGCTGCTCTGCTTGCCCGCGATCGAGCGCATCGAGTGGCAGTTGATGTGGTAGACGCGGCCGAAGCGCGCATGCGCGCCGCCCAGGAGCTCCTGGATCTTCCGGTGATAGGGGGCATGAAAGCGCCGGATGCGATCCAGGGCCTTTTCGACCGGTATCTTCTTGCCGTAGATGGGCCGGCCGTCTTCCAGCGTGCGCCAGATCAGCGCCTTGCCGAATTTCGCCTTGCCGCTCGGCCGGTACTCGCCCGGCCATTCCCCGTCGATCAGATCGAGGTCCACGTCCCCCGCGTGCCGGTTCGGGTCCAGGTAGGTGCGCGGCCAGAGCGCGGCGAGCAGCGGCGCGCCGAGCTCGGCCGCGCCGGCGTAGAGCTCGTCCACGAAGCTGTCCTCGCCCTCGCGCAGCTCGGTCTCGCTGACGGCGGCGTCGAAATCGTCCGGGAAACTTCTGCCGGAATGCGGCGAATCGAGAACCAGGGGAATCGCGGCCGCGCGCGGCCCCAGCGTGGCGAAGATGCTCAAGATTTGCCCCAGAAACTCAGCAGCCAGAAATAGTCCAGGAGCTCCACGTTTGCGCCCCAGCCGTGGCGCGACGCGCGCTGGATCAATTCGCTCTCGCCGGGAAAATTCTTCAATACCTCGTGCGAGCTGCCGTCCTCGAGCTTGCGCATCTGGTAGTCGTTGCCCTGCGCATCGCGCCGCGACACCGGCGTGCTCGATCCTTCCACGTAGCGGTTGTCGTAGAAGGCGAGCAAGGCGCCGGGAGCGACCGCGTGCGCCGCGTGGGCGAGAAAGGCATCGAGGCGCTCGACCGGCACGTGCGACCACCAATGTCCTGCGAACAGTGCGTCGTGCCGGCGGCCGAAATCGGGAATCTCGTAGGCGCTTCCCCGAACGAAGGACACCTTCGTTGCATTGGGTTTGGTGCGC
>DATIYN010000212.1:0-6344 GCA_035517595.1 Burkholderiales bacterium
CTCTCGCCCTCCGAGGCGACCGTCAAGCTCGGGCAGAAGGCGGAGACGGATGCGCAGTGGAACGCCTTCGCCAGGCGCTACGAGAAGGAGATGTCGGCCGCGGGTCCAGGCCGGCTGCTCGATCTTCTCGCCGCGCTGTCGCACGGCACCGATTTCTCGGTGGGCTGCTATTGCGAGGACGAGGCGCGCTGCCATCGCTCGGTATTGCGCAGGCTGCTGAAGGAACGGGGCGCGAAGATCGCATGATCGTCGCCGTCGCGGGAACCGACGTCCATGTCGACGGCGAGAGCGGCGAGACGATCGTGATGGTGCACGGCTGGCCGGATACCTACCGCCTGTGGGACGCGCAGGTCCGCTACCTGAAGGCGAAGTACCGCTGCATCCGCTTCACGCTGCCCGGTTTCGACGAA
Source organism: Burkholderiales bacterium (assembly GCA_035517595.1). GTDB lineage: Bacteria > Pseudomonadota > Gammaproteobacteria > Burkholderiales > SG8-39 > RBG-16-66-20. The sequence goes on from DATIYN010000212.1 coordinate 411, forward strand.
ACGCAGCCGCGACGGGCCTACTCCGTGGACGAGGTCACGAATTTCATCGGCGAAGTGATCCGGCGGCTGAGCCCCGGCCGCAAGGTGACGCTCATGCTGCACGACTGGGGCTGCATCTACGGCTACGAGTTCTACATGCGCAACCCCGGCCTCGTCGCGCGCATCGTCGGCGTGGACATCGGGGAAGCGCGCTCGCTGCGGCGCGAGCTCGACGCGCGCGCGAAGTTCTACATCCTCGCCTACCAGATCTGGCTCGCGCTCGCCTGGAAAGCCGGCGGCCGGCTCGGCGACTGGATGACGCGCAAGATGGCGCGCTGGGTCCGCGCCCGTTCGGACCCGCGCTTCATCGGCTCGCGCATGAACTATCCCTACTATCTCGCCTGGTTCGGCGGCGACCAGTCGTTCGGCCGGCAGGTGAAGCGGTTCGCGCCCGCCTGCCCGATGCTGTTCGTCTACGGCAAGCGAAAGCTGTTCATGTTCCACGCCAGCGCATGGACCGAGGCGCTTGCGCAGCAGCCCGGCTGCCGCGTCACGGGCTTCGATACCGGCCACTGGGTGATGCTGCAGCAGCCGGAGCGATTCAATCAGGTCGCCGGCGACTGGCTGTCCGAAACGCGCGCATGAACGCCTAGTCCGGGCCGCCGTCCCCGCCCGCGGTGCCGGCCGGCACGTCGGCGAGGCCGGAGCGGATCATGTACCCGTACAGCAGCACGCCCGGCAGCGCGACGAAGGCCGTCAGCAGGTAGAAGTTGACGTAGCCGATCGATTCGATGAGCGCGCCGGCCGTGGTGCCCGTGAGCGCGCGTCCCGCGATGCTCGCGAGCGCCGAGAGCAGCGCGTACTGGCTCGCGGTGAAGCGCAGGTTGCACAGCGCCGACAGGTAGGCCACCACCGTGACGCCGCCCATGCCGCTCGCGAAGTTCTCGAAGCCGATCGCGGCGGCCATGCCGGCGTTGCTGTGGCCGGCGACGGCCAGCGCCGCAAAGCTGAAGTTCGAGACCGCCATGAGGACGAGGCTCGCGAGCACCGAGCGTTTCATGCCGAGCTGCGCGTACAACAGGCCGCCCGCGAAGATGCCGGCCAGCAGCGCGCCGAAGCCGACGCCGACGTCGTAGAAGGCGATCTCGTCGTTCGTGAAGCCGAGGTCCGCGAACAGCAGCCGCAGCGTGAGGTTCGCGAGCGTGTCGCCGATCTTGTGGATGAGGACGAAGAGCAGCACGACGACCGCGCCGTCGCGCCTCAGGAACTCGGTCAACGGGCTGAAATAGGCGACCATCGCCGCAACGGCGCCGTGCGGCCGCGCTGGCTCCCGGTGGCGCCGTGGCTCGCCCATCACCGCGCCGACCAGCATCGCGGGCAGCGCAAATGCGGCGCAGGCGACGTAGGCCGCGGTCCAGCCGACGCGCGCCGCGAGCAGCAGCGCGAGCGCGCCCGCGGCGGCCGCGCCGATGCGCCAGCCGTACTGGGACATGCCCGAGCCGACGCCGAGCTGCCGCGGCTCGAGCAGCTCGATGCGGTAGGCGTCGATGATGATGTCGAAGGTGGCGCCGGCCGCGCCGAGCGCGATCGCCGCAGCGACCGTCGTGCCCAGCGATTCGCCGGGATCGGCGAGCCCGAGGAAGACGACGGCGGCCATCACGAGCACGCCCGCAAGCCACAGCCAGCTGCGCCGCTGGCCGGCGCGCCCGAGGAGCGGCAGCCGCAGGTTGTCGACGAGCGGCGCCCAGAGGAACTTGAAGTTGTAGGCGAGGAAAGTCAGCGCGAACGCGGTGACCGCGTTCTTGCTGATGCCGTGCTGCGCGAGGCGCGTGGTCAGCGTCGCGCCGATCATGGAGAACGCGAAGCCCGAGGAAATGCCGAGAAACAGCGCCGCGATCGGACCCGCCTCGAGGTACGGGCGCAGGCCCGCGGGCAGCCTCGCGCGCCAGCCGTCGGCGTCCGCGCTCATGGCCGGCGTCGGCACGCGCCGTCCAGCGTGATCCGGGCGTCGGCGAGCAACATGGCGGGGCAGTTTACCCGCGTCAAGCCATAGGCTCCGCGCCATTGCCACCGGAGGGAAAAGACGCTAGTCTGCCGCTCCCTTCCGCATTTCCGATTTCCCTCACGTCGATGAGTGCCCAACCCATGACCACCGATGTCAACAAGGACAAGCTCGTCGCCGACCTGAAAGTCGTGGTCGCCGATGCCGAAGAGTTGCTGCGCGCCACCGCCTCTCAGGCGGGCGAGAAGGTCGCGGCCGCGCGCGAGCGCATCCAGGCTTCGCTCGCGAGCGCGAAGGTCAAGCTCACGGAGGCCGAGCGCGCCGCCCTCGAGAAGGCGAAGGAAGCCGCCAAGGCGACCGACGACTACGTGCACGAGAACCCCTGGCGTGCGGTCGGCATTGCCGCTGGCGTCGGCCTCCTGCTCGGCCTGCTGATCGGTCGCCGCTGAGCGCGGCGCCCTCGCGGGCGGCGCAGCGCATCCCCCATGCTCGGCTCGGTGAGAGAGCTCGCGCGCATCCTGCTGGCGTTCGCGGAGACGCGCACGCGGCTGGCGGCGACCGAGCTCGAGGAGCAGTCGATCCGCCTGGTCGAGATCCTGCTCTGGGTCGGTGCGGCGCTGTTCTTCCTCGGGGTCACGCTGTTGTTCGTCGCGGTGCTCGTCGTGCTGCATTTCTGGGAGTCCGACCGGCTGCTCGCGGCCGGGCTCATCGCGGCCCTGTTCGCGGGCGCCGGCATCGGCTCGGCGCTGATGGTGCGCGCGCGCATGCGCGCGCGCCCGAAGTTCCTCTCGGCGACGCTTGCCGAGCTCCAGCGCGACAAGGAGCGCCTGACATGAGCGCCGGCGGGCGGCGGCGCGCATGATCGGCACGCGCGAGCGCCTGATCCGGATCGCCGAGCGCCGAGCGCGGTTGCAGGAGCGCGCACGCGCGGAGCGCGAGAGCCTCGCTGGCCTGATCGCGAGGAGCGACGAATGGACGGACGTGCTGCAGGGCGCGCGCCGCGTCGCCGAGGAGCTGCGCCGCCAGCCCTGGATCGTCGCCGCCGGCGTCGCGCTGCTGGTCGCGCTGCGGCCGCGCCGCGCGCTCGGCTGGCTCATGAAGGGCTGGACCGCCTGGCGCATCTACCGCGGCGCGCGGCGCTGGTACGCTCGGTTCGCGGCGCGGTCAGGCCACGCCGCCTGATCTCAGCGCCGCGCGAGCGGCCAGCCGTACTCGATAGTCAGCGGCGCGTGGTCGCTGAAGCGGCGCTTCAGGTAGATCGCCTCGCGCCGCGCGGTCTTCGCGACGCCGGGCGTGGCGATCTGGTAGTCGATGCGCCAGCCCACGTTCTTCGCCCAGGCCTGGCCGCGGCTGGACCACCAGGTGTACTGCTCGGGCCTGGGGTTCAGGCTCCGGAACACGTCCACGAAGCCCAATTCGTCGAACACGCGCGTGAGCCAGGCGCGCTCCTCGGGCAGGAAGCCCGAGTTCTTCTGGTTGGAGCGCCAGTTCTTGAGGTCGATCTCCTTGTGCGCGATATTCCAGTCGCCGCAGAGGATGGCCTCGCCGCCGCGCGCCCTGAGCTTCTTCAGGTGCAGCAGGAACGCCTTCAGGAAGCGGAACTTCGAGGCCTGCCGGTGCGGGCCGGCCGAGCCCGAGGGCAAGTAGACCGAGACCACCGCGAGCTTGCCGAACTGCGCCTCGAGGTAGCGGCCTTCGGCGTCGAACTCCTTCACGCCGAAGCCCGTGATCACGCGGTCGGGCTCGAGGCGGCTGTAGAGCGCGACGCCCGCGTAGCCCTTCTTCTGCGCGCAGTGGAAATGTCCCAGATAGCCCTTGGGCGCGAGCATCGCCGGCTCGAGGTCGGCTTCCTGAGCCTTGACCTCCTGCAGGCAGACCACGTCGGCCTTTTGCGCGGCGAGCCAGGGATACAGGCCCTTCTTCGCCGCCGAGCGCAGGCCGTTGACGTTGAGGCTGACGATCCTCAAGACGAGGGGAAGCTGGACACGCCACCGTGCGCGGCGGACCACTCCGCGGGCGCCTGGAGGAACTTCTCCACTTCGGCCACCTGCGCGGCGGCGAGATAGTTGCCCTGCTTGACCACGCGCAGCACGTCCCACCAGGTGGCGAGGTGGTGCAGGCGCACGCCGAGGTCGCCCAGGATCTTTTTCGACTCCGGGAAGATGTCGTAGTAGAAATTGACGAACACGTGCTCGACCACCGCGCCCGCCTCGCGCAGCGCCTTGCAGAAATTGATCTTGGAGCGCCCGTCGGTCGTGAGGTCCTCGACGAGCAGCGTGCGCGCGCCCTCGCGGATGTCGCCCTCGATCTGCGCGTTGCGGCCGAAGCCCTTGGGCTTCTTGCGGATGTACTGCATCGGCAGGCCGAAGCGCTCGGCGATCCAGGCCGCGTAGGGAATGCCCGCAGTCTCGCCGCCCGCGATCACGTCGAACTGCTCGAATCCCGCATCGCGCGACAGCGTCGCGGCGGCGAAATCCACGAGCTGGGTGCGGATGCGCGGATAAAAAATGAGCTTGCGGCAGTCGATGTAGACCGGGCTCGCCCAGCCCGAGGTGAAGATGAAGGGCTTGCCCTCGGAAAACAGAACCGCCTTCACCTCCAGCAGCATCTTCGCGGTGGTGTCGGCGATGAAGGCGCGATCCGCGGAGTGCATGGCGGGGCGGATTCTAGCAGGTCAACCCGCGGTTCCGCGGCGCGTTAGAATCCCTGCGGTCACTCGTAACGGGGGTCTTCATGCTGCGCGCCTTCCTTCTCGCCGCTCTCGCCGTGCTGCCGCCTGCCGCGCTCGCGCAGTCCTATCGCTGCGTGGGCACCGACGGCAAGAAGTACTACGGCCAGTCGATGCCGCCGCAATGCGTCGGCCAGCCCGTCGAGCAGCTCGATGCGCGCGGCGTGGTCGTCAAGCGCATCGACCCGGTCGCCTCGGCCGCCGAGCGCGCGAAGAAGGAAGCCGAGGAGGCCGAGCGCAAGAAGCAGGCCGCGGCCGCCAAGGACCAGGGACGCAAGGACAATGCGCTGCTCGCGAGCTACACGAGCGAAAAGGACATCGACATCGCCCGCTCGCGAGCGCTCGAGGGCAGCCAGCGCGCCGTCAAGGACCTCGAGGACGGCATCGCGGCACTGAAGAAGCGCCGCGCCGCGCCCGGCGCGGATGCGACAGAGATCGACACGGAGCTGAAGGTGCAGGAAGGCGCGCTCGCGGCGCGTCAGAAGGAGATCGCCGCCATCAACGCGCGCTACGACGAGGACAAGAAGCGCTACATCGAGATCACGAAGCGAGGTAAGTGAACATGAAGACCGCCGTCGCGGCGCTCGCAGCCGCCATCGCCCTGTTGCCCGTCGCCGCGCCGGCGCAGCAGTCGGCGCCGTCGTCCTCGTCCTACCGCTGCACCGGCAAGGACGGCAAGCGGTACTACGGCTCGACGATACCGCCGCAGTGCCTCGGCCAGCCGGTCGAGCAGCTCAACAACCAGGGCCTGGTGATCAAGCGCATCGACGCCGCCGCCTCGGCGGCCGAGCGCGAGAAGAAGGCGGCCGAGGAAGAAGAGCGCAAGAAGCGCGAGGCGATCTCCAAGGAGGAAGGCCGCCGCAACCGCGCGCTGCTCGCCACCTACACGAGCGAGAAGGACATCGACTCGGCGCGCGCGCGCGCGCTGAAGGACAACGAGCTCGCGGTGACGGACATCGATAAGCGCATCGCCGGCCTGAAGACGCGCCTGGGCGAGCAGAAGAAGGAGCTGCAGTTCTACCAGGGCAAGAACAAGCCGCCCGCCAAGCTCGCGCAGGACATCCAGAGCACCGAGTTCGACATCAAGACGCAGGAAGAGCTGCTCGCCGCGAAGAAGAAGGACGTCGATCAGATCAACGCGCGCTACGACGACGACAAGAAGCGCTACATCGAGCTCACCCGGAGCAACTCGGGCGGCGCCGCGCCCGCGAAGTAGCGGCTAGCC
>DATIYN010000213.1:0-16199 GCA_035517595.1 Burkholderiales bacterium
CGAGATGGTGATGCCGGGGGACAACGTGAAGATGGTGGTCACGCTGATCACGCCGGTGGCCATGGAGCAGGGGCTGCGCTTTGCCATCCGCGAGGGCGGCAAGACCGTCGGCGCCGGCGTCGTCGCCAAGGTGATCGAGTAACGGCCCATGGAAAGCCAGCGCATCCGCATCCGCCTGAAGGCGTTCGACTACCGGCTGATCGACCAGTCGGCGCTCGAGATCGTCGACACGGCCAAGCGCACGGGCGCGGTCGTGCGCGGCCCGGTGCCGCTGCCGACGCGCAAGCAGCGCTTCGACCTGCTGCGCTCGCCGCACGCCGACAAGACGTCGCGCGACCAGCTCGAGATCCGCACGCACCTCAGGCTCATGGACATCATCGACCCGACCGACAAGACGGTCGACGCGCTGATGAAACTCGATTTGCCCGCCGGGGTGGACGTAGAAATCAAGGTTCAGTAAGACCGAAGCGCGAAGTGCAGGGCCGGCCAACAGGAGCCGGCGCCTCCGGAGCATCGGGGGTCAAACATAAGCGAGGAAGTGGTCATGACGATAGGATTGGTCGGCCGCAAGGTCGGCATGATGCGCATCTTCACCGACGAGGGCGACGCCCAGCCGGTCACGGTGCTCGACGTGTCCGACAACCGCATCACGCAGATCAAGACCGCGGACAGGGACGGCTATACGGCCGTGCAGGTCGCGTTCGGCAAGCGACGCGCGAGCCGCGTGCGCAAGCCCCTCGCCGGGCACCTCTCGAAGGCCGCCGTCGAGGCCGGCCGCACGCTGAAGGAATTCCGCGCCGACCCGAAGGCGCTGGAAGGCCTCAAGGTGGGCGGCAGGATCGGCGTCGAGATCTTCAAGGTCGGGCAGACGGTCGACGTGCAGGGCACGACGATCGGCAAGGGCTTCGCCGGCGTCGTCAAGCGCCACCATTTCGGCGGCAACCGCGCGACGCACGGCAACTCGGTCACGACGCGTGCGCAGGGCTCGACCGGCCAGCGCCAGGATCCGGGCCGCGTGTTTCCCGGCAAGCGCATGGCGGGGCACCTCGGCGACAAGAAGCGCAGCGTCCAGAATCTGGTCGTCGTGCGCATCGATCCCGAGCGGCAGCTGCTGCTCGTCAAGGGCTCGGTGCCGGGCCACGAAGGCCGCGACGTGGTCGTGCGCCCGGCCGTGAAGCCGCAGAAGATCCACGTGCCGCAGAAGCCGGCGGCGGCGCCGAAAGGCGAGCAGAAGGCCGCGGCGAAACCCGCCGAGCAGAAGCCGGCGGCGAAGGCCTGATCATGGAACTCAAGCTCATCAACGACAAGGGCGCCGCGGGCACGCTCGACGCGAAGGACGAGACGTTCGCGCGCGACTTCAACGAGGCGCTGATCCACCAGCTCGTGGTCGCCTACGCGGCGAACGCGCGCCTCGGCACGCGCAAGCAGAAGGACCGCGGCGAAGTGCGCCACTCGACCCGGAAGCCCTGGCGCCAGAAGGGCACCGGCCGCGCGCGCGCCGGCATGGTATCGAGCCCGCTGTGGCGCGGCGGCGGCAAGATCTTCCCGAATACGCCGGAAGAGAACTTCTCGCAGAAGGTCAATCGCAAGATGTTCCGCGCGGGCATGGCCTCGATCCTCTCGCAGCTCGCGCGCGAGGACCGCATCCGCGTGGTCGACGAGTTCAAGGTCGAGCAGCCCAAGACGAAGCTGCTCGCGCAGAAGGTCAAGTCGATGGGCTTCGACGAGGTGCTCGTCATCACCGACGAGATCGACAACAACCTCACGCTCTCGTCGCGCAACCTGCCGAACGTGGAGGTGATCGCGGCGAAGCACGCGAACCCGGTGGCGCTCGTGCGCTACCCGGCCGTGCTGCTCACCAAGCGCGCGGTCGCCAAGCTCGAGGAGATGTTCAAATGACCGCCGCCAAGAAGTACAACGCCGAGCAGCTCATGAACGTGCTGCTCGCGCCGGTCGTGTCGGAGAAGAGCACGCGCGTCGCGGACAAGAACCGCCAGTACGTGTTCCGCGTCGCGGACGCCGCGACCAAGCCCGAGATCAAGGCCGCGGTCGAGCTCATGTTCAAGACCAAGGTCGACGCGGTCACGGTGAGCCGCGTGAAGGGCAAGCAGAAGCGCTTCGGCCGCCTCATGGGCCGGCGCAACAACTGGAAGAAGGCCTACGTGCGACTCGCCGAGGGCCAGGAAATCAACTTCGCGGCGACGGAGTAAGCCATGCCACTGATGAAGGTCAAGCCCACCTCGCCCGGCCGCCGCGCGCTGGTGAAGGTCGTCACGCCCGAGCTGCACAAGGGCGAGCCCCACTGGCCGCTCGTCGAGCGCCAGTCGAAGACCAACGGCCGCAACAACTACGGCCGGGTCACGATGCGCCACAAGGGCGGCGGCCACAAGCAGCACTACCGGGTGGTGGATTTCCGCCGCGACAAGGACGGCATCCAGGCCACGGTCGAGCGCCTCGACTACGATCCGAACCGCAGCGCGCACCTCGCGCTGCTGCTGTACGCCGACGGCGAGCGCCGCTACATCGTCGCGCCCAAGGGCCTCGCCGCGGGCACGCAGCTCGTCTCGGGCGCCGAGGCGCCGATCAAGTCGGGCAACACGCTGCCGCTCAGGAACATCCCGGTCGGCACGACGGTGCACTGCATCGAGATGCTGCCCGGCAAGGGCGCGCAGCTGGCGCGCTCGGCGGGATCGTCGGCGCAGCTGCTCGCGCGCGAGGGCTCTTACGCGCAGCTCCGGCTGCGCTCGGGCGAGATCCGCAAGGTGCACGTGGACTGCCGCGCGACCATCGGCGAAGTCGGCAACGAGGAGCACAACCTGGAGTCGATCGGCAAGGCCGGCCGCAGGCGCTGGCGCGGCATCCGCCCGACGGTGCGCGGCGTGGCGATGAACCCGATCGACCACCCGCACGGCGGCGGCGAGGGCCGCACCGCCGCGGCGCAGCCCCCGGTGTCGCCGTGGGGCGTGCAGTCCAAAGGCTACAAGACGCGGCGCAACAAGCGGACGCAGGTCATGATCGTCCGCGACCGGCGCGTGAAATAAGGAACAGCTGCCATGTCCCGCTCGATCAAGAAGGGCCCCTTCGTGGACCACCATCTCATGGCCAAGGTCGACAAGGCGCGCGCGACCAGCGACAAGCGCCCGATCAAGACCTGGTCGCGCCGTTCGACGGTGATGCCGGACTTCGTCGGCCTCACGCTGGCGGTGCACAACGGCAAGCAGCACGTGCCGGTGTACGTGACCGAGAACATGGTCGGCCACAAGCTCGGCGAATTCGCCCTGACGCGCATCTTCAAGAGCCACTCGGCGGCCGGCAAGCGCACCGAGGAAGCGGCGGCGGCCGCGCGCGCGCCCGCAGCGGCTCCCGGCGCAGCCGCGCCGGCTGCGCCCGCCCCTGCCGCGGCGGCGCCGGCGGCGCCGGCGGCAAAGAAATAAGGAGTGCCCATGGAAACCAAGGCATCGCTGCGCGGCGCGCACCTCTCGGCCCAGAAGGGCCGGCTGGTGGCGGACCTCGTGCGCGGCAAGAAGGTGGACCAGGCGATCAACATCCTCGCCTTCTCGCCCAAGAAGGGCGCGGCGCTCGTCAAGAAGCTGCTCGAGTCGGCGATCGCCAACGCCGAGCACAACGACGGCGCGGACATCGACACGCTCAAGGTGAAGGCGATCCACGTCGAGCGCGGGGCTTTCCAGCGGCGCTTTCACGCGCGCGCCAAGGGGCGCGGCACGCGCGTGCTGCGGCACTCCTGCCACATCTACGTCACGGTCGGGGACTAGGACCATGGGACAGAAAATCAATCCGACCGGCTTCCGCCTCGCGGTCAACCGCAACTGGAGCTCGCGCTGGTACGCGAACAACAAGAGCTTCGCGCCGATGCTGGCCGAGGACGTGAAGGTGCGCGCGTTCCTGAAGAAGAAGCTCGCGCATGCCTCGGTCGGCCGCGTGCTCATCGAGCGCCCCGCCAAGGACGCGCGCATCACCATCTTCTCGGCCCGGCCGGGCGTGGTGATCGGCAAGAAGGGCGAGGAGATCGAGTCGCTGAAGGCGGAGCTGCGCAGGATCATGGGCGTGCAGCAGGTGCACGTGAACATCGAGGAGATCCGCAAGCCCGAGACCGACGCGCAGCTCATCGCCGACTCGATCGCGCAGCAGCTCGAGAAGCGCATCATGTTCCGCCGCGCGATGAAGCGCGCGATGCAGAACGCCATGCGCCTGGGCGCGCAGGGCGTCAAGATCATGAGCGCGGGCCGCCTCAACGGCCACGAGATCGCGCGCACCGAGTGGTACCGGGAAGGGCGGGTGCCGCTGCACACGCTGCGCGCCGACATCGACTATGGCACGGGCGAAGCGAAAACCAGCTATGGCGTGATCGGCATCAAGGTCTGGGTCTACAAGGGCGAAGTGATGCCCAAGGGCGAGGCGCAGGCCGCGGCGGCGGCGGCCGCGGGCGCCGCGGCGGCCCCGGCGTCGCCGGCGCCGGAAGCGCCGGCCGAGCCCAAGCGCGCCAAGAAGCCCGCGCCGAAGATCGGCGCCCGGCGCGCACCCGCGAAGCCGAAGGAAGGCGCAAAGGCCGAGGGCGAGAAGAAGCCCGCCAAGAGGGCGGCCGACGCTCCGGCGCCCAAGACCACGGTCAAGCGCGCCAAGAAGATCGTCAAGGACGACGGCGGAGAGAAGAAGGAATAAGCCATGCTGCAACCGGCACGCACGAAATATCGAAAGCAGCAGAAGGGCCGCAACAAGGGCATCGCCACGCGCGGCAACAAGGTCGCGTTCGGCGAATACGGCCTGAAGGCGCTCGGCCGCGGCCGCCTCACCGCGCGCCAGCTCGAGGCCGCGCGCCGCACGCTGTCGCGCCACATCAAGCGCGGCGGCCGCGTCTGGATCCGCGTATTCCCGGACAAGCCGGTCTCGCGCAAGCCCGCCGAGGTGCGCATGGGCAACGGCAAGGGCAACCCCGAGTACTTCGTCTGCGAGATCCAGCCCGGCAAGATCATCTTCGAGATGGACGGCGTGGACGCGGCGCTCGCGAAGGAAGCCTTCACGCTCGCCGCGGCGAAGCTGCCGTTCCGCACCACGTCCGTGCACCGGATGCTGGGATAAGGAGCCGCCATGAAAGCGAGTGAACTGCGCGCCAAGACGGGCGACGAGTTGCAGAAGGAGCTGGGCGAGCTGCTGAAGGCGCAGTTCGGGCTGCGCATGCAGCACGCCACGCAGCAGCTGGCGAACACCAGCCAGATCAAGAAGGTGCGCCGCGACATCGCGCGCGTGCGCACCATGATGAGGGAGAAAGCCGCCAAATGAATGCTGCAGCGACCCAGCCGGCCCGCGCCGGCACCGAGCCGGAGGCGAGAACTGCCAACCAGCGCAAGCTGGTCGGCCGCGTGGTGAGCAACAAGATGCAGAAGACCGTGGTGGTGCGCGTCGAGCGCCGCGTCACGCACCCGGCCTTCGGCAAGATCGTGACGCGCTCGAGCAAGCTGCACGCGCACGTCGCCGAAGGCGCGTTCCAGGAAGGCGACCTGGTCGAGATCGCCGAGTGCCGGCCGATGTCCAAGACCAAGTCCTGGCGCGTGACCCGCCTTGTCGAGAAGTCGAAAGCCGTTTAAAATTAAATACTTTTCCCCCTGAGACGTTGACTGCGGGGACCCAAAACTGCCGATCCTGGATCGGCAAGTTGGAGAGGTAGAACCAAGATGATTCAGATGCAGTCAGTGCTGGACGTCGCCGACAACACCGGCGCGCGGGCGGTCATGTGCATCAAGGTGCTGGGCGGCTCGAAACGCCGCTACGCCTCGATCGGCGACGTGATCAAGGTGAGCATCAAGGATGCCGCGCCGCGCGGCCGCGTGAAGAAGGGCGAGGTCTACGACGCGGTCGTGGTGCGCACCGCCAAGGGCGTGCGCCGCGGCGACGGCTCGCTCGTGCGCTTCGACTCGAACGCCGTGGTGCTGCTCACGCCCAAGATGGAGCCGATCGGCACGCGCATCTTCGGGCCGGTGACGCGAGAGCTGCGCACCGAGCGCTTCATGAAGATCGTCTCGCTTGCGCCGGAGGTGCTCTGATGCAACGGATCAGGAAGGGCGACGAGGTCGTCGTGATCTCGGGCCGCGACAAGGGCAAGCGCGGCACGGTGCTGCGCCGCGTGGACGCCGATCACGTGGTGGTCGAAGGCGTCAACCGCGTGAAGAAGCACCAGCGGCCGAACCCGATGAAGAACCTCACCGGCGGCATCGTCGACAAGGACATGCCGATCCACGTCTCCAACATCGCGCTGTTCAACCCCGCGACGCAGAAAGCCGACCGCGTCGGCTTCAAGCTGCTGGGCGACGGCCGCAAGGTGCGCGTGTTCCGCTCGAACGGCGAGCAGGTGGACGCGTAAGGAAACGCCATGGCCAAGGACAAGGAAAAGCAGGACGCCAAGCCCAAGCACGACGCGCCGAAGCAGGAAGGACAGCAACCCAAGGCGCCGAAGAAGGAGGCGCCATCGAAGAAGGACGCCAACGCGCCGAAGACGTCCGCGGGCCCGCAGCTGCCCGCGCCGCCGGCGCGGCTCGCGGTCCACTACCGCGACAAAGTGGTGCCCGAGCTTATGAAGAAGTTCGGCTACAAGACCGTGATGCAGGTGCCGCGCATCAAGAAGATCACGCTCAACATGGGCGTCGGAGAGACCGTGAACGACAAGAAGGTGCTCGACCACGCGGTCGCGGACATGACGCGCATCGCCGGGCAGAAGCCGGTGGTCACCAAGACGCGCAAGTCGATCGCCAACTTCAAGGTGCGCGCGGGCTATCCGGTCGGCTGCATGGTGACGCTGCGCGGCGCGCGCATGTACGAATTCCTCGACCGCCTCGTGAACATCGCGATCCCGCGCATCCGCGACTTCCGCGGCGTCTCCAACCGCGCCTTCGACGGGCGCGGCAGCTACAGCCTGGGCGTCAAGGAGCAGATCATCTTCCCGGAGATCGAGTACGACAAGATCGACGCGATCCGCGGCATGGACATCGCGATCAACACTACGGCGAAGAGCGACGACGAGGCGCGCGCGCTGCTCACCGCGTTCCGCTTCCCGTTCCGCCACGATCTGGCGAAGCCGCAGGACCCGAACAAGCAGCAAGCACAGAAAGGCTGAACACCATGGCCAAGCTCGCAGTCAAGCTCCGCGAAAAGAAGCGCCGCGCCACCGTCGAGAAGTTCAAGGCGAAGCGCGCCGCGCTGTTCGAGGTGATCCACGACCAGAAGGCCTCCGACGAGGACCGGGACGCGGCGCGCGCCAGGCTGCAGAAGCTGCCGCGCGATGCCTCGCCGAGCCGTCTGCGCAACCGCTGCGCGCTCACCGGACGGCCTCGCGGCGTCTACCGCAAGTTCGGCCTGGGCCGCAACAAGCTGCGCGAGCTCGCGCTGCGCGGCGAGGTGCCGGGCATCATCAAGGCGAGCTGGTGAGGAGCCATCGATGAGCATGACCGATCCGATCGCAGACATGCTGACGCGCATCCGCAACGCCCAGATGGTCGGGCAGGTGGAGGCGAGCATGCCCTGCTCCAAGCTGAAGGCGGCCATCGCCCAGGTGCTGAAGGACGAGGGCTATATCGAGGACTACGCGGTGCGCGACAGCGGCGCGAAGAAGGAGCTGCGCATCGGCCTAAAGTACTACGCCGGGCGGCCGGTGATCGAGCGCATCGAGCGCGTCTCCAAGCCCGGCCTGCGCGTCTACAAGGACCGCGACAGCCTGCCCAGCGTGATGAACGGCCTCGGCGTGGCGATCGTCTCGACCTCGCGCGGCGTGATGACCGACCGCAAGGCGCGCGCCACGGGCGTCGGCGGCGAAGTGCTCTGCATCGTCGCCTGAGGAGCCGGCCATGTCGCGCATCGCAAAAAACCCCATCGCGCTGCCCAAGGGCGTCGAGGTGAAGATTTCGCCGGTGGAAATCTCGGTCAAGGGCCCGCTCGGCGTCGTCGCCCGCGCGATGGACCCGAACGTCGGCATCGAAAAGGACGGCGAGGCGCTGAAGTGCAAGGCGCTCGGCAACTCGAACCACGCCAACGCGATGTCGGGCACCATGCGCGCGCTGGTCGCGAACATGGTGACGGGCGTCACCAAGGGGTTCGAGAAGAAGCTCTCGCTCGTGGGCGTCGGCTACCGCGCGCAGGCGCAGGGCGACAAGCTCAATCTGTCGCTGGGCTTCTCGCACCCGGTGGTGCACACCATGCCCAAGGGCATCAAGGTCGCCACGCCGACGCAGACCGAGATCGTCGTGACCGGCATCGACAAGCAGCTCGTCGGGCGCGTCGCCGCCGAGATCCGCGACGTCAAGCCGCCCGAGCCCTACAAGGGCAAGGGCGTGCGCTACACCGGCGAGGCGATCGTGCTGAAAGAGACGAAGAAGAAGTAACGGAGCGCATCCATGAAAGACAAGAATCCCGCCCGCCTGCGCCGCGCGCGCCAGACGCGGCTCAAGATCCGCGAGATCGGCGCGGTGCGCCTCACCGTGCATCGCACGAACTTCCACATCTACGCGCAGATCACCTCGCCTGGCGGCGACAAGATCCTCGCGTCGGCCTCGAGCGCCGAGAAGGAACTGCGCACCAGGCTGAAGAACGGCGGCAACCAGGGCGCCGCCACCGCGGTCGGCCAGCGCATCGCCGAAAAGGCGAAGGCGGCGGGCATCCAGGCGGTCGCGTTCGACCGCGCCGGCTATCGCTACCACGGTCGCGTGAAGGCGCTCGCCGAAGCGGCGCGCGCCGGCGGCCTCAAATTCTAGGAAGACCACGATGGCGAAGATGCAGGCACGCAGGGTCCAGCAGCAGGAAGAGCGCGGCGACGGGCTGCGCGAGAAGATGGTCGCCGTCAACCGCGTCACCAAGGTGGTGAAGGGCGGGCGCGTGCTCGGTTTCGCGGCGCTCACCGTGGTCGGCGACGGCGACGGCAGCGTCGGCATGGGCAAGGGCAAGGCGCGCGAGGTCCCGGTCGCGGTGCAGAAGGCGATGGAGGAGGCGCGCCGGCGCATGTTCAAGGTCAACCTCAAGGGCGGCACGCTGCACCATGCGGTGATCGGCCGCCACGGCTCGGCCAAGGTGCTCATGCAGCCCGCCTCGGAAGGCACCGGCATCATCGCCGGCGGCGCGATGCGCGCGGTGTTCGAGGTCATGGGCGTCACCAACGTGCTCGCCAAGTGCTTCGGCTCGAGCAACCCGTACAACGTGGTGCGCGCGACGCTGCAGGGCCTGCAGGCCATGAACACCCCGGCCGAGATCGCCGCCAAGCGCGGCAAGAAGGTCGAGGAGATCCTGTCCAAGGAATAGCCATGGCCGACAAGAAGATCAAGGTGAAGCTGGTCAAGAGCACGGCGGGCTGCAAGAAGGGCCACGTCGCGACCGTGCGCGGGCTAGGCCTGCGCCGACTGCACCACACGGTGGAGCTCGCAGACACGCCGGAAGTGCGCGGCATGATCGAGCGGGTCGCCTACCTCGTCAGGCTGGAGAGCTAGCATGAAGCTGAACGACGTCAAGCCGGCCCCCGGCGCCAACCAGCCGCGCCACCGCGTCGGCCGCGGCATCGGCTCGGGCTGGGGCAAGACCGCAGGCCTGGGCCACAAGGGCCAGCACGCGCGCGCCGGCGGCTACCACAAGGTCGGTTTCGAGGGCGGCCAGATGCCGCTGCACCGCCGGCTGCCGAAGCGCGGCTTCAAGTCCCTCACGCGCGCGAGCGTCGCCGAGGTGCGCCTGTCGGACCTGCAGGACATGAAGGCGGGCGACATCGACCTGGCCGCGCTGCAGGCCGAGCGCGTGGTGCCGCGCGATGCGCTCGCGGCGAAGGTCATCGTCTCGGGCGAGCTCAAGCGCAAGATCACGCTGAAGGGGGTGAAGGCGAGCAAGGGTGCGCGCGCGGCGATCGAGGCTGCCGGCGGCAGGGTCGAGGAGCCGGCTGCGCCGAAGGTCGAGAAGAAGCTGCCGAAGAAAGACAAGGCGAAGGGGTAGATCCGCTTGGCGACCGCGCTCCCCGGCAAAGGCGGCACCGCCCGCTACGGCGACCTGAAGAAACGACTGCTGTTTCTTCTGGGGGCGCTGTTCGTCTATCGCATCGGCGCGCACATCCCGGTGCCGGGCATCGACCCGAACGTGCTGTCCGAGCTCTTCAAGGGACAGCAGGGCGGCATCCTCGGCATGTTCAACATGTTCTCCGGGGGCGCGCTGTCGCGCTTCACGATCTTCGCGCTCGGCATCATGCCTTACATCTCGTCGTCGATCATCATTCAGCTGATGACGGCGATCAGCCCGCAGCTGGAGGCGCTGCGCAAGGAGGGCGAGAGCGGGCGCCGCAAGATCACGCAGTACACGCGCTACGGTACGGTCGCGCTGGCGCTGTTCCAGGCGACCGCGATCTCGATCGCGCTCGAATCGCAGCCGAACCTCGTGCTCGATCCCGGCCTCATGTTCCGCATCACCACGGTGACCACGCTCGTCACGGGCACCATGTTCCTGATGTGGCTGGGCGAGCAGATCACCGAGCGCGGCCTGGGCAACGGCATCTCGATCATCATTTTCGCCGGCATCGCCGCGGGCCTGCCGAACGCGGTCGCGGGCACGCTGGAGCTGGTGCGCACCGGCGCGATGCACCCGCTCACCGCGCTGCTGGTCGCGGTCGCCGTGGTCGCGGTGACCGCCTTCGTCTGCTTCGTCGAGCGCGGCCAGCGCAAGATCCTCGTCAACTACGCCAAGCGTCAGGTCGGCAACAAGGTCTACGGCGGCCAGAGCTCGCACCTGCCGTTCAAGCTCAACATGTCGGGGGTGATCCCGCCGATCTTCGCCAGCTCGCTGATCCTGTTCCCCGCGACGCTGCTGTCCTGGTTCGGCTCGGCCGAGGGCTTCGTCTGGCTGCGCGATCTCGCCGGTACGCTGTCGCCCGGCGAGCCGGTCTACGTGCTGCTGTACGCCGCGCTCATCGTGTTCTTCTGCTTCTTCTACACGGCGCTGCAGTACAACCCGAAGGAGACCGCCGACAACCTCAAGAAGTCGGGCGCGTTCGTGCCGGGCATCCGCCCGGGCGACCAGACCGCGCGGTACCTCGAGAAGATCCTCACGCGGCTCACGCTCGCGGGCGCGCTCTACGTGACGCTCGTCTGCCTGCTGCCCGAGTTCCTGATCCTCAAGTGGAAGGTGCCGTTCTATTTCGGCGGCACCTCGCTGCTGATCATCGTCGTGGTGACGATGGACTTCATGGCCCAGGTGCAGGCCTACGTGATGACGCACCAGTACGAGAGCCTGCTCCGCAAGGCAAGCTTCAAGGGCGGACTGCCCGCGCGCTAGCGAAAGGACGACGACATGAAAGTGATGGCCTCCGTGAAGAAGATCTGCCGCAAGTGCAAGATCGTGCGTCGCAAGCGCGTGGTGCGCGTGATCTGCAGCGACCCGCGCCACAAGCAAAGGCAAGGATGACGCGCGGCGCCATTCAGGTTGATAACACCTTGACGAAATTGATATAATTTCAGGTTCCCCGGAAGAAAAACGCCATGGCCCGTATTGCAGGCATCAACATTCCGAACCACCAGCACGCCGGCATCGCGCTCACCGCGATCTACGGCATCGGCCGCTCGCGCGCCAAGGCGATTTGCGCCGCCGCGGGCGTCGACGCCGCGCGCAAGATCAAGGACCTCACCGACGCGGAGATGGAGCGCCTGCGCGAGGGCATCACGCGCCTCACGGTCGAGGGCGACCTGCGCCGCGAGGTGCAGATGTCGATCAAGCGCCTCATCGACCTGAGCTGCTACCGCGGCTCGCGCCACCGCAAGGGCCTGCCCGTGCGCGGCCAGCGCACGCGCACCAATGCGCGCACGCGCAAGGGCCCGCGCAAGGCGGCGATCAAGCTGAACGCGCCGGCCGGCAAGGTCGCCTAAGAAGACCAGAACCTACGTAAAGGCACTTTCGGAAAAACCATCCATGGCCAGCAAAACCGCCCCGACCTCGCAGCAGCTGCAGCAGACCGCCGCGGCGCGCGCGCGCAAGAAGGTCAAGAAGAACGTCGCCGAAGGCATCGCGCACGTGCACGCGTCGTTCAACAACACCATCGTCACGATCACCGACCGCCAGGGCAACACGCTGTCCTGGGCGACCTCGGGCAACGCCGGCTTCAAGGGCTCGCGCAAGTCGACGCCGTTCGCGGCGCAGATGGCCGCCGAGCGCGCGGGCCGCGCGGCGCAGGAGTGCGGCGTGAAGAACATCGAGGTCCGCATCAAGGGTCCCGGCCCG
The DNA here is from genome assembly GCA_035517595.1 of Burkholderiales bacterium. Lineage (GTDB taxonomy): Bacteria > Pseudomonadota > Gammaproteobacteria > Burkholderiales > SG8-39 > RBG-16-66-20. The sequence continues at coordinate 12,241 of DATIYN010000213.1, forward strand.
GGCCGCGAGTCCGCGGTGCGCGCGCTGAACGCGATCGGCCTGAAGATCGCGACCATCGCCGACGTCACCCCCGTGCCGCACAACGGCTGCCGCGCGCCGAAGCGGCGCCGGGTCTAAGGAGCTTTCATGGCCAGAAATCTCGACGCCAAGTGCCGGCAGTGCCGCCGCGAAGGCGAGAAGCTGTTCCTCAAGGGCGAGAAGTGCTTCACCGACAAGTGCGCCATCGAGCGCCGCGGCTACGCGCCCGGCCAGCACGGCCAGAAGTCGGGTTCGCGCCTCTCGGACTACGGCAAGCAGCTGCGCGAGAAGCAGAAGACGCGCCGCATCTACGGCCTGCTCGAGCGCCAGTTCCGACACACCTACGCCGAGGCCGCCCGTTCCAAGGGCGTGACCGGGGAGCGCCTGCTGCAGCTGCTGGAGGCGCGCCTGGACAACGTCGCGCACCGCATGGGCTTCGGCGCCTCGCGCACCGAGGCGCGCCAGCTGGTGCGCCACAACGGCATCCTCGTGAACGGCAAGCGCGTCAACATCCCCTCGTACGAGGTCAGCCCGGGCGACGTGATCGAAGTCGCCGAGAAAGCGAAGGCGCAGCTGCGCGTCAAGGCGGCGGCCGAGGCCGCCGCCTCGCGCGGCATCCCGGAATGGATCGAGGTGGATGCGAAGGCGCTGAAGGGCAAGTTCAAGGCGCTGCCGGCCCGCGCCGACCTGCCGAGCACCGTGAACGAGAGCCTGATCATCGAACTGTATTCGAAGTAACAGGGAGCCCCATGGCCCAGACCGGATTCCTCAAGCCGCGCATCGTCGATGTGCAAAACCTTTCCCCGTCGCACGCCAAGGTGACGATGGAGCCGTTCGAGCGCGGCTACGGCCACACGCTCGGCAATGCGCTGCGGCGCGTGCTGCTCTCGTCGATGCCGGGCTACGCGCCGACCGAGGTGCAGATCGCGGGCGTGGTGCACGAGTACTCGACGCTGGACGGCGTGCGCGAGGACATCGTCGACATCCTGCTCAACCTGAAGGGCGTGGTGTTCCGCCTGCACAACCGCAGCGAGGCGATCCTCACGCTGAAGAAGAAGGGCGAAGGCCCGGTCACCGCGGGCGACATCGAGCCCTCGCACGACGTCGAGATCGTCAATCCCGGCCACGTGATCGCCAACCTGTCGGCGGGCGGCAAGATCGAGCTGCAGCTCAAGGTCGAGGCCGGCCGCGGCTACCTGCCCGGCAACATGCGCTACCTGCCCGAGGAAACCAAGGGCATCGGCCGCATCATCCTCGACGCCTCGTTCAGCCCGGTGCGACGCGTCTCCTACGCGGTGGATTCCGCCCGCGTCGAGCAGCGCACCGACCTGGACAAGCTGGTGCTCGACATCGAGACCAACGGCGCGATCGAGCCCGAGGAGGCGGTGCGCTACGCCGCGCGCATCCTCGTCGACCAGCTCTCGGTGTTCGCGCAGCTGGAGGGCACCTCGCTGCCGGCCGAGGAGAAGAAGCAGGTCGCGGTCGACCCGATCCTGCTGCGCCCGGTGGACGACCTCGAGCTCACGGTGCGCTCGGCGAACTGCCTGAAGGCCGAGAACATCTATTACATCGGCGACCTTATCCAGCGCACCGAGACCGAGCTGCTCAAGACGCCGAACCTCGGCCGCAAGTCGCTCAACGAAATCAAGGAAGTGCTCGCCTCGCGCGGGCTCACGCTCGGCATGAAGCTGGAGAACTGGCCGCCGGCCGGCCTCGAGCATCACCGCGCCTAAGGACCACGGGAAGCCATCGCATGCGCCACGGCAACGGACTCCGAAAGCTCAACAGGACCTCGAGCCACCGCGCCGCCATGTTCCGCAACATGGCGGTGTCGCTGCTCACGCACGAGGAGATCAGCACCACGCTGCCCAAGGCGAAGGAGCTGCGCCGCATCGTCGAGCCGATGATCACCCTCGGCAAGCAGGCGAGCGTCGCCAACCGGCGCCTTGCCTACAGCCGCCTGCGCGACCACGGCACGGTCAAGAAGCTCTTCGGCGAGCTGGGCCCCCGCTTTGCCAAGCGCAACGGCGGCTACCTGCGCATCCTCAAGAGCGGCCCCCGCAAGGGCGACAACGCGCCGATGGCGCTCGTGAGCCTGCTCGATCGCCCCGAGGCCGGCTCGGCTGCCGGCGAGGAAGCGAAGAAGGAGAAGAAGGAGGCCGCCAAGGCCGCCTGAGCGGCGCGGGAGCGCCGCAGCACGCCTGCGCGGCCGCTTCGCGCCGGACCGTTTCCGCATGGAGCCCCATTGCCGGGCTGAACCAGCATGCTGAACGCCCCTCGCTATCGTCCCGATGTCGACGGCCTGCGCGCGATCGCGGTACTGGCCGTCGTCGGATATCACGCCTTCCCGGACCTGGTCCCGGGCGGCTTCGTCGGCGTGGACGTCTTTTTCGTCGTTTCCGGATACCTGATCACCGGACTGATCCTCGGCAGCCTCGAGCGCGGCCGGTTCAGCTTCGCCGAGTTCTACGCGCGCCGCGTCAAGCGCATTTTCCCGGCGCTGATTGCGGTCCTCCTCTCCTGCGGCGCGCTGGGCTGGTTCGTGCTCTTGCCGGACGAGTACCGGCAACTGGGCAAGCACGTCGCCGCGGGCGCGGGTTTCGTCTCCAACTTCATGCTGTGGCGGGAGGCCGACTATTTCGACGTGCTCTCCGACCTCAAGCCGCTGCTGCACCTGTGGTCGCTCGGCATCGAGGAGCAGTTCTACATCGCCTGGCCGATTCTGCTCTACGCATTCTGGCGGCGGCAGACCGCGCTGCTGGCGCTCACGCTGATCCTCTCCGCGGGCTCGCTCGCGCTCAATGTCGCGACGGTGCGAACCGACGCGGTGGCCGCGTTCTACTCGCCGCTTGCGCGCGGTTTCGAGCTGCTCGCTGGCAGCCTGCTCGCGATGAAGCCTGCGCGCGCGCCGATACCGGATGGGCTGCGCGCGTCGGCTTCGGTGGTCGGCCTGCTGCTGATCGCGGCTGCGCTGCTGCTCGTCGACCGGAACCGGCTGTTCCCGGGCGCCTGGGCCCTGCTTCCGGTCGCCGGCACCTGCCTGATCCTGGCGGCGGGCGAGGAAGCCTGGCTGAACCGGCACCTGCTCGCGCGCAGCGCGCTCGTCCGGGTCGGCTTGATCAGCTATCCGCTCTACCTCTGGCACTGGCCGCTGCTGTCGTTCGCGCGCATCTTCGAGCGTGATGAGCCGTCCCCCGCGTTGCGCGGGGCGCTCGTCGCCGCGAGCGTCGCGCTCGCCTGGATGACGTTCGCGGCGATCGAAGCGCCGATCCGCTTCGGCCGGCCCGCGCGCGCCAAGGTCGCCGCGCTCTGCGCGTTGATGCTGTTCGCTGGCTTGGGCGGACTCGCGGTCTTCCGCTTGCAGGGCCTGCCGTCCAGGTCGGTCGGCGCCTCGGCCCGAAACATCATGGCGCAGGCCGAATGGCCCTACTGGGAGGACGAAGCCTGCGTGCGGAAGTACGCGATGACGCCTTGCCAGGCCAGCGGAGCGCGTCCGACGGTGATGGTGCTCGGCGACAGCCACGCGAACCATCTCTATCCGGGACTCGCGTTGACGGCGCCCGCGCTCGATGTGCTCCAGGCCGGGACCTGCCCGCCGCTCGAGGGTGTGGCGCTGCATGTGCTCAAGAACCAGGACAAGCACCCCTGCGCGACGACGGACTACCTGGAACTGAACAAGCGCGTGCTGCGGCAGCACCCCGAGATCAGGACCGTGCTGCTGGTCGCGCTCTGGCGCAACGCCATCACCGGAGAGCTCGCCAACGCGCGCGAGAGGAGCATCTGGGGCGGGGTGCGCCTGGTACCGGCCGACCCGCGCGAAGCCGGCATGAGCAACGCGGAGCTCGTGCTCCGTGGGCTCGAGCGCACGATTGCCTCGCTGCGAGCCCTCGGCGTCAGGGTGGTGCTGCTGCGGGACACTCCGGACATCGCCTCGGAGCTCG
>DATIYN010000214.1:0-2187 GCA_035517595.1 Burkholderiales bacterium
AGCATCGTCCTTGCGCGCGATCTCGAAATCGCGAAAAGGCTGGCGCGCGTCCAGGATCTCGCGATGGCGCCGCCAGCCTTCGGCGTCCGGCAGCACGCTTGGAATCTCCCAGCGCGTCTTGCCGATGCGCCCCGGCGTGAACACGAACGAATCGGCGTGGCCCCCCGCTTCGAGAAGGGCGAGGCGATGCTCGGCATCGGTCTCCCAGAAGAAATCACTCGACAGGGCGATCATGCTGCGCAGGCGCTCCTCGGTCTCGCGCGACCGCCGCCAGGCGTCCGCTCCGCCTTCGGGCCCGTGCTCCGCGTGCGAGTGAACCAGCGTCTGCAAGGTCGCGCGCGCTTTCTCGAGCAGCTTCTCGGCCCGCTTCTGGCCTTCGATTTCGATGGTGCTGCCGAACCAGCGCACGATGCGGCCGCCTTCGCGATGCGGCATGGCCGAGCCCAGGTGCCAGAAATACCGGCCGTCGTGCCGGCGCAGCCGGTACTCGACTTCGTAGGGCTGGCCGCGCTTGAACGCCTTGGTCCAGCGCGGCATGCAGCGTTGCCAGTCCTCTGGATGCACGATCGAGCGCCATCCCCAGCCCTCGAGCTGCTGCGCGGTGCGGCCGGAGTACTGGCAGGCGCGGGCGTTGAAGAATTCCGCCGAGCCGTCGGGCCGCGCGCTCCAAAGGATCTGCGGCGACAGGTCCGCCAGCTGCCGATAGAACTGCGCCGGCAGGGCGACTTCTACCTGCGCGCCGCGCCGCGGCTTGGCGAACCGGTTGGCCATGCGGATAAGAATGATTCAATCTGCGCGCCTCGTCCAGACATCGTGACGAACCGAATGTCAGCATCCGTCAAGTTCACCGACCGGCGGATATAATCGGCGCCTCACCCTTACAGGCCGCATGGACACCTTCGCCCGCATCAAGGACCTCGCCACCAAGGAGCTCTCGCTCGATCCCTCGAAGCTGGATCCGAACGCGCCGCTCGCGGACCTCGGCGTGGATTCGCTCACCTTCATCGAGTTCATGTTCAAGATCGAGGACGAGTTCGGCGTGAAGGTGTCCGACGAGGACCTGCGCGGCATCAAGTGCCTGGCCGACCTGGAGCGCCACGTCGCCGCGTCGCTGCAGGCGGCGGGCAAGGCCTGAGCGGCGGCCCGCGTCGTGGCGGCGCGGCGCGTCGCAGTCACCGGCATCGGCGTCGTCTGCGCGCTCGGCAATAGCCTCGCCGAGTTCCGCCGCGCGCTCGCCGGCGCACGCTCCGGTGTGCGCACGCTGCCGTCCGAAGTCGCGATGGGCTCGGGCGTGCAGGTGGGCGCGCTCGCCGATTTCGATCCCTCGGCGCATTTCAAGGGGCCGGAGGCCGGCTCGCTCGACCGCGTCTCGCAGTTCGCGCTCGTCGCCGCCGGCGAAGCGCTCGGCTCAAGCGGCTTGAATCTCCCGAACGAGAGCCGCGACCGCATCGGCGTGTACTGGGGCACCGGCATGGGCGGCGCTCACACGCTGGAGACGGCCTACAGCACGGTCTACGGCAAGAACGACTTCCGCCTGCGCCCGCTTTCGGTGGTGATGGCGATGAACAACGCCGCGGGGTCGAATGTCGCCGTGAAATGGGGACTGCGCGGTCCGTTCGCGAATTTCTCGACCGCGTGCTCGTCCTCGGCGATGGCGATCGGCGAGGCGATGCGCACGATCGCGGCCGGCCGCGCCGACGCGGCGGTGGCGGGCGGCGCAGAGGCGCTGCTCACGCCCGGCATGCTCGCCGCCTGGCAGGCGCTGCGCACGCTCGCGCCCGCGGATACCGCGGACGCATCCGCCTCCTGCAAGCCCTTCGACAAGCGGCGCGCGGGGCTCGTCCTCGGCGAGGGCGCGGCCGCGCTCGTGCTGGAAGAAGAGTCGCGCGCGCGCGCGCGCGGCGCGACCATCCACGCGCTCATCACCGGCTACGGCAACTCCTGCGACGCCGTGCACATGTCCAAGCCCGACCGCGACGGCCAGGTGCGCGCGATGCGCGAGGCATTATCCGAATCCGGCGTCGCGCCCGAGCAGATCGGCTACATCAACGCGCACGGCACCGCGACCATCGTGGGCGACACGGTCGAGTGCGAGGCGATCCGCACGGTATTCGGCGAACTCGCGACGCGCATCCCGGTGAGCTCCACGAAGTCCATGCACGGCCACCTGCTCGGCGGCGCCGGCGC
>DATIYN010000215.1:0-8197 GCA_035517595.1 Burkholderiales bacterium
CTCGTGGCGGATCTGTCCGTTCTTCAGTCCCGCGGGATAGCCGCTGCCGTCGATGCGCTCGTGGTGCTGGTGCGCGATCTCGGCCACGGGCCAGGGGAAATCGATCGCCTCGAGGATGTCGTAGCCGTGCGGCGCGTGCAGCTTGACGAGCTCGAACTCGGGCGCGGAGAGGCGCGTCGGCTTCGACAGGATCTCCGAGGGCACGCTGATCTTGCCGACGTCGTGCAGGCGGCCGGCGATGTCCAGGCCCTTGGTGGCTTCGTCGGGCATGCCGAGCTCGCGCGCCAGCGCCACGCCGACCGAGGCGACGCGGAGCTCGTGTCCCGCGGTGTAGGGATCGCGCAGGCCGAGCATGCGCGACATCGAGCCCACGGTCGCGCGCATCGCCGACTCGAGCCGGCGCAGGTAGTCGTCGTTGCGTCGCTGCGCGCGCTGGCGCTCCGTGATGTCCTGGACCACGCCGATGATCACCCTCTTGCCGCGCATCTGCGCGACCGAGCCGTGCACGCCGACCTCGATCGTGCCGCCGTCCTTGCGCCGGCCGCGGAACTCGTACTGCACGCTGTCGGTCTCGCCGGCGAGGCGCCGGCGGATGTTCTCCGCCACGCGGTCGCGGTCTCCGGGCGCGGCGACCTCGACGGCCGGCAGGCCGACCAGCTCGCCCGGCGCGTAGCCGAAGATCTCGGCCATGCGCGGATTGGCGTAGGAAAAGCGGCCCTCCTCGATGATGTAGATGCCGGTGAGCGCCTGCTCGACGATCGCGCGCAGCTTCTCCTCGGCCTCGCGCCGGGCGGCGTTAGCGCGCCGGCGCTCGGTGACGTCGTGCACGATGCCGTACACGCAGCGCCGGCCTTCGAGCTCGATCGGCCCGCAATAAATCTCGACGTTGCGCAGCTCCCCGGAGGCGACGCGGTGCGTGCCGTTGACGCGCGAAATCGCGCCGGAGGCGGCCTCGCGCAGACGCTGCCGGACGAGGAGGGGATCGGACTGACTCACGTCCCAGACGTGCATGCCGAGCTTGCGGATCTCGGCTGCCGTCCAGCCGTAGAAGCTCTGCGCCGCGGGATTAACGTCGAGGATGCCGCCGGTCTCGGCGTCGAGGATCGCTATCGGCGACTGACCTTCGGCGAAAACGCTGCTGTAGTGCGCGAGGCTCGCTGCCGCTTCCCGCTCGGCGACGTCCGAGACCAGGGCGATCACGTAGTCGCGCCCGCCCCCGCGCCGCGGCGCGTGGCTGAGGTCGACTTCGGCGTGCACGACGGTGCCGTCCTTGCGCCGCAGCCGGTGCACCATGCGCTCGTGGCCTCCGGGCCGGGCCGCGAGGCGCTGGAACACCGCCTTGCAGTCGGCCTGGTCCTCGGGGTGGCAGACGGAGGTCCACGACAGGCGCTGCAATTCGGCGCGCCCGTAGCCGACGCAGCGGCAGAACCGGTCGTTGAAGCGCACCCACTTGCGCGACTGGCGCTCGAAGATCGCCACGCCGACGAAGGGCAGCTCGAGCAGTACGCTCATCCACCTGGAATCCGCGTTCCGCTCGCGCCGTTTCTGCCTGAAGGCGTGGCTCATGCAGCGGTTATGGACCAATTTCCGCCGGATGGGTAGCTCGGACACCTGGGACTTTGTAAAAATCCGTCAAGCGGCGGGGCGCAGTGCGCTCACCGCATCTCGATTTCCGATCGCTAGGACAGCTTCTTGAGGCGGTACAGCAGCTCGAGCGCCTCGCGCGGCGTGAGCTCGTCGGGGTTTACCGATTGCAGCGCTTCCCGCAGCGCGTCGGCCTCGGGCGCCGCATCGCCGGCGGGTTTGGCGAAGAGATCGTCCTGGCCGCCGCGCTCCAGGCTCTGGCGCTCGAGTGCCTCGAGGATCTTCCTTGCCTGGCGGATCACCGGCTTCGGCACGCCCGCGAGCGCCGCCACCTGCAGTCCGTAGCTGCGGTCCGCGGGCCCTTCCTCCACGGCGTGCAGGAACACGATGGCGTCCTCCTGCTCCACCGCATCGAGGTGGATGTTGGCCGCCGTCTTGTAGTCGAGCGCGAGGCGCGTGAGCTCGAAGTAGTGCGTCGCGAACAGCGCCAGAGCGCGGTTCTTTTCCAGCAGGAACCTGCCGATCGCCCAGGCGAGCGCGAGGCCGTCGAAGGTGGAGGTGCCGCGGCCGATCTCGTCCATCAGCACGAGGCTCGAGGCAGTGGCGTTGTGCAGGATGTTGGCGCTCTCGGTCATCTCGACCATGAAGGTCGAGCGCCCGCCCGCGAGGTCGTCCGAGGCGCCGATGCGCGTGTAGATCTGGTCGATCGGGCCGATCCTCGCCTTCTTCGCGGGCACGAAGCAGCCGGTGTGCGCGAGCAGCGCGATCAGCGCCACCTGGCGCATGTAGGTGGACTTGCCGCCCATGTTGGGACCCGTGACCAGCAGCAGCTGGCGCGCGGCCGACAGCCGGCAGTCGTTGGCGATGAACGGGTCGACGAGCGCCTCGACGACGGGATGGCGTCCCGCCTCGATCTCGACCGAGACTTCGGCCGAAAACTCGGGCCGGCGATAGTTCCTGCGCGCCGCGATCCCCGCGAAGCAGCACAGCACGTCGAGCTGCGCGAGCGCGGCGGCGATCTTCTGAAGGCTTCTTATGGAAGGCTTCAATTCATCGAGAACGGTTTCATAAAGGCTCTTTTCGAGGGCCAGCGCGCGGTCGCGAGCCGAGAGCGCCTTGTCCTCGAAGGCCTTCAGCTCCGGCGTGATGTAGCGCTCGGCATTCTTCAGCGTCTGGCGCCGCCGGTAGTCGTCCGGCACTTTGCCCGCCTGTGCGTTCGTGACTTCGATGTAGTAGCCGTGGACGTGGTTGTAGGCGACCTTGAGGTTCGCGATTCCGGTTCTTTCGCGCTCTTGTCTTTCCAGGCGAATCAGAAAACCAGAAGCATTGGACTGCAGGCCTCTCAACTCATCCAACGCTGCGGAATAGCCATCGGCAATCACGCCGCCGTCCCGCACCATCGCCGCCGGCTCCGGCGCGATCGCCTTCACGAGAATTTCTGCGGTTTGCTCCGGGGTCTGTAGATCGTGAACGAGATTCTTCAAGAGCAAAGGCGCATCGGGCGTGGAATTTCTCAGCGTTTCCAGGAGCAGCAGGCTCTCCCTGAGGCCGGACAGGTCGCGCGGCCGCGCATTCTTCAGGGCGATGCGCGCGGCGATGCGCTCCACGTCGGCGAACTGCCGGAGGATCCGATGGATGTCCCGGTCCTTGTCCTGGAGTACCTCGACGGCCTCGTGGCGGGACCTCAGGATGGAATGGTCCCGGAGGGGGTGATGCAGCCAGTGGCGCAGCAGGCGGCTGCCCATGCCGCTCGCGCATTCGTCGAGCAGCGAGAACAGCGTGGGCGCGGGCTCGCCGCGCAGCGTCTCGGAGATTTCGAGATTGCGGCGCGTGGCGGCGTCCATGCGCAGGTACTCGCTCGCGCGCTCGGCGCGCACCGCGACCACGTGCGCGAGCGCCTGCCCCTGGGTCTTTCTCGCGTACTCGAGCAGAGCGCCGCAAGCGCCGATCGCGGGCTCCAGGTCCTCGACGCCGTAGCCCGCGAGCGTCGCGGCGCCCAGCTGCTCGAGCAGGCGCCTGCGGCCGGACTCCTGATCGAAGCTCCAGGCGGGCAGCCGCGTGACGGTGTAGCCGGGCAGCTCGACGCCGTCGGCGGCGAGGATCTCGGCCGGCGCAATGCGGCGCAGCTCGTTCTGCAGCGCCTGCGGCGCGACCTCGGCGACGCGAAGCTCGCCGCTGGCCAGCGAAAGCCACGCCAGGCCGAAAGAAGACTTGTCCCCGAGCACGGCAAGCAGGACGTTCTCGGACTTCTCGTCGAGCAGGGCGGGGTCGGTGAGCGTGCCGGGCGTGACGATGCGCGTGATCTCGCGCTCGACCGGTCCCTTGGCCGTCGCCACGTCGCCGACCTGCTCGCAGATCGCCACCGATTCGCCGAGCTTCACCAGCCTGGCGAGGTACTGCTCGACCGAGTGCACCGGGACGCCCGCCATCTTGACCGGGGCGCCGGCCGATTGCCCGCGTGCGGTCAGCGTGAGGTCGAGCAGGCGCGAGCCCTTCTCGGCATCGTCGTAGAACAGCTCGTAGAAGTCCCCCATGCGGTAGAACATGAGGATGTCCGGATGCTGCGCCTTCAGGCGCAGGTACTGCTGCATCATGGGCGTGTGAGCGTCGAGCGAGGCGTTCAAGGCGGCGTCAATCCGGATAGCCCTCGGGATTGTCCGATTGCCAGCGCCAGGCGTCGCGGCACATGTCCTCGATGCCCAGCCTCGCGGTCCAGCCGAGCTCGCGCGCGGCGAGCGAGGCGTCGGCCCAGTAGGCGGGCAGGTCGCCGGGACGGCGCGCGACGACTTCGTAGGGCAGCTTCCTGCCGGCCGCCTTCTCGAACGCAGCGATGACTTCGAGCACCGAGTAGCCGCGCCCGGCGCCCAGGTTCGCCGTGATCGACCGGCGCTTCTCGTCAAGGTGGCGCAGAGCCGCGAGATGCCCGGCGGCGAGGTCCATGACGTGGATGTAGTCGCGCACGCCCGTGCCGTCCGCGGTGTCGTAGTCGCCGCCGAACACGCGCAGGCGCGGCATGCGCCCGAGCGCCACGCGCGAGAGGTAGGGCAGGAGGTTCTCGGGAGTGCCGCGCGGGTCCTCGCCGATGCGGCCGGACGGGTGTGCGCCGATCGGATTGAAGTAGCGCAGCGCCGCAAAGAGGAACGAGGGCCGCGCTGCCGCGCGCTGCTGCAGCACGCGCTCCACGGCGAGCTTGGTCTCGCCGTATGGGTTCATCGGCTGCAGCCGGTGGCGCTCGGTGTAGGGCAGGAATTCGGGCACGCCGTAGACCGTGGCCGAGGAACTGAAGACGAAGCGTTCGACGCCGTGGCGCTCCATGGCCGCAAGCAGCACCTGCGTGCCGCGCACGTTGAAGTCGTAATAGCGCGCAGGATCGGCGACCGACTCGCCGACCGCCTTCAGGCCCGCGAAATGCAGGACCGCCCCGGCGCCGGCGCCTGCGAATACGCGTTCCATCGCGGCCGCGTCGCGCGTATCGGCCTGGACGAATTCGATGGCGGCGCCCGGCGCGAGCTCGCGGATGCGCGCCAGCGCCGAGGGCTTGGCATTGACGAGGCTGTCGACGATGCGCAGCCGGTGGCCCGCGAGTGCGAGCTCGACGCAGCAGTGCGAGCCGATGTAGCCCAGCCCGCCGGTGACGACGACGTGCATCGAACTCTCTGATCGCGCGGGAAATTCTATGCTAGCACGCAGTGCGCGTGCGGCGGTAAGCTAGCGGCGGCGCCGAAGGACGACGAACACGATGTCAATAACGCCGAACCTCGAACCGAGCGCCGCGCAGGCGCGCGGCCAGTCCAGCAGCCTCGAGCAGGAGGAGCTGCGCGGCATCTCGCGCACGGTCGCCGAGATCCACTGGCTGCTGCTAATCCTCGTGCTGCTGCACCTGATCTTCGGCAGCGCGGACGGCGAATCCCAGGCCGCGATCATGTCCGCGTCGTTCTTCTATGCCGCCTTCGTGATGGCGTTCCGCTACGCGAACTTCTACAAGCGCGAGACGCGCTGGAAGGTCGCCCTCGAGACCTGGGCGATGATCGCGTTCATCACCTGGGTGTGCGCATACAGCGGCGGGCTCGCGAGCCCGCTGCTCAACAGCTACCTGCTGCCGGTGATCACTTCCGCGCTCACGCTGGGCAAGCTCACCACGCTGATCGAGGTGGCGCTGATCGCGGCCTGCCAGCTGTTCCTGGGCGGCAACTTCACGGCCGTCACGCTGCTATCCCTCCCGTTCGTCGGCGGGTTCGCCGCGCAGATCGCGCCCGTGCTGCTCGTGGCCTACATCGTGACCATGTTCTCGGCCGACATCCGCTACGGCCTGAGCCGCGCCAAGCTGCTGTCGGAGACCGACGAGCTCACGGGCCTGCTCAACATGCGCGGCTTCTCGATCGCCGCAAACCGCCTTTTCGCGCAGGCGCAGCGCCACGGCCGGGCGGCGACCGTGCTGATGATCGACTCGGACAACCTCAAGGCGGTCAACGACAGCCATGGCCATGCCGCCGGCAATCACCTGCTGCGCCAGCTCGCGACGCTGATGCAGGCCGAGCTGCGCTATACCGACGTGCTCGCGCGCTACGGGGGCGATGAATTCATCGTGCTGCTTCCCGAGACGCCGGGCGCCGGGGCGCTCGAGGTCGCGGGCCGCATTCGCGACGCCGTTGCCAGCGTCCCGCTCGAGCTGGAGGGCCGCAGGGTCGACTGCACCGTGAGCATCGGAGCGGCTTCGCACCCGGGAGACGGCGCGACGCTCGACGCCCTGGTGGCGCGCGCCGACCGCGCGATGTATCAGGCGAAGCGCGACGGGCGCAACAGGGTGGTGCAGTTCGCCGCCGCGTCGGCGCCGGGTTCGTGAGGCGCGCCGCTCAGCAAGTCCCGCCCGAGGCGCGCAGGCAGGCGCCGGCGATCGAGGGTCTGCCGACCAGCCGTTGCAGCTGCAGGGCGAGCGCTTTCGGAGATGTCCAGAACGTATCCGCGATTTCCCTGAACGGACCCACCCCGGCGATCTGGCTCTGGACGGTCGCCGCGCAGAACAGGGGCATCGTGGCGCTCGCGCTGCGCACGCGGCGCTCGATCTCCGCGAAGTCGGGCTCGTTCAGCTTGAACCGGTAGACGCGTACGTCTTCGCCGTCTTCGAGCTGATAGGCGACGTAGTCGGCCAGCGACGGTCCGGGCCATTGCGGCGAGCCTGACCGCTCCGTGACGTAGCTTCCCGAGGGATCGCTGAGCCACGGACCGGCGAACAGCCCGGCATGGCGGCCGCCCGCGGCGTTGCCGTTGATCACGATCGCGACCTCTCCGCGCGGCACATCCGGCGCGGGCCGCGCCCCGGGATCGTTCCGGCCCGACGTGAGCTCGGCGCAGGCGCAGAGCAGCAGCGCGGGCAGCAGTCCGAAACTGCGGCTCACCGGTGCCTACCTCAGCGCCCCGAGCAGCTGCGGAAAGACCCTCGGCGTCGCGGCGGCGATCTCGCCCCTGTCGAGATAGCCTTCCTCGCCCGCGAGGTCGCCGACCAGCCCGCCGGCCTCCTGGATCATGAGCGCGCCCGCAGCCATGTCCCAGCTCGAGAGCCCCATCTCCCAGAAGGCGTCCATGCGCCCGCAGGCGACGTACGCGAGATCGAGGGCGGCGGAGCCGGCACGGCGCACGCCCGAGGCCGAGGTCATCACCGTGCGCAGCTGGCGCATGTAGAGCGTGAGCCGCGAGACCTCCTTGAACGGGAACCCGGTGCCGACCAGCGCCTCCTTCAGCTGCGCGCACTTCGAGACGCGCACGCGCCGGTCGTCGAGAAACGCGCCCGCGCCCCGGCTCGCGGTGAACAGCTCGTTGCGGCCGGGATCGTAGACAACGCCGTGCGCGGTCGTGCCGCGGTGCTGCACGGCGATCGACACGCAGTACTGCGGGAAGCCGTGGATGAAGTTCGTGGTGCCGTCGAGCGGGTCGATGATCCAGCGGTATTCCGACTTGCTGCGCTCGAGTGCGCCGGACTCCTCGCCGAGGATCGCGTGCTCCGGGTAGGCGGCGCGGACGATGTCGATGATGGCCGCCTCGGCCGCGTGGTCGACCTGCGTCACGAAGTCGTTGGCACCCTTGGCGCGCACCTGCAGCGCGCCGCGATCGAGCGCCGCGCGGTTGATGATGCCGCCGGCGCGCCGCGCCGCCTTCACCGCCGTGTTGAGCAGGGGATGCATCGGGCGCGTATTCTATTATGGTGACTCGCTCCGCCGCGCGCATCGTGCTCTGCCGCCCGGGCCATCCGGGCAACATCGGCGCCGCCGCGCGCGCCATGAAGACGATGGGAATCGCCGACCTGCGGCTGGTGAATCCGGAGCGCTCGCCCGCGCCGGAAGACCGCTGGATGGCGACCAATGCCGTGGACGTGCTGCAGGGCGCGCTCGTGCACGAGCGTCTCGAGGAAGCGATCGGCGATTGCGTGGCGGCGTTCGCGCTGTCGGCGCGCCCGCGCGAGTGGTCCACGCAGGTGCTCGATGCTCGGGCGGCTGCCGGACGCGCGCAGGAACTGCGCGGTCCGGTCGCCTTCGTGTTCGGCAACGAGCAGGCGGGCCTCACCAATGAAGAGATGCTCGCATGCCAGTACCTGGTGCACATCCCTGCGAACCCGGAG
>DATIYN010000216.1:0-32099 GCA_035517595.1 Burkholderiales bacterium
GCGGCTTCCTCGCGGGCTGCGCGCACATCGAGGAGCTCGACCCGGCCTTCGCCGGCCTGCCGATCCTCAGGCGCAGCGAGGAGCGCCGGATCGACGCCGTGCTGTCGAACAGCTTCGGCTTCGGCGGCACGAACGCGAGCCTGATCTTCCGCCGGCTGGCGGGCTGAGCAGAGGAGTTGGTGGAGACGAGGAGGATCGAACTCCCGACCTTCGCATTGCGAACGCGACGCTCTCCCAGCTGAGCTACGTCCCCAAGAGGGCGCGGATTCTACAGCAGAATCGGCGCACTGGACAGGGCATCGGCTATCATCGCCGCCATGCAGATCGCGCCCCCGTTCGGCTACAAGGAGATCGTCCCCCTCAACCGCGCCCAGAAGATCCGGCTGCTCGCGCCCGGCGAAATCCCCGAGTTCGCGCGCGCGCTGAACGCGGTGCCGATCAGCTACACCGAGTTCGCGCTGGTCGCGCGCGAGTACCCGATCGTGTTCACCGCCACGGGCGAGGCGAAGAGCTTCGCGCCCGTCGCCGCGCTCGGCATGCAGAACGGCGAGAACCTCTACAACCAGGGCAACGCCTGGGCGAGCGGCGTCTACGTGCCCGCCTACGTGCGGCGCTTTCCGTTCTGCATGTCGCGCGTCACGATCGACAAGGTCGAGCAGCAGAACCGCCTGATCTGCGTCGAAAAGAGCCACATCGACGACCAGGCCGGCGAATTGCTGTTCGACGCCAAGGGCCAGCCCGGCGAGAAGTGGAAGACCATCGAGAAGCTGCTCACGGACTACGAGGGCGACCTGGAGCGCAGCCGCGAGATGTGCGGCATCCTCGCCGACTACGGCCTGTTCGAGCCGTTCACGATGCAGGCCAAGTTCAGCCAGGGCGGCGGGCCGGTGGCGATGACCGGCATGTTCCGCGTCGCCGAGGACAAGATCGAGCACCTGAACGCGGCCCAGCTCAAGAACCTCGTGAAGAAGGGCATTCTCTCGCGCGTCTACGCGCACCTGCTCTCGCTCGGCAACTTCGCCAACCTGCTCGATCGCAAGGCGGCGAAGGCGGTCTAGCGCCCGCTAGCGCTCGCGCCCGGCCTCGGTCGCGAGCTTCTGCAGCGGCGAGAGCAGGTACTCGAGCACGCTGCGCTCGGAGAGCCGGATCTCGGCGGTGAGCTGCATGCCCGGCAGCAGCGCGTGGCGCACCTCGCCCAGGCGCATCTCCTGCGCGAGCGGCTCGAGCTGCGCGCGATACGCATAGCTGCCCGCGCGCGCGCCGTCGGCGGCCTTCGCGCCCTCCGCGCCGCGCTCGGAAGCGTCCGCGGATACGCGCGCAACCGTCGCATCGAGCATGCCGTAGCGCTGGAACGGGAAGCTCGCGAGCTTGAGCTTCGCGCTCTGGCCGGCCGCGACGAAGCCCGCATCCTGGTTGGCGAGCCAGACTTCCGCGACCAGCGCCTCGCCGTCGGGCACGAGCGTCATCAGCACCGTGCCCGGCGCAAGCACCGCGCCCGGGGTCTGCGTCGCCAGGTCCTTGACCACGCCGTCGGCCGGCGCGCGCAGCTCGGCCAGGCGCCGGCGGTGCTCGAGCTTCTCGAGCTCCTGCTCCAGGCGCGCGAGCTGCGTCTCGGCCTCGGCGCGCTCGGCCTGCAGCTGCGCGCGGTAGGCCGCCGCGAGCTGCGCGATGCGGCGCTCGCCCTGCTCGGCCGCGGCGCGCGCGGCCTCGACGCGCTGCTCCTGCGCGCGCAGGTCCTGCTCGGCATCCATGCGCTCGCGGCTGCGCTGCGCGACCATCAAGCGGCCCGCGTAGCCCTCCCGCGCGAGCTTCTGGAAGGCGCGCTCCTGCTCCTGGAGCATCGGCAGCGCGCCCTCGAGCTTGGTGCGCGTCTCGCCCGCCGCCTGCAGCTCTCGCCGCGCGCGCGCGACCGCGGCGCGCTGCTCGGCGAGGGCTGCCTCCTGGGCCTGCACGCGCGCCTCGCGCTGCGCCTCGGCCTGCGCGAGCAGCCGCGGCGGATCCCCGGCCTCGCGCGCGAGCGGCGCGCCGGCGAGCTCGGCGTCGATGCGCCGGAGCTGGAGCCGGCGGGTCGCGATCTCGTTGCGCGCCGTCGCGGCGTCGGCCTCGGCCGCGCGCGCGTCCATGCGCGCGAGCACCTGCCCGCCCCGCACGCGCTCGCCCTCCCGCACCAGCAGCTCGCGCATCACGCCGCCCTCGGCGGGCTGCACGATGCGCAGCTGCGATCGCGGCACCAGGCGTCCCTCGGCGACCGCGACCACGTCGAGCTTGCCGAGGCTCGCCCAGAGCGCGAGCGCCGCCGTGAGCGCGACGATCGTCCAGAGCACCGCGCGCGGCAGGGGCGAGGGCGCCTCCTCCTGCAGCTGCAGGATCGCGGGCAGGAACTCGGCCCTGCGCGAGGGCGCGGCCGGCGGCGGCGCGCGTCGCGCGGGCAGCCTCATGGGGCCGATCTCTGCCGGTGCAGGTCGAGGCGCTCGGGACGCGCCGGCCGGCGCGCCTCCAGCCGCGCGACGCGGTCGGCGGCGAGGGCCTCGGGCACGTGGTGCGCGATGAACAGCACCGTGGCGCTGCCGCGCAGGCGGCTCACCGTGCGCGCGAACGCCTCGGCGGTGTCGCGATCCAGGCTCGCGGTCGCCTCGTCGAAGATCAGGATGCTCGGCCGGCGCAGCAGCGCGCGCGCGATCGCGATGCGCTGCTTCTGGCCGCCCGACAGCCCGACGCCGTTCTCGCCCACCAGCGTGCGATAGCCATCGGGCAGCGCCTCGATGTCGTCGTGGATCTCCGCCTGGCGGCAGGCTTCGGCCACCTCGGCGAGGCTCGCGTGCGGCTGGCCGGCGGTGAGGTTCTCGAGCAGGCTGCCCGCGAACAGGCGCGTCTCCTGCGGCACCACGCCGAGGTTCAGGCGCAGCTCGTTCGCGGCGATCTGGCGCGTGTCGCGCCCGTCGATGCGCACGGCGCCCGCGGACGGCTGGTGGAAGCCCTGCAGCAGCTTCGCGAGCGTGCTCTTGCCGCAGCCCGACGGTCCCGTGAGCGCGACGCAGTCGCCCGCCTCGATCGTGAGGCTGAAATCCTCGTACACCGGCGGCTGCCCGTCGCGGTAGCGGAAGCTCACCCGGTCCACCTCGATGCGCCCGGCCGCCGCCGGCCGGCGCCGCGGCTGCAGGCTGTAGATTTCGGCCGGAGCGTCCATGAGGTCGCCCAGGCGCTGCACGGCGATCGCCGCCTGCTGGAACTCCTGCCACAGGCCCGCGAGGCGCAGCGCCGGCTGCGCGAGCCGCCCGGCGAACATCTGGAAGGCGACCAGCATGCCGATCGTGAAGCCCGCCTGCGTCATCACCATCCAGGCGCCGGCGCCGAGGATCGCGACCTGCAGCGTCTGCTCCAGCGCGCCCGCGAGCACGCTGTAGGCGTTCGCGAGGCGCCGCGTCGCGAAGCTCGCGCGCAGGTAGTCGGCCAGGTTGCGGCCGAAGCGCGCCGCCGCCTGCGGCTCCATCTGCAGCGCCTTCACCGTCTCCATGGCCGCGACGTGCTCGGTGACGAAGGCCTGGTTGCGCGCGCCGAGCAGGAACTGCTCGTTGATGCGCCGGCGCAGGAGCGGCGTGACCGCCAGGCTCGCGGCGGCGAGCAGCGCGATCAGCGCGACCGCGACGAGCGTGAGCGGCAGGCTGTACCAGAGCATCAGGCCGAGGAACACCAGCAGGAACGGCAGGTCGAGCAGCACGCTCGCGGCGGCGCCGGTGATGAACTCGCGGATCGTCTCCACGCCCTGCAGGCGCGCCACCAGCGTGCCGGTCGGCCGCGACTCGAAGTAGCGCGGCGGCAGGCGCAGCAGGTGCTCGAACACGCGCATGCCGAGAACCGCGTCGATCCGGTTGCCGGTGTGCAGCAGCAGGTACTGGCGCGCGTAGGACAGCGCCGCGCCGAACGCGACGAAGAGCCCGAGCGCCGACAGGATCACCGCGAGCGTGCTCGCGGTGTGGTGCACCACCACCTTGTCGATGACGACCTGCGTGCACAGCGGAACCGCGAGCGCGATGAGCTGCAGCACGAGCGAGGCCGCGAGCACCTCGCGCCAGATCGCGCGATGGCGCAGCAGCTCCGGCACGAACCAGCGCAGGCCGAACGGCCGGTCGGTCAGGGACGCCTCGGCGGCGCCCTGCGGCGCGCCCGCCGGATCGGCCGCCGAGGCGGAAAGCTGGCGGGGCTCGTAGCGGTGCACGAATTCCTCGTGCGACAGGTCCTGCGGCCGCGCATCGCGCTCGGCCACCAGCACCGTGCGCGCGTCCGCCGAGAGCACGAGCGCGAGCCGGGCGCCCGAGCCCTCGCGCCGCAGCGCGATCATCGGCAGCGCGCTCGCGCGCAGGTCGCGCGCCGGCACATCGCACTCGGCCGTGCGCAGGCCGAGGCCCGCGGCGGCGTGCCGCAGGCTGGCGAGCGTCACGGGAGGCGGGCACTGCTGGAGCGCGAGGCGAGCGTCGAACGCGAGGCGCTGCACGCCGCACAGGCTCGCGAGCACCCACAGCAGGTCGGCCGCCTCGATGGGCGTATCCGGATGCAGGGCCAAAGCCTCCCATTGCCTCGACCCTGCCCATGCTCCGCGCGTTTGCGGACGCTGTCTTATCCACCAGTCCGAAGTGATGGTCTATGCTTGCGGTTATCCACAAGCGGAGGCTTCCATGACTCGCTTTTTCATCCTCGTGCTCGCCGCCTCGCTCGCCGCCTGCGGCGTCGAGACCGCCACCACGGCCGCCACGGTCGCCGAAATGAAGCGCCGCGAGATCGAGGCGGCGAAGAAGAACCTCGAGCAGGCGCAGCAGAAGATCGACGCGGCGACGCAGCAGCTCAATCAGAACGCCGCGCAGGTCGACGAGAAGACGAAGGACTAGCGCGCCGGGCGCTCGCGCGCGAACAGCGCGTCGCCCCAGCCGTACCACTTCTCGTTCGTCGCCTCGCGCGTCTGCGCGCCGAACATCTTCTTCTCGGCGAGGCGAAAGCCGCGGGCCTGCAGCCAGGCGCCGAGCTCGGGCATCAGCGCGCTGCCCTCGTAGAGCGGGTCCTCGAAGAACTCGGTGTAGATCCAGTCGAACCAGCCGAGGATCGGCTCGGCGCCCTTGAGGCACTCCAGCTCGTAGCCCTGCAGGTCCATGTTGAGGAAGTTCGGCGGCACGTCCCACGGCCAGTTCGAATCCACGAGCGAGGCGAGCGTCTGCGTGCGCATCGTCACCGCGCCGATGTAGCCGATGTCCGGGTAGAGCTGCCGGTGCGTGCCGAGCGGCAGCACCGACGAGGATTGGCCGAGGTTCGCCCGGTCGGGGGAATCGGCGTAATGGAAGCTCACTTCGACGCCGTCCCGCGAGCCGAGGCAGGCGCACACCGTCGTGTGCCCGAGCGGGTACACGCGCTCGTTCAGCCGCTCCATCAGCTCCGGGATCGCCTCGATCCAGAGCACGCGCTCCACCCCGCAGGCCTCGTAGCTCTCGGCCTCCTGCCCCAGGTGCGCGCCGCAGTGCACGATGCCCTCCACCTTCATGCGGTGGCGCGCGATGAGCTCGTCGAGCGGAAACATCATGGCCGTGGGCGGTGCGAGTCTGGTGGGCCGGGTTGGAATCGAACCAACGACCAAGGGATTATGAGTCCCCTGCTCTGACCAGCTGAGCTACCGGCCCCGCGAACAGTCTAGTCCGAAAATGGAAAGGGCCGCTTTGCAGCGGCCCTTTCCTTCCCTTCTCCTCTCCCAACCCCTCCGGGATTAGCCTTCCTGATCGAGGAAGCTCTTGAGCCGCTCCGAGCGCGACGGGTGGCGCAGCTTGCGCAGCGCCTTCGCCTCGATCTGGCGTATGCGCTCGCGCGTCACGTCGAACTGCTTGCCGACTTCCTCGAGCGTGTGGTCGGTGCTCATCTCGATGCCGAAGCGCATGCGCAGCACCTTCGCCTCGCGCGGCGTGAGCGTGTCCAGCACCTCCTTGGTCACGTCGCGCAGGCTCGCGTAGGTGGCCGCGTCCGAGGGCGCCATCGTCGACTGGTCCTCGATGAAGTCGCCGAGGTGCGAGTCGTCGTCGTCGCCGATCGGCGTCTCCATCGAGATCGGCTCCTTGGAGATCTTCAGGATCTTGCGGATCTTCTCCTCGGGCATCTCCATCTTCTGCGCGAGCGTCGCCGGGTCGGGCTCGGCGCCGGTCTCCTGCAGGATCTGCCGCGAGGTGCGCACGATCTTATTGATGGTCTCGATCATGTGCACCGGGATGCGGATGGTGCGCGCCTGGTCGGCGATCGAGCGCGTGATCGCCTGGCGGATCCACCAGGTGGCGTAGGTCGAGAACTTGTAGCCGCGGCGGTACTCGAACTTGTCGACCGCCTTCATCAGGCCGATGTTGCCCTCCTGGATGAGGTCGAGGAACTGCAGGCCGCGGTTGGTGTACTTCTTCGCGATCGAGATCACGAGGCGCAGGTTGGCCTCGGTCATCTCGCGCTTGGCGCGGCGCGCCTTCGCCTCGCCCGTGGACATCTGCTTGTTGATTTCCTTCAGGTCCTTGATCGGGATGCCGATCTTCTGCTGCACGGCCTGGATCTTGCCGAGCTTCTCCAGCACCGACGGCTCCACGCGCGCGAGCGCCTCGCTCCAGGGGTTGCCCGCGTTGAGCTCGGCGCTGAGCCAGCGCTTGGAGCCCTCGGCGCCGGCGTAGATCTTGATGAAGTGCGCGCGCGGCATGTTGGCCTTGTTGACGAGCATGTCCTGGATCTGGCGCTCATGCGACCGGATCTCCTCGACCAGGCTGCGCACGCTGTCGCACAGGCGCTCGACCGTCCTCGCCGTGAAGCGGATCGTCATCAGCTCGGCCGTGATCTGGTCGCGCACGCGCAGGTAGTCCTTGTCGCGCGAGCCCTTGTTCTCGAGCGTCTTCTTCAGCTTCTCGAACAGGCGCTTGATGCGCGCGAACTTCTCCAGCGCCTCGCCCTTGAGCTTGAGCAGGCTCGCGGTCTGCGCGGCGTTCTCCTCCTCCTCCGAGGCCGCCTCGTCCTCCTCGATCTGCTCCTCTTCCTCCTCCTCGGTGACGGGCGCCGCCTTCCTCGGGTCGAACTCCTCCTTCGCGTTCGGGTCGATGAGGCCGTCCACCACCTCGTCGATCCTCGACTCGTCCTTCTCGACCCTGTCGGCGAGGTCGAGGATGTCCTGGACGGTCGTCGGGCAGGCGCTGATCGCCTGGATCATGTGGCGCAGGCCGTCCTCGATGCGCTTGGCGATCTCGATCTCGCCCTCGCGCGTGAGCAGCTCGACCGATCCCATTTCGCGCATGTACATGCGCACCGGGTCGGTGGTGCGGCCGAACTCCGAGTCGACGGTCGAGAGCGCGGCCTCGGCCTGCTCCTCGACGTCGTCGTCGGTGGGCGTGGCCGCGGGCTGGTCCGGGCTGATGAGCAGCTGCTCCTGGTCCGGCGCCTGGTCGTAGACCTGGATGCCCATGTCGCCGAACGTCGAGATGATCGCCTCGATCTGCTCGGCGTCGACCAGGTCGTCCGGCAGGTGGTCGTTGATCTCCGAGTAGGTGAGGAAGCCGCGGTCCTTGCCGAGCTTGATGAGGTTCTTGAGGCGCGTGCGGCGCGTCTCGGCGTCCTCCTTCGGCATCTCCGGCGGGATCAGCCACGCGTCCTTCTTGCCCTTGCGGCCCGGGCGGCCCTTGCCCTTCGCCTTGGCGGCGGCGACGTTCGCCTCGAGCAGCTCGAGCGCCTGCTTGGCGGTGGTCTTGATCGCCGGCTTGAGC
The DNA here is from genome assembly GCA_035517595.1 of Burkholderiales bacterium. Taxonomy (GTDB): domain Bacteria; phylum Pseudomonadota; class Gammaproteobacteria; order Burkholderiales; family SG8-39; genus RBG-16-66-20. Next base: position 7,758 of record DATIYN010000216.1, read on the forward strand.
GCGGGCTTGCCGGTCTTGGGGTCGATCTTGCCGGCCGGCGCCTTGAGCGGCGCGAGCGGCTTTTTCGCAGCGAGCTTCTTGAGCGGCTTGCGGGCGGGCTTGGCCTTCTTCGCAACCGGCCGGGCGAGCGCCGCCGATTTCTTCTTCAAGACCTTGATCTTGCTTGCTTTCTTCTTGGCCTTGGGGGCGCGCTGCGGCTTGGATTTGCGTTTCGGTTTGGCCATCGTGCCTCGCGGATCGACCCTGTGATCGGCAGGGCCGAGGAAAAAAGTGGGCGATTCTACCCTAGGTAACGCTCATTGATGACGGAAAAATCCATTCCAGCGGCCGCGAGCGGCGCTGGACTTTCCGTTGGTTCGACTTTTGCTTAGCTGGGGTCTGCCGAGCGAGGAATCAAGCCGAACTCAGGCTTGAGGAGCGGCGCGCCGGCTCTTCAGCTGGCTCAATTCCTTCACGAGAAGGTTGAGTCGCTGCCCGAGTTGCGGATCGGCGTTGACCTTGGCCTTGAGATCCTCGATCTCCTGGTTCATGCGATCTATCCGCAAGGCCACATGAGCGCTGCGGAACTCGCTTTCGATCGATTCGATTGGAAGCTGATCGAGCTCGAGTTCGGCTTGCGCCGAGTGAACCAATTGCTCGAAATCGGTGCCTTGGAAGAACTCGATCAGAAATGCGGAGCTCGCGTTGTCGTCGATTTCCTTTCCGGCGATGAAGTTGAGGAACCCCGTTTCCTTCTCGGCGGGATCGAGCAGTTCGATCTCGAGCTCCTTCACCAGCTTCGGTACCAGCAGGACATACTTGAGAAGCTTCCTCTCGATCGGGACGACGATGGCAGCCGGCGTTCGCGCGGGCGCTGGGCGTTGAAACGACCGAGGACGATCCGGCTGGATCAGCTTCTCGATGTCCTCCGTCGAGACCTTCGCAAGAGAAGCGAATTCCCTGAGCAGCTGAATCCGCAACGCGGGTGCCGTGAGCTTCTCCAGGTGGGATTTCGACGCAATCAGGAATCCGGCCCGGCCCTCCGGCTTGGCGAGGTCGTGCTGCGCGCGCAGCTCCGCGATCAGGAATTCGGAGAGCGTCGGCGCCTCGCGCACGAGCTTCTCGAACGCCTCCCTGCCGTGCGCGCGGACGAAGCTGTCCGGATCGTGCTCGGGCGGCAGGAACAGGAAGCGGACCGGCTTCGCGTCGGTGGCGAGCGGCAGGCTGACCTCCAGCGCGCGCCAGGCCGCCTTGCGCCCGGCCGCGTCGCCGTCGAAGGAGAAAACGAGCTCGTCGGTGAGGCGCAGGAGCTTGGACACGTGCACCGGCGTCGTCGCGGTGCCGAGCGTCGCCACCGCGTAGCCCACGCCGAACTGCGCGAGCGCGACCACGTCCATGTAGCCCTCGACCACGAGCACCCGCCCGGACTCGCGCAGCGCCTCGCGCGCCTGCACCAGGCCGTAGACTTCGCGTCCCTTTTCGAACAGCGGCGTCTCGGGCGAATTCAGGTATTTCGGCTCGCCTTCGCCGAGCACTCTCCCGCCGAAGCCGATGACCGCGCCGCGCGCGTTGAGGATCGGGAACATCACGCGGTCGCGGAAGCGGTCGTAGCGCTTGCCCTCGTTGGCGATGACGAGGCCCGCCTCGACGAGCCCCTTCTGCTCGTAGTCCGGGAACGCGGCCTTGAGCGCCTGCCAGTCTTCGGGCGCGTAGCCGATGCGAAAGCGCGCGGCGATCTCGCCCGTGAGCCCGCGGCGCTTCAGGTACTCGATCGCGCGCGGCGACTTCTTCAGCTCGGCGCGGTAGAACTCCATCGCCGCTTCCAGCAGCTCGCCGAGGCCCGCCTCCTGCTGCTTGCGCTCGGACTCGCGCTGCGCCTCCTCGCGCGAGCGCGGCTGCGCCTCGGGCACCTGCATGCCGCACATCGAGGCGAGGTCCTTCACCGCGTCGACGTAGCCCAGGCCGCCGTAGGACATCAGGAAGCCGATCGCGTTGCCGTGCGCGCCGCAGCCGAAGCAGTGGTAGAACTGCTTCGCCGGGCTGACGCTGAACGAGGGCGTCTTCTCGTTGTGGAACGGGCACAGGCCCTGGAAATTCGCGCCCGCCTTCTTCAGCCGCACGTAGCGGCCGACCACCTCGACGACGTCGACGCGGTTGAGGAGATCCTGCTTGAAACTCTCAGGTATCACTTCGGGGGATCGTTCCGGACCCCCGATTGTAGGCGCTAGCCCTGGAGTTTTGACCTCACCAGGCCCGAAAGCTTGCCCATGTCGGTGCGGCCCGCGAGCCGCGACTTCAGCAAGCCCATGACTTTTCCCATGTCTTTCGGGCCGGCGGCGCCGCTTTCCCTGATCGCCGCGGCGACCGCCTCCGCGACTTCGGCATCGGCAAGTTGCTGCGGCAGGTAGCCGGTGAGCACCGCGATCTCGGCCTTCTCGCCGTCGGCGAGGTCCTGCCGGCCCGCCTTCTCGAACTGCGCGATCGACTCGCGCCGCTGCTTGACCATCTTCTCGATGATCTGCAGCACGTCGGCGTCCTGCAGCTCGACGCGCTCGTCCACTTCCTTCTGCTTCATCGCCGCGAGCAGCAGCCGGATCGTCGACAGGCGAGCCGTTTCCTTGGCCCGCATCGCGGCCTTCATGTCGTCCGTTATCTTGTTTTTCAAATTCATGAAATCAAAACGCCCCGGGGAGGCCGAGGCGTTTTCGGTTATTCCAGGCGAACTCCTCAGTACATCTTTTTCGGCAGCAGCTGGCTGCGCAGGCGCTTGTGGTGGCGCTTCACGGCCGCGGCGAGCTTGCGCTTGCGCTCGGTGGTGGGCTTCTCGTAGTACTCGCGGGCGCGCAGCTCGGTGAGCAGCCCGGTCTTCTCCACGGTGCGCTTGAAGCGGCGCATCGCCACTTCGAAGGGCTCGTTTTCCTTGATGCGTACGGTCGGCATTCAGTCCCCGGAATCCGGAAAAGGCGCGCATTGTAGCAGAAGCCCCGGATTCCACGGAAGTTTCGGGCATGTTTCGGGCAAAATCGGGCCGATGCTGATCCTCGGGGTCGAGACCTCCTGCGACGAGACCGGCCTGGCGCTCTACGACGACGCGGCCGGGGGACTGCTCGCGCATGCGGTCCATTCGCAGGTGGCGATGCACGAGGCCTACGGGGGCGTGGTGCCCGAGCTCGCCTCGCGCGACCACCTGCGCCGGCTCGTGCCCCTCGCGCGCCAGGTCTTCGAGCGCGCCGGGCGCCGGATCGGGGACCTGCAGGCGGTCGCCCATACCGAGGGCCCGGGCCTCGCGGGCGCGCTGCTCGCGGGCGCCGCCTTCGCGCGCGGCCTCGCGCTCGCGCTCGGCGTTCCGGCGATCGGCATCCACCATCTGGAGGGCCACCTGCTGTCCCCGCTGCTGGCCGCGAGGGCGCCGCGTTTCCCCTTCGTTGCGCTGCTCGTGTCGGGCGGCCATACGCAGCTGATGCGCGTGCGCGGCGTTGGCGACTACGAGCTGCTCGGCGAGACGCAGGACGACGCGGCGGGCGAGGCCTTCGACAAGATCGCGAAGCTCCTCGGCCTGGGCTATCCCGGCGGTCCGGCGCTCTCCCGTCTCGCGGATTCAGGTCTGCCCGGCCGCTACAAGCTCCCTCGCCCGATGATCCATAGCGGCGATCTCGAATTCAGTTTTTCAGGCTTGAAGACGGCCGTCCTCACGCTGCTGAAGAAGGAATCGAATCCATCCCGCCCGGACCTTGCCTGCAGCTTCGTCGACGCAGTGGTCGAGGTGCTGGTGGCCAAGTGCGCACTCGCGATGCAGCGCACGGGACTCGCCCAGCTCGTGGTCGCGGGCGGCGTCGGCGCGAATCGCCAGCTGCGCGCGGCGCTCGACGCGAAGGGGCGCGAAGCCCGCTTCGACGTGTTCTACCCCGAGCCCGAGCTCTGCACCGACAACGGCGCGATGATCGCCTTCGCCGCCGCGCGGCGGCTGCAAGCGGGCAAGCCGGCATCCGCCGGCCCGGCGTTCAGCGTGCGTCCCCGCTGGGACCTGGCTTCGATCCGCTAGCCCTCTCGCGATTCCTTCGGGCCGCGTAGGCTTCCAGGTTCGTCGCGGCCATCTCCAGCACCGGCGCCGCGGTGCCGTGCTTGCGCGCCAGCGCGAGCAGCGCGCCGAGGATGTGCTCGCCCTCGGCGCGGCCGCCCGACTCCACGTCGCGCAGCATGGAGGCAGTGAACGCCGAGCCCTTCTGCGTGAGCATGCCGCGGTAGTTCTGCATCGCGGCCTCGGGGGTCGCATGGCCTTCCGCCCGGGCGACCGCAGCGCACTCGCCGAGCAGCGCGAGCGTGAGCTTCTCGCCCGCGCCGGTGGCCACGATGTCGCCCACCGCCGCGCGCATGAGGCAGGTGATGCCGGCGAGCGTCGCGAGCAGCACCCACTTGTCCCACATCGCCTGCTCGACGTCCTCGAGCTGCTTCCAGTCGAACTTCACGCCCTTCAGGGCCGCCGAGAGAGCGCCGCAGACCGCCTTCTGGCCCGCGGCGCGCGGCCCGAACGCGACGCGGTGCAGGTCGTTCAAGTGCCGGATGGCGCCGTCGGGCGCGAGCATCGAGGCGATGTAGGCGACGCCGCCCAGCACGCGCTCGCGCCCGAAGCGCGCGTCGAGCACATCCAGGTGCGACATGCCGTTCAGCAGCGGCAGGATGTAGCCGCGATCGCCCGCCATCGCGGGTGCGATCGCGTCGATCGCGCCCGCCAGGTCGTAGGCCTTGGCGGTGAAGAGCACCACGTCGTAATCGGGCCTCACCTGCGCCTCGGTCACGCAGTTGGGCGCGAGCTTGAGATCGCCGCCCGCCTTGCTCTCGATGCGCAGGCCGTCGCGCGCGAGCAGCGCAGCGCGCGCGGGCCGCACGAGGAACGTGACGTCCGCGCCCGCCTGCACCATGCGGCCGCCGAAGTAGCCGCCCACCGCGCCCGCGCCGAGAATCAGGGTCTTCATGTCTTTTTCGCTCCGAGTCTGGGCTCCGTGCCTTGCACGAGCCGCAGGATATTGTCGCGGTGGCGCCACACAACTAACAGCGCAATCGCGCCCACCGCAGGCGTGACCGGCGCCAGGCCGAACAGGAACCAGGACCAGTACACCGCGAACACGGCCGCCGTCATCGACGCCAGAGAGACGATGCGGAAGAACGCGATGAGGACGGCGAACGTGGCGAGCGCCCCCACGCCGAGCCAGGGATTGAGCGCGAGCAGCACGCCCGCCGCGGTGGCGACCCCCTTGCCGCCCTTGAAGGCGTGGAACGCGGGATAGAGGTGCCCGAGCAGCGCCATCGCACCCGCGATCGGCGCGTCGTACCCCGCGATCGGCGATTCGCCCGTGACAAGCACCGTGAGCCCCACCGCGAGCGCGCCCTTGCCCGTGTCGCCCGCCAGCGTAAGCACGGCCGCGAGCTTGCTGCCCGAGCGCAGCACGTTGGTCGCGCCGGGGTTCCTGGAACCGTAGCTGCGCGGGTCGGGCAGCCCCATGAGCCGGCTCACGAGCACGGCGAAGGAGATCGAGCCGAGCGCGTAGGCGGCGAGCGCGACGATCAGGGTCTGCAGTTCGGGCGGCACAGGTCCCGGATTCTATAATCTGCGCGCATGGACACCATCGTGATCCGCGACCTGCGCGTCGAAGTCCTCATCGGCATCCACAAGCGCGAGCGCTTCGTGCCGCAGACCGTCTCGATCGACCTCGACATCGGCATCCCGGGCAAGAAGGTGTTCGCGAGCGACAAGGTCGCCGACACCATCGACTACGAGCAGGTCTCCCTCCGGATCAAGGCGCTCGGCGCCTCCCAGCACTTCCGGCTCGTCGAGACCCTCGCCGACCGCGTCGCGAAGCTCCTGCTGGAGGATTTCAAGGCGCCCTGGGTGAAGGTCACCGCCTCCAAGATCGGCATCCTGCCCAACGCCAAATTCGTAGGCGTATCAATCCAGCGCGGCGTCGACAAGTAGCGGATCGACCTTGTTCAGTTCTTTCGGGTCGATCCCGACCAGGAAGCCGCGCCGTCCTCCATTGACGTAGATCCTGGGAAGATCGAGGATCGTCCGCTCCACGAAGATCGGCATCTTCTTCCTCGTGCCGAAGGGCGACGTGCCGCCCACCTGGTAGCCCGAGTGGCGCTGAGCGACCTCAGGCTTGCAGGGCTCGATGCGCTTGCGGCCCGCCTGGCGCGCGAGATTCTTGGTCGAGACCTTCCTGTCGCCGTGCATCAGCACGATGAGCGGCTTCGCGGCCTCGTCCTGCATCACCAGCGTCTTCACGACCTGGTGCTCGTCCACGCCGAGCGAGCTCGCCGAGACTTCCGTGCCGCCGTGCTCCACGTACTCATATTCATGTTCCGTGTAGGCGACCTTGTTCGCCTTGAGGAACATCGTCGCGGGCGTGTCGGCCATGCAGGTCAACCCCGTGGATGATGCTTGGCGTGCAGCGCTTTCAGGCGCTCGCGCGCGACGTGCGTGTAGATCTGCGTGGTCGAAATGTCGGCGTGCCCGAGCAGCATCTGCACCGCGCGCAGGTCGGCGCCGTGGTTGATGAGGTGGGTGGCAAAGGCGTGGCGCAGCACGTGCGGCGACAGCGGCTTGCTCGGCACCGCGCGCGCGCCGTAGCGCTTGAGGTTCTGCCAGAATGCCTGGCGCGTCATGGGCGCCCCGCGGCCGGTAACGAAGAGGAAATCGCTCGTTCTCCTCCCGAGGATCCGCTTTCTCGAATCCGCAAGATATTTCTTCAGCCATTCCACCGCCTCCTCGCCGAGCGGCACGAGCCTTTCCTTCGAGCCCTTGCCGAGGATGCGCAGCACGCCGGCGTCCAGGTTCGCCTCGAACAGCCTCAGGCCCACGAGCTCGGAGACGCGCAGGCCGGCCGCGTAGAGCACCTCGATCATCGCCCGGTCGCGCAGGCCGAGCGGCGCGCCCGCGTCCGGCGCGGCGAGCAGCGCCTCGACATCGGCCTCCGAGAGCGTCTTCGGAAAGCGCGGCGCGCGCTTCGGCGGATCGATGCGCAGGGTGGGATCGGCCTTGATCCTGCGCTCGCGCAGGCACCAGCCGTAGAAGCGCTTCAGGGTCGAGAGCATGCGCGCGGCGCTGGAGGCGCGCCCGCGGCGCACGGCGAAGAAGCGGAACAGGTCCTCCTCGCCCGCCTGCGCGAGCGGCGTCCTCCCGAGGAACGCGGCGAGCTGCTCGAGGTCGCGCCGGTACGAGGCGAGCGTGTTCTTCGCGAGCCCGTCCTCGAGCCACAGCGCGTCGGCGAAAGCGTCGAGCAGCGCGGCGGATTCCGGGCCGCAGCTCATCCCTGGGACCGCAGCACGAACTCGTCGGCGCGCGCCTCGTGCATGAGCAGCCAGCGCTTGGCCTCGAGCAGGATGCCGCCCGTCGAGTGGCCGAAGCCGCCGAGCCCGTCGGCGGCCACCACGCGGTGGCACGGAATCACGATCGGCAGGCGGTTGTCGCCGCAGGCCTGGCCGACGGCGCGCGCGGACTCGAAATCGGCGCCGCCGAGCTTGCGCGCCATCTCGCCGTAGGTCAGCGTGCGGCCGCGCGGGATCTCGCAGAGCGCGTCCCAGAGCCGGCGCTGGAACTCGCTGCCCTCGATGAGCAGCGGCAGGTCGAATTTCGCGTCCGGGTCCTCGCGGTAGCGCTCCAGCTGCCGCACCGCACGTTCGGCGAGCGCATTTTGGGGATCCTTGCTTTCGGAAACCAGAGGCAAATAGCGGATGCCCGAGACTCTCTCGTCACGGGTCGCGATCGCGACCTTCATCTTCGGGAACTCGATGACCGCGTCCCAGCGCATGCTCAGGCGGCCAGCGCCTCGATCTTGCCCAGCAGGTCGCTCGCGATCTCGATGCCATCGGCGCGCTGCCTGCGCTCGGCGGCGAAGCGGCGCGCGCCCGGCAGCCGCACGCCCGCGTCCCTGAGCATCGTCGCGACCACGGTCTCCACGCGCTCGAAGTACTTCTCGCGCCCGGCGAGCGCGCCCGGGTCGATCGCCAGGAACGCGTGACCGATCCTCGGCTTGTTGCCCTGCTCGGAGAAGAACGAATCGGCCTCGGTGCCGATCGCGGCGCCCGTGAGCGCCGTGCAGATGAGCTCGAACGCGAGCGCGAGCATCGCGCCCTTCGCGCCGCCGATCGGAAACAGGCTGCCGTGCTCGATCGCCTCCTTCGGATCGGTGGTGGGGCTGCCGTCGCGGTCGAGCGCCCAGCCCTCGGGGATCTTCTCGCCCTTCTGCATCGCCATCATGATCTTGCCGCGCACCACGGTCGTGAGCGCGAGGTCGATGACGAGCGGATCGCCGCCCTTGCGCGGAAACGCGAACGCGACCGGGTCGGTGCCGAACAGCGCCTTCTTCCCGCCCCAGGCGGGAATCGCCGCGGGCGAATTCGTGAAGGCGACGCCGACCATGCCCGCGGCCGCGACCGGCAGCAGGTGGATGCCGAGCACGCCGACGTGCGCGCTGTTGGTGATGCCCGCGAACGCGATGCCGTTGCGGCGCGCGCGCTGGATCGCCTCCTCGATCGCCCAGGCGGCCGACTCGTAGGGCAGCCCGTCGCGATTGTCGATGAGGCAGACCGAGGCCTTGTCGGCGACCATCCTCGGCCGCGCCGCGCCGTCGGCCCGGCGGTTCTTCAGGAAGCCGCAGTAAAAGGGCACGCGCGACATGCCGTGCGTGGGCAGGCCGTGCTCCTCGGCGCGCAGGAGGTGCCGTGCCGCGGCCTCCGCCATCGCCGCGTGCGCGCCCGCTTTTTCCAGCGCGGTTCGCGCGAGGCGCAGCAATTCCTCCGGCTTTTTCTTCATAATATTCATTCTAGATAAAGGAGGATCGTGATGGGCAAATTCACCGAATTGAAGGCGGCCGACGGGCACAAGCTCGCGGCCTTCGTGTCGCAGCCCTCGGGCAAGCCGCGCGGCGGCGTGGTCGTGATTCCGGAGATTTTCGGCGTCAACAGCCACATCCAGCAGACGGCCGACGGCTTCGCCGCGGACGGCTATCTCGCGGTGTCGCCCGCGATGTTCGACCGAGTGCAGCGCGATTACGACACCGGCTACTCGGCACCGGAGATCGAGGCCGGCCGCGCAATCATGCAGAAGCTCGACTGGAAGCAGGCGATCCTCGACGTCGAGGCGGCGATCGGCGAGGCGAAGAAGGGCGGCAAGGTCGGCATCGTAGGCTACTGCTACGGCGGCACGGTGACCTGGCTCGCCTCGGCGCAGGCAAAGGGCCTCGCCTGCGCGGTGCCCTACTACGGCGGCGGCATGCCGAACTTCATCAACGAGAAGCCCAAGGTTCCCACGATGTGCCACTTCGGCGAGCAGGACCAGTCGCCGACGCTCGCGCAGTCGAAGGAGATCGCGGCCAAGCACCCGGAGATCACCGCGCACTTCTACGCGGGCGCGGGCCACGGCTTCAATTGCGACCAGCGCGGCTCCTGGAACGCCGAGGCCGCCAAGCTCGCGCGCGGCCGGACGATCGAGTTCTTCAGGAAGCACCTGGGCTGATGGCGCTGCAGAACCGGCAGTTCCGGCTCGCTGCGCGGCCGGTGGGCATGGCGAAGGCGAGCGATTGGCAGATGACCACCGAGCCCGTGGCGGACCCCGCCGAAGGGCAGGTCCTGGTCAAGGTGCTCATGCTTTCGCTCGACCCGGCGATGCGCGGCTGGATGAACGAGGGACGCAGCTACATCCCGCCGGTGGGCATCGGCGAGGTGATGCGCGCGGGCGGCATCGGCAAGGTCGTGGCGTCACGGAATGCCGCTTTCGCCGCGGGTGACCTCGTCGGCGGCGGCTTCGGCATCCAGGAATACTGCCTCGTCGGCGACGCGAAGAAGTTCAACCTGCACAAGATCGACCCGCGGCTCGGCACGCCCGCGCAGTGGCTGAACGCGCTCGGCATGCCGGGCATGACCGCCTACTTCGGCCTGCTCGAGGTCGGTCAGCCGAAGCAAGGCGAAACGGTGGTCGTCTCGGGCGCCGCGGGCGCCGTAGGCCAGACCGTCGGCCAGGTGGCGCGCATCAAGGGCTGCCGCGTGGTCGGCATTGCCGGCGGCAAGGCGAAATGCGACTTCGTCGTGAACGAGCTCAAGTTCGACGCCTGCATCGACTACAAGGCGGGCAACGTACAGGAAGCAATTCGCTCCGGCCTGAAGCAGCACTGCCCGAAGGGCGTGGATGTCTACTTCGACAACGTCGGCGGCGAGATCCTGGATGTCGTGCTCACGCGCATCAACAAGCACGCGCGCATCGTGATCTGCGGCGCGATCTCGCAGTACAACAACACCACGCCCGTCAAGGGACCGAGCAACTACATGATGCTTCTGGTGGCGCGCGCGCGCATGCAGGGCATGGTGGTGTTCGACTACGCCGAGCGCTACGGCGAAGCGATCGGGCAGATCGCGCAGTGGATGAAGGAAGGGAAGTTCATCTCGAGGGAAGACATCGTTCCGGGCATCGAGAATTTTCCCGCGACGATGAACAAGCTGTTCAGCGGCGAGAACTTCGGCAAGCTGGTACTCAAGGTCGCCGACGCCTAGGCGACGCTCTGCAGCAGCGTCTCGCCCGGCTTCACGCGCGTGAAGGCGACGGGCCTCATCGAGATCTCGAGCGCCTCGCCGTTCTGCCGCGCGCTCGTGAAAGCGGAACGCTCGAGCGCTCCGGTCTCGGGAAAGTCCTCTCGAAAGTGCGCGCCGCGCGAGTCGGTGCGCGCAAGCGCCGCCTCGGCGATCACGCGGCTCACCTGCACGAGGCTCTTCAGGTTCAGCCAATCGTGCCAGGTCAGGTTGAAGGCGCGGTTCGCGTCGGCGACGCCTGCGCGATCGAGCTCCTCCCCGAGTGATTTCAGGTCGGACAGGGCGGAGCGAAGTACGGCTTCTTCGCGAATGATGCCGACCTTGCTCCACATCGTCTCGTAGAGCCGCTCGCGGATCGGTTCTATCAGGGACGCCTTTGCCATGAAGGGCTTCTCGCTCCCGGCAATCGCTTCTTCGACCTGGGAAAGATCCGGATCCCAGAAATCGTCCTCCTTGTTCACCCACTCTGCCATGGTGTCGCCCGCGACGGCGCCGAATACCGTGGAGTTCGCAACGCCGTTGCCGCCGAGGCGGTTGGCGCCGTGTACGCCTCCCGCGTCCTCGCCCGCCACGAAAAGGCCCCGCAGCGCGGTGCTGCAGTCGGGCGCGAACTCCACGCCGCCCATCATGTAGTGGGCGGTCGGCACGACCTCGACCAGGCCGCCCGCGAGGTCGAAGCCGCAGTCGGCGCAGCGCTCGACCATGCCCTTGAATTCGCGCGCCACGCGATCGCGCCCGAGGTGCCCCATGGAAATGTAGAGGCCCCCGTTCGGAGTGGTGTTGCCCCTGCGCATCTCCGAATACATCGCGCGAGAAACGACGTCTCGCGTCGCGCGCTCGGCCCTGGGATCGTACTGGGGCATGAAGCGCTCCCCGGCACCGTTGAGCAGGTAGCCGCCCGAGCCGCGCAGGCCTTCCTCCAGCACGGTGCCCGTCATGCGCGTGTGCGTGCCCGCGTAGAGCCCGGTCGGGTGGAACTGCACCATTTCCATGTCGCGCAGCGGCAGCCCCGCGCGCAGCGCCATCGCCAGGCCGTCGCAGCTCTTGTCGCCCGAGGGCGTGTGGAACTTGTACATCGTCGGCCCGCCGCCCGTGGCGATCAGCACGGCCTTCGCGCGCACGAGCTGGTACTCGCCCGTGCGCATGTCGATGAACAGCACGCCGGCGATCGCCGATCGGCTCTTGTCCTTGATCAGCTCCACGGCCCTGAACTCCTCGAGCCTGTGGATCTTCCGGGCCCACACCTGCTCGGCGAGGCGATTGATGATCTCGATGCCCGTGAGGTCGCCCTTGTGCACCGTGCGGTCGAAGGTCTGCCCGGCGAAGGCCTTCTGGTGCACGGTGCCATCCGGGTTGCGGTCGAAGAAGCAGCCCAGCTCGTTCTCGAGCTCGCGGATTCTCTCGATTGCGAGCGTCACGAGCTTCCAGGCGAGTTCCTGGTCGGGCAGCCACTTGCCGCCCTCGATGGTGTCCATGAAGTGGCGCTCTACGGAGTCCTCCTTCGCGAGCGCCACGTTGTAGCCGCCCTGCACCATGCGCGTGCAGCCGCACTTGCCGAGCAGTCCCTTCACCGCCACCGTGATCGCGAGCGAGGGGTCGGCCTGGTGCGCGTGCAGCGCCGCGAACAGCCCCGCGCCGCCCGATCCGAGGATCAGGACATCGGTCGTCTGCTCGCGCCAGGCCGGCATCGCGTGCCGCTTCTCAGCTGCGCGGCGGCACCACCGCGCGCATCGCCGTGCCGAGGTGCACGCCGGAGTCGAGCAGGACCAGCTCTCCCGTGACGGTGCGCGCGCCGTCGGCGAGCCAGACGACCGCTTCGGCGACGTCCTCGGCGGTGCAGGCGGTCGCGAGCGGAGCGCTCGCCTCGTAGGCGGATCGGAGCTTGCGCGTCGCCTCCTCGCCGATGCCGCGCGTGAACCAGCGCGTCGTGATCATGCCCGGGCAGACGGCGTTGACGCGCACCTCGGGCGCCAGAGCGCGCGCAAGGTGCAGGGTCAGCGAATTGAGCGCGCCCTTGGACGCGATGTAGGGAACCGCCGAGCCGATGCCGAGCGCGCCGGCGATCGACGACACGTTGACGATCGCGCCGCGCGCGGCCTTGAGGTGCGGCGCCGCCGCGCGCACCATCTGGAAGGCGCCCAGCACGTTGACCGCGTAGATGCGCTGGAACACGGCCGCATCGAGCGCTTCCCAGTTGCCCGAACCGGTGAAGGTGCTGATGCCCGCGTTGTTGACGAGTACATCGAGCCTGCCCCAGCGCGAGACCGCCGCCTCGACCATCCTGCGGCAGTCCTTGTCCTCGGCGACGTCGCCCTGCGCGAGCAGCGCGTCGGCGCCCGCCGCGCGGCAGGCCTGCTCGCTTGCGCGCGCCTCGGCCTCGCTCTTCGAGTAGTTGACGAGGATGTCGTAGCCGCGCCGCGCGAGCAGCAGCGCGGTCGCGGCGCCGACGCCGGTGCCGCCGCCGGTGACGATCGCGGCTTTGCGCGCGCTCACGCGCCCGCCCGCGCCGGCGCGCCGTCCTTGCGCAGCCACTGCATCGTCACCACCAGCGCGAACAGCGCGAAGCCGAAGGCATCGAACGATGCTTTCGGATATACCAGCAGGAAGCCGGCGACCACCAGCATGAGGCGCTCGGCGAGGTTGGTGCGCTTGAGCAGCCAGCCCTGCAGACCGCCGGCGAGCGCCGCGATGCCGATCGCCGCGGTGAGGGTGACCAAGGCGATCGAGCCCCAGTCCGCGTTGCCGAGCGTCTTGATCGAGCCCGTGAGCAGCAGCCCCAGGCCGCTCGGATCGAGCACGAACATGAACGGCACGAGGAAGGCCGGCGCGGTGTACTTCCAGCACTGCAGCGTGGTCTTGTAGGGGTCGCCGCCGGTGATCGCGGCGGCGGCGAACGGCGACAGCGCCGTCGGCGGCGAAACCTCCGACAGCACCGCGTAATAGAAGATGAACATGTGCGCCGCGTATTCGGGCACCTGCAGCGCGATCAGCGCCGGTGCGGCAATCACCGCACAGATGATGTAGCTGGCCGTCACCGGCACCGCGAGCCCCACGATCCAGACGATGAGCGAGGTGTAGATCGCCGTAAGCAGCAGCGAATTGCCGGCGTAAGCAAGCACGATCGAGCTGAACTTGAGGCCCAGGCCCGTGAGCGTCACCACGCCGACGATCAGCCCCGCGCCCGCGCAGGTCGCCGCGACGTTGAGGACCGCGCGCGATCCGCCTTCGAGCGCCTTGACCAGCCCGGAGCCCGCGATGCCGCGCCAGACGGGCGCCTTGCCCTGGAACACATCATAGGAAATCACCGCGCAATCTCGATGCAGGAAGCTCGTGACCAGGGCCACGATGGTCGCCCAGAACACCGACAGCTCGGGGGAAAAGCCCATCAGCATGAAGGCGACGATCGAGACCAGCGACAGGAAATGGAACCAGTACTTCCGCGTAAGGCTCCAGGCCGACTCGACCTGCTCGAACAGCACGTCCTTCATGCCGAACTTGCGCACGTCGATCTCCACCATGATGAACAGCGCGAGGTAGTACAGGCAGGTCGGAATCGTCGCCATCAGCACGACGTCCAGGTACGATATCTTCAGGAACTCCGCGATGATGAATGCGGCGGCGCCGAGAACCGGCGGCGAGATGATCGCCCCCAGGCCGCCCGCGGCAAGCAGTCCTCCCGCTTCGTCCTTGCTGTAGCCGACCTTGGCGAGCATCGGCGCCGCCACCGCGCCCAGCGTCACCGTCGTCGCGACGCCGGATCCCGAAGGGCCGCCGAGCAGGAACGAGGCGAGCGTCACGGTGCGCCCGGCGCTGGTCGGCTTGCCGCCCATGGCCGCGAACGAGAAATCGATGTAGAACTTGCCGGCGCCGGAGAATTGCAGGAATGCGCCGTAGATCGTGAACAGGATGATGAGCGTGGAGGAAACGCTGATCGCCGTGCCGTAGATGCCCTCGAGCGTCATGTACATGTGGCCGACCAGGCGCGGAATCTCGTAGTCCTTGTGCGTCCACGGCGCCGGCAGGATTTCGCCGAAGAACGCGTACAGAAGGAAACAGCCGGTGACGAAAGGCAGGATCCAGCCGGTGGTGCGCCGCATCGCCTCCAGGATCAGCAGCACCAGCGCCACGCCGAAGGCGATGTCCCAGTCGTTCGGCACGATGGAGCGGTCGAAGAAATCATCGCCGCCCGCGATCAGGTAGACCGTGGTTGCGACGCCAGCGATCGCCAGCAGCCAGTCCCACCACATGACGCGGTGGCGGAAGCGCTTCGCTACCGGGAAGATGAGATACACCAGGAACAGCACGAACGCGAGGTGGATCGAGCGGAGATGCTCGGGTCGCACGATGGCGTAAGCGGTGTACAGGTGGAATAGCGACATCACGACCGCCACCGCGGTGACGAATGCGCCCAGCCATCCCGAAAGCCTGTTCTGGATGCCCTCTTCCTGCTCGATCATCCTTTCCGCGCGTTCGAGCGCCTCGGCGCTGATCTCGGCGGCGGGCTTGTGCAGCAGCGTGGCGTCGTCGCTCATTCATCCCCCCAAAAGAAAAGCCCCGCCAGCGCTCTGGACGGGGCTCCGGAGCCCGCGCGGCCTCACTGGATCTTGATGCCCTGCTCCGCGAAATACCGGATTGCCGCGGGATGCCAGGGAATCGACGATGCCGCGGCTTTCTGATTCTCGGGCTTGATGTTGACCGCCTCGGCATGCACGCGCACCAGGTCGACGCGGTGCTCCCAGAGCGCCTTGACGATCGCATAAGCCGTCTTGTCGTCCATGTCCTTGTGCACGGCGAGCAGGTTCGTCACCGTAGCGGCCTGGTTGTCCGCGTCCATGCCCTTGTAGGTCCTCTGCGGGATCACGTCCTTGATATAGATGTTGCCGTACTTCTTGGTCATCGCCGGCACCAGGTGGGCGATGTCGATCATCTTGATCTTCACGCCCGGCGAATTGGCAAGATCGGTCACGCCCGCCGTCGGCAGGCCGCCGACCCAGAAGAATGCGTCGATTTTGTGGTCCTTGAGCGCATTCACCGATTCGGCGACGCCGAGCCGCTCGCGTTTCATGTCCTTGTCCTTGTCCAGGCCCGCAGCCTCGATCACGCGGAAGGCGAACACCTCGGTCGCGCTGCCGGACGAGCCGGTCGAAACGCGCTTGCCTTTCATGTCCGTGATCTTCGTGATGCCCGTGCCCTCGATCGAAACCACGTGCATGCGGTTCGGATACAGCACCGCGAGCGTGCGCACGGGGACGGGCTTGCCGGCGAACTTGTCCTGGCCCTTGAGCGCGTCGATCGCCGCGTCGGCCTGCGTGAACGCGAGGTAGGGCTTGCCGGTGCCGATCAGCTGCAGGTTGGCGACCGAGCCGCCCGTCACCTCGGCGGTCGCCTGCATGCCGGGTACGTATTTCGAAAGCACCGCGGCAAGGCCGCCGCCGAGAGGGTAATAGACGCCGCCGGTGCCGCCGGTAGCGATCGAAATGTTCTGCGCCTGCGCGTTTCCGGCCAGCGCCATCAGCAAGGCGACCGCGGTGCGAATGATGGACATCCTGACTCCTCCCTTTTGTGCCGATGATTCTATTACGACTTCACGCCGAGACTGGCGAGCGCCTGGGCGCGCCGGGCGCGCGCGTCGCCCTTCACGAGCGCGTACAGACTGCCGCCGTGGCTGTCCATCGCGACCACCAGCGGGCCGAAGCCACGCACGCGGAATCTCCACAGCGATTCGGGGTGCAGGTCGTCCAGGTCCACGTCCTCGATCGCCTCGATCCAGGTCGTCTCCAGCGCGGCCGCGCCGCCGACGATCGCCAGGTAGGCGCCGCCGATGTCGCCGAAGGCTTTCAGCGAATCTTCGCGCAAGCCTCCCTTGCCGATCACCAGGCGAATGCCGTACCGGCTCATGAGCGGGCGCGTGAAGCGCTCCATGCGGTCGCTGGTCGTGGTGCCTACGCAGACCGGGGCATAGCCGGCGGGGTTCGCGGCGTCCGCCTTCACCTTCTTCACATTCGGAGCGGTGTGGATGACGGCGTGGCCGGCGAGGTCGAAGCGCGTCTTGCGCCCGCGGTCGAACATGTGGATCTGCGTCGCGTCGCGGATGCCGTACAGAGTGCCATCGAGGGTCACGGTGTCATTCACGCGCAGCGCGCGCGCCTGCGCCTCGCTGATCGGCGGTTGCAGAACGTGGTGCGCCATGTCAGGGTTTCGACCCGCTCATTTCGCCCAACAGCGCCTTCTTCAGATCGTCCTGCACCGGGCGCTCGCCCAGCCAGATCCTGAGCAGCGCGCGGTAGAAGTCTTCGCCGGGAATCGGCGCGCCCGAGGGCTTGCCGTCCACCGTGAGCTGCGTGCCGGCCGCGGGCACCCAGTCCAGCGTGATCCGCATGCCCTTTTTCGCTTCCTTCATTTCGTTCATCGCCGCGAGCAGCTGCTGGATGCGCGGCTGCAGGGCCTTCATTTCGGCTTCGCCGTTGTTGTCCTTCATGCCGTCGGTGAGCGCGCCGCCGAACTGGTCGGCGCCGACATCCCGCAGCATGTGCATCGCAATGCGCTTCGGGCCCGCCGCGCCGATCGCCTCCGCCGCGGCGGTCTTCTTCTCGGGCAGGTACAGGCCGATCACGTAGACCTGGAAGAACACCCGCTTGCGCAGGCCCGCGCCGTTGAGGACAAGTTTCTGATCTTCTTCCGGAAGCTTGACGCCTGCCACTTCAACGGCGAAACCGACCTGCGCAGCGAAAAGCAGAATCGAAAGGAGGACAAACCTAGAAGCCATACTCGATTCCCCCCGGACGGAAGGTCGCACGCGCACGGCGCGCCGAGTGGCACTGCATGTTGACCGCCACCGGATTCATGGTGATGTGAGTCGCCGCGGTCTCGACGTGCACGGCGAACGCGGTCGAGTCGCCGCCGAGGCCCTGCGGGCCCACGCCCAGCATGTTGACCGCCGGCGTGAGCGCCTCCTCGAGCCTCGCGCCCTCGGGATCTTCGCAGCGCGAGCCGAGCGGCCGCGTCGCCGCGCGCTTCGCAAGATGCAGGCACAGGTCCGCGGTGCCGCCCACGCCGACGCCGACGATGGTCGGCGGGCAGGTCTTGCCGCCCGCTTCCAGCACGCAGTCGACGACGAAGGTCTTGATCGCGTCCACGCCCTCGGCCGGGATCGCCATCTTCAGCCAGGAATTATTCTCCGAGCCGGAACCCTTGGGAATCATTTCGATTTCAAGAATATTTTCTTCTTCCAGATACCCAAAATCGACAATCGGCACGCCGCGTCCCGTCGAGGTCTGCCCGTTCACGCGCGTGGTCGGGTGCACGATCGAGGAGCGGAACGAGTATTCCTGCGTCGAGCGCGCGCAGCCGCGCCGGATCGCCTCCTGCAGGCCATAGCCGTCCACCTCGACGCCGCGGCCGATGCGCACGTTGTAGATCGGGATGCCCGTGTCCTGGCAGAGCAGGCTCGAGCGCTCCTCGGCCACCGCGATGTTCCTCACCATGGTGCCGAGCACGCGCTTCGCGCCCGCGTCGGTTTCGCCGCCGGCGAGCCGCTCGAAGCCCCGCTTCACGTCGGGCGGCAGCAGCTTCAGCGCCCGGATGTAGAGCTCCTTGGCCGCCTCCTCGACTTGCTGGAGATCGACTCTCACTTCACCTGGATCCTGCGCTCCTTCACCACGCGCGCCCAGAGCGCGGTCTCTTCCTTCATCGCGCGCCCCATTTCCTCGGGCGAGTTGCCCACCGGCGCGAGCCCGAGCACGTAGAAGCGCGCCTTCATCTCGGTGGAGTTGATCGCCGTCTTCGCGTCACGGTAGACCTTGTCGATGATCTCCTTCGGCGTGCCGGTCGGCGCGACGATGCCGAACCACCCGGCGTTCTCGAATCCGGGCAGCGTCTTCGCGATCGGCGGCACCCCGGCCAGCGGGCCGAATTCGGTCTTGCTCGTCACACCGAGCGCGCGCAGGCGGCCCTGCTGGATGAAGCCCATCGCGGCGGCGACGTTGGTGACCATGAAGTCCACCTGCCCCGCGACAAGGTCGTTCAGCGCCGGCCCCTCGCCCTTGTAGGGCACCGCCACCGCGTCGACCTTCGCCGCGCTCACGAAGTTCTCTCCCGCGAGATGGACCTGCGAGCCGATGCCGGCATGCCCGAAGGTGAGCTTGCCCGGCCGCGCCTTCGCCGCGTCGACGAGGTCCTTGACCGACTTGTAGGGCGAATTCGCGGCCACCACCAGCACCTGCGGGCCGGAGACGCAGTTCGTCACCGGCACGAAGTCCTTCTCGGGGTCGTAGATCATCTTCGCGTAGATGTGCTGGTTCGCCGTCATCACGGAGCCCGACGGAAAGAAAAAGGTATAGCCGTCGGGCGCCGACTTCGCGGCCTCGGCCGCGCCGACGCCGCCGCCCGCCCCGCCGCGGTTCTCGATGACCACCGTTTGCCCCCACATCTCGCCCAGCTTCTGGCCCACCAGCCGCGCGGCGATGTCGGTCGCGCCGCCGGGCGGGAACGGCACGATGAACTTGACCGGTTTCTGCGGCCAGGCCTGCGCCTGCGCCGCTCCGGCGATCGCGGCCGCTGCCGCGAACGCGATCAGTCTGCGTAGCTTCATTCCATCCTCCTCGTCAGGCCTCTAGAGGGCCAATGCGAACGCCAAGCTTACCGCGATCGCGCCGGCCGCCGCCGCCGCCGCGAGGCTCTTTTGCCAGTCGCGCCAGGGCAGGAACTCCAGCGCGAGCACCCGCAGCCCTCCGCCCAGGTGCGCCGCGAGCGCGAGCACGATCCCCCACTCTCCGAACTTGACGAACGGGCGTTGCGTCCATACCAGGAAAGAGTCAAAGTTGGCGGCGCCTTCGAGCGCG
Organism: Burkholderiales bacterium; assembly: GCA_035517595.1. Classification (GTDB taxonomy): domain Bacteria; phylum Pseudomonadota; class Gammaproteobacteria; order Burkholderiales; family SG8-39; genus RBG-16-66-20. Next base: position 27,155 of record DATIYN010000216.1, read on the forward strand.
CTACCCAGCGCGATGAAATGCGCCGGCAGGAAAAGCACGAGCAGGATCCCCGACACGCGGTGCACGAGCGCAGCCCAGGTTCCAGCATGCCCGTTCACAGGAACACCCCGAGCACCGCGCGCATCCCGAGGCCCGCGAGCAGCAGCGCCAGCGCAGCCAGGCAAAGGTCGCGCGAGGCGCCGCGCCAGCGCAGCCACTCGCCCAGCACGGGCCGCAGGCCGATCGGCGCATGCACGGCGACCGCGAGCACGAACGTCGAATAGAACGCGAGCCACCCGGCGTGGCCGCGCGTGCGCGCGAGGATCTCGGCGGCGCTCAGGCCGCCGCGAATCGCGTAGATCATCGTCGCGAGGTGCACGGCGACGCAGAGCGCCAGGATCGCCGCGCTCGCGCGCTGCGCGAGCCACAGGTAGGTTTGCGCCCTTGCGCTCACGAAGGCCTTCCGGCAAAAGCGAAGATCGTCGCCCTCTTCAGGCCGGCAATGCCCCGGGTCGGAGAAATGTGCTTGGGGCAGCGCTCGGTGCAGCTCAGGTGCGTGTGGCAGGCGTGGCAGCCGGCATCTCCGGCGACCGCGCGCAGTCTTTCCCTTCCTTTTTGATCTCTTTGGTCTTTTATCAAGGTCCACGCGCGGTTCAAGGCCGCCGGGCCGAGGTATTCCGGGTTCCAGGCGACGACGTCGCAGCTCGCGTAGCACACCGCGCAGCCGATGCACTCGATGGCGGCGTCGATCTGCTTCCTGTCTTCGCTCTGGGGAAGAACCTTCGCGAAGTCGTCGCGACGGGTCTTGTTCCCTTCGAAGTTCCCCCGGGCGCGCGCCCACTTGTCGAAGAACTCGCGCATGTCGGTGACGAGATCGCGGATCACCGGCAGGTTGCGCAGCGGCCCGATGGTGAGCTCGTCCTCGTTCTTCAAGGCGGCGTCCACGTGCGTCCGGCAGGTCCACCTCGGCACGCCGTTGACCGTCATCGCGCAGGAGCCGCACATGCCGACGCGGCAGGCGAAGCGGTAGGCGAGCGCGGGCTCCAGCGCGCGCTGGATGTAGGTGACGACGTCGAGCACCGTCTGGCTCTCGCGGCGAGGCACCTCGAAGGGCTGAAAGGCCCCGTCTGCGCCGCCGCGCCAGACGCGTACTTTCAATATCTTCAAGAAAACCCCAGCAGCAGCTTTGCGGTTTCCTCCGGCGCGCTCACCATCGCGTCGTGGCCGGTCCTGATCTCGACGAACGGCCAGCCGGGCTTGCCGCGATAGCGCTCCTTCACGGGCGTAAGGCCCGCGTAGGCCGGTTCGGTGCAATCGACGTACACCTTCGGCAAGCTGTTGCCGACCGGTCCGCCCCAGCGCATCGTCTGCTCGAACCCGCCGAACGGATGCGGCGTGAGGCGCCGCTGCACCCAGGCGATCTCCTCGGGCCTGCGCAAGCCGAAGACCTCGGCCTTCGGCACGGGCAGCGATACGCCGCCGCTCGATTCCTGTGCCGCCTTGCGGCGCTCGGCGACCACCTCCGGCAGGCCGATCGACGCCCAGGTCGCGCCGTCCTCGACGATCGCCGAATCGAGATACACGAGCTGACGCAGCCGCGGCTTGGCGCGCGCTGCGACGCCCGTGATGACGATGCCGCCGTAGCTGTGGCCGACGAGCACGACCTCGTTCAGCTCCTCGGCCTCGAGCAGCCCGACGACATCCGCAATGTGCGTGCCGAGGTTCACCTCGCGCGTGAGCAGGTGCGCGCGCTCGCCGAGGCCGGTCAGCGTGGGGCAGAACACGCGGTGTCCGGCCGCCGTCAGCCGGTCGGCGACGCGGCGCCAGCACCAGCCGCCGTGCCAGGCGCCGTGGACCAGGACGTACGTCGTACTAGGCGCTTTCACGCAGGACGAAAGCGTCAAGCGCTTTCGTAGAGCCTCGTCAGCACGAACTCGCGGTGCCCGAGCGCCTCGGCGGCGGTAAGGCGGCCGTTGGCGGTGCGGAACATGCACTCGAGCAGCCTGTCGCCGGCCTGGTCGGGGTTCATCTCCTTGCGCAGCAGGCCCGAGACGTCCACGTCGATGTGCTCGCTCATCGTGCGCACCGTGCGCGGGTTCGCCGACAGCTTGATCACCGGCAGGATCGGATTGCCGACCACGTTGCCCTGGCCGGTCGGAAAGAAATGCACCGCGAAGCCGGCGGCGCCGAGCAGCGTCAGCATCTCGGCGGCGGCCGAGGACGAGTCCATGAACCACAGCCCGGGCCCGGTGGGCGACTCGGCCTTGTCGAGCACGCCGTCCACCATGCACTTGCGGCCGATCTTCTGGATGTTGCCGAGCGCCTTTTCCTCGATGGTGGTGAGGCCGCCCTCGATGTTGCCCTTGGTCGGCTGCGAGTCCGACAGGTCGCTCGTCTTGTGCTTGTCGATGATCGCCTGGTAGCGGTCGAACATGAACTGGAACTTCTTGCGCACCTCGTCGTTGCGGCAGCGCGCGGCGACCAGGTGCTCGCCGCCCGTCAACTCCGTCGTCTCCCCAAACACGAGCGTGACGCCGTGCGGGTACAGCTTGTCGAAGGCGTTGCCCACCGTCGGGTTCGCGCCGCAGCCCGAGGTCGTGTCCGACTCGCCGCACTTGGTGGAGACCCACAGGTCCTTGAGCGGTCGCTCCTCGCGGCGCAGCTCGGAGGCCCACTGCACGTATTCCTTCGCCTTCTTAGAGGCACGCATGATGGTGTCGTGATCGCCGTGCTGCTCGATGCCGAAATAGGCGACCGGCTTGCCGGTCGCCGCGATGCCGTCGGCGACCTTCTTCGCCCAGCCGTCCTCGATGCAGATCACCACCACGGCGGCGACGTTCGGGTTGCAGCCGGTGCCGATCAGCGTGCGGAAGTGCAGGTCGAGGTCGGCGCCGAACTGCAGCCGGCCGTAGGGATGCGGGATCGCCATCGCGCCCTTGACGTTGTTCTCGACCGCCTGCGCCGCGGCGTTCGACAGGTCGTCCACCGGCAGGATCAGGACGTGATTGCGCACGCCGACGCGGCCGTTCTCGCGCTTGTAGCCCCAGAAACTCGCCTTCTTCAGGTCCATGCCTGCCATCCGCCTCTACCAGCGTTTCGTCTTCAGGTTCTGCACGTGCGTGTGCTCGCCGCGCGCGATCGGCGCCACCACCTTGCCGATGTCGACGCCGTACTTGATCACCGTGTCGCCGGGCCGGTAGTCCTTCAGCGCGAGCTTGTGGCCGATCGGGATGTCGCTGCGCGCGGTGATCCGGAGCTCCTTGTCGTCCTCCATGATCCAGCCGACGAGCTCCTGGCCCTTCTTCACGCCTTCCACCACCACGACGCCGACGCCGTCGCCTTCCTCGTGCACGACGAAATGGATCATTCAACGCTCCGTCATCTGGAACCGCTATTCTATGCGCATGTCCCGTCGCCGCCGCTTCCTCCAGGCGCTCGCCGCGCTCGGTGTTTCGCATTCCGTGCCGGCCTGCGCGCAGCTGGAGAAGCCGCGCTTCGCGCAAGACCCGTTCCAGCTCGGCGTCGCCTCGGGCTACCCGCGCCCGGACGGCATGGTGCTGTGGACGCGGCTGCTCGGCCCGCTCGCGCCCGCGCCGATCGGCGTGCGCTGGGAGATCGCCGCGGACGAAGCGATGCAGCGCGTCGTCGCCTCGGGAAGCGCCGAGGCGCATCCGGATTGGGCGCATGCGGTGCACGTGGAGGCGCGCGGCCTCGAACCCGACCGCTGGTATTGGTACCGGTTTCGCGCGGGCGACGCCGCGAGCCCGGTCGGGCGCACGCGCACGTCGCCGGCGCCTGATGCGGCGGTGTCGCGCCTGCGCTTCGCCTTCGCCTCCTGCCAGCAGTACGAGCAGGGCTGGTTCACGGCGCATCGCTATCTCGCGGCCGACGACCTGGATCTCATCGCCTTTCTCGGCGACTACATCTACGAGTCGTCCTGGGGGCGCGAGCACGTGCGCAAGCACGACGCGGGCGAGCCCTATACGCTCGACGAATACCGCGCACGCTACGCGCTCTACAAGCGCGATCCGGACCTGCAGCGCTCGCATCTCGCCTGCCCCTGGATCGCGACCTGGGACGACCACGAGGTCGACAACGACTACGCCAACGACGTGCCGGAGGACGGCCTGCCGAGAGAGCAATTTCTCGCGCGCCGCGCGGCAGCCTACCGCGCCTTCTACGAGCACATGCCGCTGCCCGCCTCGATGCGCCCGGGCGCATCGGAGATGCGCATCTACACGGTGCAGCCCTGGGGACGCCTCGCGAGCTTTTTCGTGCTCGACGACCGCCAGTACCGCGCGCCGCAGGTCTGCCCGTCGAGAAAAGGCGGCTCCACGGTACTCGACGCCAAACGCTGCCCGGCGCTCGCGGATCCCTCGCGCACGATGCTCGGCGCGGCGCAGGAAGCGTGGCTCGATCGCGCCTTCGGCGAGTCCGAGGCCGGCTGGAACATCGTCGCGCAGCAAACGCTGATGGCCCGGCTCGATCTCAATCGCGGCGGAGGCCTGCGCGTCTGGACCGACGGCTGGGACGGCTACCCGGCCGCGCGCCGCAGGCTCCTGGAATCGATCACGGCGCGCAGGCTCGCGAATCCCGTGGTGATCGGCGGCGACGTGCACATGAACTGGGTCGCCGACCTCAAGCCCGACTACGACGACTCGAAGTCGCCCGTGGTGGCGAGCGAGTTCTGCGGCACTTCCATCACCTCGCAGGGCGAGGCGCAAGAGCGAGTGAACGCGCTGCTGCCCCAGAATCCGCACATGAAGTACGCGCGCAGCGATCGCCGCGGCTACGTGCGCGTGAGCATCGGGGGCGGGCGGCTGATCGCCGATCTTGTCGGCGTGGAGACCGTGAAGAAGCCGGGGGCGCGCGCCGAGGTGCTCGCGCGCTTCGCCGTCGAGGACGGCAGGCCCGGCCCGCAGCGGCTCTAGCTCAGCGGCAGCGCAGGTTCGCGCCCGGGTCGGCG
>DATIYN010000217.1:0-4132 GCA_035517595.1 Burkholderiales bacterium
CTGGGCCTCGACGCGCCGGCGCTGCTCGCGAAATTTCCCCGGCTCATCTATTGCTCGATGTGGGCGATGGGCAGCGCGGGTCCGCTCAAGGACCACCCCGGCTTCGATCCGATGGTGCAGGCCTTCTCCGGCATGATGATGATGAGCGGCGAGCCGGGCGGCCCGCCGATTCGCATCGGCACCCAGCTGCTCGACCACGGCACCGGCATGTGGGCGGCGATCGGCGTGCTCTCGGCGCTGGTGCGCCGCACGGCGACCGGGCGCGGCGGCCTGGTGGACACCTCGCTCTTCGAGACGGCGCTCGGCTGGTGGACCATTCATTACGCCGGCTACGCGATGTCCGGCGAAGTCCCCCAGCGGCATCCCTCGGGCAGCGCGAAGCTCATCGTGTTCCAGGGCTTCGAAGCGAAGAACGGCCCCCTCGTAATCGCCGCGGGCAACGACCGCCTGTTCGCGAAGCTTGCGATCGCGCTCGGCCGCGAAGGTTGGGCGCGCGATCCGCGCTTCAGGAACAACGCCGGGCGCTTCGAGCACCGAGAGGAGATCCTCGGCGAAGTCGCGCGCATCGTCGCCACGCGCACCAAGGGCGAGTGGATCGACTGCCTGCAGGCCGCGGGCGTTCCCTGCGCGCCCGTGAACACGCTCCCCGAGGCGCTCGCCGAGCCGCAGACCGAAGCGGTCGGCATGCTGCAGCCCGTGCCGGGGCTCGACCTGCGCCTGATGGGACTGCCGCTGATGCTCGATGGCGCCCGGCCGCCGATCCGCCGCCGCGCTCCGCACCTGGGCGAGCACACGCGCGAAGTGCTCGGCGACTGAAGAATTGGCGCGCCCGAGACGATTCGAACGTCCGACCCCTGCCTTCGGAGGGCAGTACTCTATCCAGCTGAGCTACGGGCGCTTGCCTGGCTCGCCGTGATGCGCGAGTTTCACGCTAAAATCAGCATTTTACCAGCACACACGCCACGAGGCAGCGCATGGCCGAGCACGACGAGCACACTTCCTTCATCAAGACGCCGCAGCAGCTCATCGTGGTGGTGCTGCTCTCCTTCGTGGTGCCGATCTTCGGCATCGTGATGGTCGTGCACCTCGTGCTCGACCGCCCGCACGCCGACCCCGGCGCGCTCGAGCCCGCAGCGGTGGCCGCGCGCATCCAGCCGGTCGGCAGGGTGGAGTTCGCCGCCGCGGGCGGCGCAGCCGGCACGGCCAAGTCGGGCGAGGAGGTCGTCAAGGAAGTCTGCAGCGCCTGCCACGTGCCGGGCGTGGCGAACGCCCCCAAGATCGGCGACAAGGCAGCCTGGGCGCCGCGGCTGAAGGCGGGCCTGGACGGCCTGCTGAAGTCGGTGGTCAACGGCAAGGGCGCGATGCCGGCGCGCGCCGGAAGCGGCCTTTCGGACGAGGAGCTCGCGCGCGGGATCGTCTTCATGGCCAACCAGTCCGGCGGCAACCTCAAAGAGCCGGCGGCCGCCAAGAAGTAGCGGGCGGGTCGTGGTCCCGCATCTCACCACCGCGCTGAACGGGCCGCTGCTCGAGCTCGAGCAGCGCATCCTCGACGCGAACATCGCGATCGAGCGCTGGTTCCGGCTGCGCTGGCAGGAGCACACGCCTCCGTTCTACTGCTCGGTCGACCTGCGCAATTCCGGCTTCAAGCTCGCGCCGGTGGACACGAACCTGTTTCCGGGCGGCTTCAACAACCTGTCGGCGGCGTTCATGCCGCTCGCGGTGCAGGCGGCGACCTCGGCGATCGAGAAGATCTGCCCGGACGCGAAGAACCTGCTGCTCGTACCCGAGAACCACACGCGCAACCGCTGGTACCTGGAGAACGTCGCGACGCTCGCCGCGATCCTGCGCCAGACGGGGCTCGAAGTCCGCGTCGGCACCTTCAACCCCGAGATTGCGGCGCCGACCGAGCTGGACACCGCGAGCGGCAAGAAGCTGCGCGTGGAGCCGCTCGTGCGCAAGGGTGCGCGCCTCGTCCTCGAAGGAGGCGGCCCGGAGGGTCTCGGGAGCTTCGACCCCTGCGCGATCCTCGTCAACAACGACTTGTCGGCGGGCATCCCGGAGATCCTCCAGGGAATCACCGAACAGGTGCTGATGCCGCCGCTGCACGCGGGCTGGGCGCTGCGCCGAAAGTCCGCGCACTTCGCGGCCTACGACGAGATCGCCGCCGAGTTCGCGCAGCAGCTCGCGATCGACCCCTGGCTCGTGAATCCCTACCACGCGCGCTGCGGCGAGATCGACTTCCAGGCGCGCGAAGGCGAGGAGTGCCTCGCCTCGAACGTGTCGCTGCTGCTGGAGAAGATTCGCCTGAAGTACCTCGAATACGGCATCAAGGACCGGCCCTACGTCGCGGTCAAGGCCGACGCGGGCACCTACGGCATGGGCGTGATGATGGTGCACGACGCGGCCGAGGTGCGCGACCTCAACCGCAAGCAGCGCAACAAGATGGCGGTGGTGAAGGAAGGCCTCGCGGTGACCGAGGTGATCATCCAGGAGGGCGTGCACACGGTCGAGCGCATCGAGGAGAAGGCCGCCGAGCCGGTGGTCTACATGATCGACCGGCACGTGATCGGCGGCTTCTACCGCGTGCACGGCGCGCGCGCGGCCGACGAGAACCTGAACGCGCCCGGCATGCACTTCGTGCCGCTCGCCTTCGAGCAGGCCTGCACGGTGCCCGATCCGCACGCCAGCTGCGACGCGCCGCCGAACCGCTTCTACGCCTACGGCGTGGTGGCGCGCCTGGCGCTCGCCGCCGCGGGCCTCGAGCTGGAGAACACGGCGCCCGAGCAGGAGCGCGCCTAGCGCGCTGGCGAGTGAAGTTTCTCTTCATCCTCGACCCGCTCGACGAGCTCAAAGCCTACAAGGACACGAGCATCGCGATGATGCGCGCCGCGCAGGCGCGCGGCCACGAGGTCTGGAGCTGCGAGCAGTCCGGCCTCGCCTGGCAGCACGGCGTGTCCGCCGTCGCGGGACGCCTCACGCTCGCCGACAACGACGAGGACTGGTACCGGCGCCACGCCGCCGAGCGCGTGCCGCTCGCGCGCTTCGACGCGGTGCTGATGCGCAAGGACCCGCCCTTCGACCTGGAGTATCTGACGAGCGTGTGGCTGCTGTCGCAGGCCGAGCGCGAGGGCGCGCGCGTGTTCAACAACCCGGCCGCGGTGCGCGACCACAACGAGAAGCTCGGCATCCTCGAGTTCCCGCAGTTCATCGCGCCGACGCTGGCGACCCGCGATCCGGGCCGCGTGCACGACTTCATTGACGAGCACCGCGACGCGATCCTCAAGCGGCTGGACGGCATGGGCGGCGAGAGCATCTTCCGCGTCAAGGCCGACGATCCGAACCGCAACGTGATCGTCGAGACCATGACCGCCGGGTCTTCCGGCCCGGGCGGGCGCAGCATCATGGCGCAGCGCTACATCCCCGAGATCACGGAGGGCGACAAGCGCGTGCTGCTCATCGACGGCAAGCCGGTGCCGCACGCGCTCGCGCGCCTGGCGAAATCCGGCGAGACGCGCGCCAACCTGGCCGCGGGCGGGCGCGGCGAGGCGCGGCCGCTCTCGAGGCGCGACCGCGAAATCGCCGAGGCGCTGGGGCCCGTGCTCGCGGCGCGCGGCCTGCTCGTAGTGGGCCTGGACGTGATCGGCGACTACCTCACCGAGGTCAACGTCACGAGCCCGACCTGCTTCCGCGAGATCCAGGACCAGACCGGCTTCGATGTTTCCGGAATGTTCATCGGTTCCCTGGAGAGAAAAATAAGGGACACGAAACCATGATCGGCATCCTCATCGTCGCGCACGGCGCCTTCGGCGAGGCGCTGATCCACTCGGCGAGCCACGCGCTCGGCAAGCGCCCGATGAACGTGCGCCAGGTCGGCGTGACGGTGCACGACGATCCCGAGGCGATGCTGCCGCAGGCGCGCGACCTGGTCGCACAGCTCGACGACGGCGACGGCGTGCTGGTGCTCACCGACATCTACGGCGCGACGCCCGGAAACATCGCGCTCCGGCTGCTCGTGCCTGGAAGGGTCGAAGGCATCTCCGGGGTCAACCTGCCGATGCTGATCCGCGCGCTCACCTACCGCGACCAGGCGCTCGCGGCCGTGGTCGAAAAGGCTCTTTCGGGCGGCACCGAG
>DATIYN010000218.1:0-4327 GCA_035517595.1 Burkholderiales bacterium
CGAAATCGATGAGCCGCTTGCCGGGCGCGGACAACACGAAGCGCGCGGCCTTGGCCGCGATGAGCGACTGGAAGTGCAGCAGATTGACCAGGCGCGTCTCGACCAGCTGCGCGACGGGCAGTGGCGCAGTCACACGCAGGATCGGCTCGTCGGCGAAGAAAGCGGTTCCTTCCGGCATCGCGTCGACGTCGCCGCCGAAGCGCATTCCCGCGAGGTAGTCGAGCAGCGCGCGGCCGAAGCGCCCGCTGCGCGCAAGCCAGTCGATGTCCCCGGGCGCGAAGCGCAGCGCTTCGAGGAAGTCGAGCGCCTGCTCCAGCCCCGCGGCGACCAGGAAGCCGCGCCGCGGCGGCAGCTTGCGCACGAAGAACTCGAACACCGCCGGGCGCGTCTCGCCGTGGTCCAGGTAGGCCTGGATCATGTTCAGCTGGTACAGGTCGGTCAGCAGAGGGGTCGTGGCGGGGTCGGGCATCGCCGCTCGGAGACAGCTTCGACGCGACCACTTTGCGCGCATGGACGGCATGCGCCTTGCGCTAGGTCAATGCCGGCATCCGGCGCACCTGCATCCTGTTCGAATGGGGCAGGTGTTCGAAACGCGGCTCGATGCAGGCCGCCGGCTCGCCAGGGCGCTCGGCGCCTACCGCGGGCGCAATCCGCTCGTGCTCGCGATTCCGCGCGGCGCCGTGCCGATGGGCGCGGAGATCGCCGCGGCGCTCGGCGGCGAGCTCGACGTGGTGCTGGTGCGCAAGCTCGGCGCGCCGGGCAGCCCCGAATACGCCGTCGGCGCCGTCGACGAGAGCGGCTGGACCTATATCGCCGACTACGCGGCCGGGGTTGGCGCCGACGAGGACTACCTCGCGCGCGAGAAGGCCGCGCAGCTCGAGCTGCTGCGCCGGCGCCGCGCGCGCTACACGCCGGCGCGCCCGCCGATCGATCCGCGCGGCCGCGTCGCGATCGTCGTGGACGACGGCATCGCCACCGGCGCGAGCATGATCGCGGCCCTGCACGCCGTGCGCGCGAAGGCGCCCGCGCGCCTGGTCTGCGCGGTGCCGGTCGGGGCGCCCGAGAGCCTCGCCTCGGTGCGGCTGCACGCCGACGAGCTGGTCTGCCTGGAGGCGCCCGAGGAGTTTCACGCGGTCGGGCAGTTCTACCGGAACTTCAAGCAGGTCGAAGATGACGAAGTCGTGACGCTCCTGGCGCGAAGCGCGCAGAAGGAAGCGCACGGGTGACGCGGCAGGCGCGGCGGGCTGGTTCATCGTCAAGACGCGGCAGCTTTCGGCTGCCAGACTCTTCCAGGTTCATTGAATGCACAAAGGAGGCTGATTCATGGCGAACAAAGGCAAGGACATTGCAGCGAGCAAGGGCAAGCTCGAGCGCCTTCCCCAGGCGATGCCGTTCGGGGACGCGCAGCGGCTGTTCGACGATTTCTTCAACTCGCGCTGGCTGAGGCCGTTCGGCTGGGAGCGCCCGTTCGAATTGCCGTCCGTAGGGCCGAACGTCGACGTCATCGATCGCGACGACGAGGTCGTGGTGCGCGCCGAGGTGCCCGGCTACAGGAAGGAAGACATCGAGATCTCGGTCTCGGACAGCCTGCTCACCCTCAAGGGCGAGGTACGCAGGGAAGAGAAGGAAGAGGAGGGCGACTATTTCCGCAGCGAGATTTCGCGCCAGGCGTTCTCGCGCTCGCTCGTCCTGCCGGCCGAGGTCGACGATGCGAAGGCGAAGGCCACGATCAAGGACGGCATCCTCGAGCTCACGCTGCCGAAGCGCGAGAAATCGAAGCGCCGGAGCATTGCCATCACCTGATTCAGCGCTTGGGCCGCAGCTCGCCCTCGCGCACCCAGACGCCGCGCTGCTCGCAGCGCAGCAGCTCGTCACCGCTCAGCACGTAGCTGCCGAGCGGGTAGACTGCGCCGTTGAAGTAGCAGGCGCCGGTCTCGAGCTCGCTGCCGTCGGGCGCGTCCTCCTCGGTGTCATCAAGGATCGGCGAGGTCTTCAATTCGGGGTCGGGAGCGCCTACCTGGGTCGGATTGCGGGACATGGCCGGATTCCTCTGGTTGTGCACGGGTCTCGAAAACCATCCTGCGCCGCCGCGGCCGCGCGGCGTTGACCTGCGTCAAGCGCGCACCGGGCGCCCGGCATGAGGCGCTGGGAGCACTTCCCGCACGAGGCGGACATCGGCGTGCGCGGCATCGGCGCGACGCCCGCCGAAGCGTTCGAGCAGGCGGCGCTCGCGATGACCGCGGCGATCACCGAGCCGTCGCGCGTGGCCGCGTCGGTCGCCGTGGACATTCGCTGCGAGGCGCCCGACGACGAACTGCTGCTCGTGGACTGGCTGAACGCGCTCGTCTACGAGATGGCGACGCGCAGGCTCCTCTTTTCGCGCTTCGAGGTGCGCATCGACGGCCGGCGCCTCACGGCTCGCGCCTGGGGCGAGCCCGCCGACTCGGCGCGCCACCAGCCCGCCGTGGAGGTGAAGGGTGCTACCTACACGGCATTGCGCGTCGCGCGCGAAGCGAGCGGCGAGTGGTCGGCGCAATGCGTGGTGGACGTCTGAACTACAACCGCTGCAGGTTCTTCGCCGCGCCGGCGTAGAGCACGTCGTCGAGCCACTTGAAGAGCAGGAACGCGCGGCTGCGCTGGACGGCCTCGAGCTTGCCGCCCTGGCGCGCCTCGACCGCCTCCAGCCGGCGCCGCAGGCCGGCGGCTTCCGCGGCGGGCATCACGGGCACCGGGCAGACGAAGCCGTCGCGGCGGTAGCGCTCGATTTGTTGCGCGCTGAGTGCCATGGTCGCTCCCCAGGACGTATTCTGCGCCGCGAGCACCGCGGCGACAACGGCAACCCTAGAATCTCCCCTTCGAACCGGAACCGGATGGACCTCTCGCTGCTGCGCCGCAGGTCGGAGACCCTGTGGGAAATCGAGCCCCGCGGCGCGATGCGCGTGCCGGGGCTGATCTTCGCGACCGAAGAGCTCGTGCGCGCGATGGACCACAAGGTCTACGAGCAGGTCGTCAACGTCGCTTCGCTGCCGGGAATCGTGCGCGGCTCGATCGCGATGCCCGACGCGCACTGGGGCTACGGCTTTCCCATCGGCGGCGTGGCGGCGTTCGACCCGGAAGACGGCGGCGTCGTCTCGGCCGGCGGCGTCGGCTTCGATATCTCCTGCGGCGTGCGCTGCCTGCACACCGGGCTCGCGGCCGTCGAGGTGATGGCGAAGCAGCGGGAGCTCGCCGACCGGCTCTACGAGCGCATTCCCGCGGGCCTCGGCAGCACGGGCGCCATCCGGCTGGGGGAGGCGCAGATGGACGCGATGCTCGCGGGCGGCGCGCGCTGGGCGGTCGAGCGCGGCTGGGGCGAGCGCGAGGACCTCGAGCGCGTCGAGGAGGGCGGCCGCATGGCGCACGCGAAGCCCGCCGCCGTCTCCGACAAGGCCAGGCAGCGCCAGCGCGACGAGATGGGCACGCTGGGCAGCGGCAACCACTACCTGGAAGTGCAGAAGGTCGCGCGCGTGCACGATGCGGCGCTCGCGGCGGCTTTCGGCCTGCGCGAGGGCGACGTCGTGGTCAGCATCCATTGCGGCTCGCGCGGGCTCGGCCATCAGATCGGCACCGAGTACCTGCGGCGCATGGCGATCGCGGCCGCGCAGCACGGCATCCGGCTGCCGGACCGCGAGCTCGCCTGCGCGCCGATCCGCTCGGCGGTGGGCGAGGAGTACCTCGGCGCGATGCGCGCGGCGATCAACTGCGCGCTCGCCAACCGCCAGATCCTCACGCACCTGCTGCGCGAGGTGTTCGCGGCGCTGCTGCCGCGCGCGCGCCTGGCGCTGCTCTACGACGTCTCTCACAACACCTGCAAGGTCGAGGAGCACGTCGTCGACGGCGTGCGGCGCTCGCTCTACGTGCACCGCAAGGGCGCGACGCGCGCGTTCGGCCCCGGGCATCCCGACGTGCCCGAGGCGCTGCGCGCCGCGGGGCAGCCCGTGCTGATCGGCGGCTCGATGGGAACGGCCTCGTACGTGCTCGCGGGCGCGGAGACCGGCGAAGCGCGCGCCTTCGGGTCGGCCTGCCACGGCGCGGGCCGCGCGATGAGCCGCCACCAGGCGTCGCGCACCTGGAAGGGGCGCGAAGTCGTGGATGCGCTCGCGGGGCGCGGCATCCTCGTTCGCAGCCCGTCGCAGCGCGGCGTCGCCGAGGAAGCGCCCGGCGCCTACAAGGACGTGTCGGAAGTGGTCGCGGCAGCGCAGGCCGCGGGCCTGGCGAAAACGGTCGCGCGGCTCGAGCCGCTCGTCTGCATCAAGGGCTAGCCGTGCGGGTAGCGCCTAGAGCCGCG
>DATIYN010000219.1:0-3437 GCA_035517595.1 Burkholderiales bacterium
GGGAGATACGGATCGACTGCGATGCAGACGCGGTGCTGCTGCAGGTCGAGCAGGTGGGAGGAATCGCCTGCCACACGGGGCACGCGCGCTGCTTTTTCCGAAAACTGGAGAACGGGAGGTGGGTGGAGACGGATCCGGTGCTCAAGGATCCGGCGGCCATCTACGGCAACAAATGAAATCAGGTCTCTACGAAACGCTGGAGCGCATCGCGGCCACCATCGAGGCGCGCAAGGGCGGCGACGCGGCGAAGTCCTACGTGGCGAAGCTGCTCGCCGAGGGCGAGGACGCGGTGCTGAAGAAGATCGGCGAGGAGGCGACCGAGACCGTGCTCGCGGCGAAGGGCGGGGACCGCCTGCACCTCGTGCGCGAGACCGCGGACCTCTGGTTCCACAGCATGATCCTGCTCGCGCGCCACGGCCTGGGGCCGGGGGACGTGCTCGCGGAACTGCACCGGCGCGAGGGCATCCCGGGCTTGGACGAGAAGGCGGCGCGCAAGAAGAAATGAAGGCCGACCCGAACTGCATCTTCTGCAAGATCGTCGCGGGCGCGGTTCCCTCGAACAAGCTGCACGAGGACGAGGACGTGCTCGCGTTCCACGACGCGCGCCCGCAGGCGCCGGTGCATTTCCTGATCATCCCGAAGGCGCACGTGCCGACGCTCTACGACGGCGGGATGGAGCACCACCGCGCCTACGGCAAGATGCTCGCACTGGCCGGCGAGCTCGCGCGCAAGGCGGGCGCCAACGACGGCTTCCGCACCATCATCAACACCGGCCGGGTGGGGCATCAGGAGGTGTATCATGTCCACATGCACGTCATCGGGGGCCCCGACCCTGTCGGCCCGATGATTTCCAGAAGGAAGTAAAGGAGGCAACTATGGGCTCGTTCAGCATTTGGCACTGGCTGATCGTCCTGGTCATCGTGATGCTGATTTTCGGCACCAAGAAGCTGCGCAACATCGGCGCGGACCTTGGGGGCGCAGTGCGCGGCTTCAAGGACGGCATGCGCGAGGGCGGCGACAAGGCCACCGACACGGGCGCCGCGCCGCAGGTGACCGGCAAGACGGTCGAGGGCGAAGTCAAGGCGCGGACCGAGACCAAGGCATAACCGGCAAACTGCGCGCGCGGGCCGCGCGTCTCGCCTGCATCCGCTGGGGCGCCTGAGGGCGCCCTTTGCATCTCAGGACTCCCATGTTCGACATCGGCTTCTCGGAAATGGTCGTCATCGGCCTCGTGGCGCTGATCGTGATCGGGCCGGAGCGGCTGCCTCGCGTCGCGCGCACGATTGGGCACCTCGTCGGTCGGCTGCAGCGCTACGTCGCCGACGTGAAGTCCGACATCAACCGAGAGATGGAGCTCGAGGAGCTGCGCAAGATGAAGGACTCGATGCAGGAGGCGGCGAGCGGCTTCGAGAGCTCCGTGCAGGGCGAGCTGAACAAGGCGGAGAGCGAGCTGAACGCCGCCGCCGGCGCTGCCGCGGCGCCGGCGCCTTCTGCCGCGCCCTCGGGCGCGCCGGCCGACGAGACGGCGCCCAAGCTGCCCGGGAAGACCTCCTAGCCGTGCAGCAGGACAGCTTCATCTCGCACCTGATCGAGCTGCGCGAGCGCCTGGTGCGCGCGGCGAGCGCGGTGCTCGTGCTGTTCCTCGCGTTTGCCTTCGCCTGGCCCGGCGCGGCCGCAATCTACGACTTCCTCGCGGCGCCGCTGATGCACGCGCTGCCCGAGGGCGCCAAGATGATCGCCACCGGCGTGATCACGCCGTTCATGGTGCCGATGAAGGTCTCGGCGCTGGTCGCCTTCCTGGTGGCGCTGCCCTACGTGCTGTACCAGGCCTGGGCCTTCGTCGCGCCCGGCCTGTACGAGCACGAGAAGAAGCTCGCCGCGCCGATCATCATCGCGGGCACGTTGCTGTTC
Source organism: Burkholderiales bacterium (assembly GCA_035517595.1). Taxonomy (GTDB): domain Bacteria; phylum Pseudomonadota; class Gammaproteobacteria; order Burkholderiales; family SG8-39; genus RBG-16-66-20. The sequence continues at coordinate 1,912 of DATIYN010000219.1, forward strand.
CTGCTCGGCGTCGCGTTCTGCTACTACTTCGTGTTCGGCCAGGTGTTCAGATTCATCCACGGCTTCGCTCCCAAGTCGATCACGCCCGCGCCCGACATCGAGGCCTACTTCAGCTTCGTGATCACCATGTTCCTCGCCTTCGGGGTGACGTTCGAGATCCCGATCGTGGTCGTGATCCTGGTGCGGGCCGGGGTGGTCAGCGTCGAAAAGCTGCGCGATGTGCGCCCCTACGTGATCGTCGGCGCCTTCGTGGTGGCGGCGGTGGTGACGCCCCCGGACGTGCTCTCCCAGTTCATGCTGGCCGTGCCGATGTGCCTGCTGTACGAGGCGGGACTGATCTTCGCCCGCTTCGTCGGCACGCGGGCGAAGACGGAAGATCGGGTAGAATCGCGCCCCTCGCCCTGAATACCGACCTGGAAGCGACCATGAAACGCAAGTACGGCTCCGCCCTGAAGAACGAAACGATCGCCGAGCAGCGCATGCGCCTGCGCGCCAAGGAGGGCGGCGACAACCGCTTCAATTTCGGCTCCGAGCTGCGCAAGGGCGCGATCGCCCGCGGCAAGCACCGCGGCCGCGCCGACCAGGCCGCGCACACCAAGAAGTAGCCGCTCGCGCGGCCGCCCCGCGGCCGCTTGCCTACCGTCCCGCCAGGAAGCGCTCGACCAGCGCGAACTGCTCGGGCACGTTGAGCGCGGGCGCGTGCCCGCAGCCCGGAATCGTCACCACCACCGCGCGCGGCCCGCGCGTGCGCATCGCCTCGGCCACCTCCGGCAGCAGCAGATCCGAGGTCTCTCCGCGCAGGCACAGCGTCGGCACGTCGATCGCGTCCCAGGCCTCCCATTGGTCGTAATCGCGCGGGTGGTGCGTGAACTGCAGCACCATGTTCGGATCGTAGTGCGGCGTCACCTTGCCGGCGGCGGTGCGCCGCGTCGAGGACTCGGTGAGCAGGCGCCATTGCGCGTCCGACAGCCAGCCGTAGGGCTTGTAGACCGTGCGGAAATAGGCCTCGAGCTCGCTCACCCGGTCGAACTCCGGCGGGCTGCCCGCGTAGGCGCGGATGCGCGCCACCGCCGCCTCCCCGAGCTGCGGCCCGATGTCGTTCAGGATCAGCCGCCGGATGCGACCCTTCAGCGCGCCCGCGGCGAGGCGGATGCCGAGCGCGCCGCCCATCGAAGTGCCGAGCCAGGCGGCCTCGCGCACGCCGAGCTGCTCGAGCAGCGACACCGCGATGCGCGCGTAGAAATCGAGGCAGTACTCGCGTTCGGGCGCGGGGCTCCATTGCGACAGGCCGCGGCCGATCGTGTCGGGACAAATCACCCGGTAGCGCGCCGCGAGGCGCGCGGCCGCCGCGTCCATGTCGCGCCCGGTGCGCGCCAGGCCGTGCCAGGCCACGACCGCGGGCGCGTGCTCGTCGCCCCAGACCATGCAGTGGATCTCGCGGCCGGCGCACTCCAGGTAGCGCGATTCGCCGTTCATGATTTCGCCCCCGCGCGACGCTGGACGCGCAGTTGTCCCACTATGCCGCG
>DATIYN010000220.1:0-21719 GCA_035517595.1 Burkholderiales bacterium
GAAGTACATCAAGGGCCATCTGTTTCACGCCGTGCCGGTGGCGCTCGCGTTCATCGTCGGCGGCGCCGTCATTCTCCTGGTCGAAAGAAGCTCCTTCAAACCCAGAATCCAAGACGCTCGGTCGATGTCCTGGCGGGATGCGCTCAAGGTGGGCATCGCGCAATGCTTCGCGCTGATCCCGGGCACTTCGCGCGCGGGCGCGACGATCATCGGCGGCATGCTGTTCGGCCTGTCGCGCCGCGCGGCCACCGAGTTCTCGTTCTTCCTCGCGGTGCCGACGCTCGTCGCCGCGGGCGGCTACGATCTCTGGAAGCACCGCGCGCTGTTCAGCGCAAACGACCTCGGCATGTTCGCCGTCGGCCTGGGCGTGTCCTTCGTTTCGGCGTTCGTGGTGATCCGCTGGCTGATTCGCTACGTCGCGACGCACGACTTCCGGCCGTTCGCCTGGTACCGCATCGCGTTCGGCGCGCTCGTGCTGCTGACCGCGTACGCGGGCTGGGTGGACTGGAAGGACTGAATCAGCCCTGGATCCAGGGCAGGCCCGCCTTGCGCCAGCCGCCCAGGTTGCCGCGGTGCCCCTCGCCGTCCTTGTCTCCCTCGAAGCCTTCGAGCACGTTGTAGGCGGCCTTCCAGCCCGCCTGCGTCGCCGCGATTGCCGCGTGGTGCGAGCGCACGCCCGAGCGGCAGAGGAACATCACCGGCGTGTCCTTGCCCACCGCAGACTCCAGCTGCTTGAGGAAATCCGGGTTGCGCGCGCCCTCGGGGTAGGTGTTCCACTCGATCGCCTCGCTGCCCGGCACCGAGCCCACATATTGCAGCTCGGCCTCGGTGCGCACGTCCACGAGCTTCGCCCCGCTCTGCATCAGCGCGTAGGCTTCGGCAGGCAGGAGCGCCCCAGCGTAGGAGAGCTTCATTTTCTGGCCGCGCTCCCGGGCTTTCCGCCGAACGTCATCCATGCGGGGAATTATAGGTTCCGGGACCAAGGCACCAGCGAAGTGCGTTCGATCGCGCGGCCGCACTTTCGTGGTGCATTTTGCTCGGTTAGAATTCCGCGCACGCGGCCCGCAGGAGAAGGGCCACGGCCCGGGCGTTTGGCATGGATTCTGCTCAGATAGCCGGGTCCGGCTGCGGTTTCAGCCCGTTTGTTTCCGTTACCTAAGCGCTAGGGAGATTTTGCAATGGCGATGACGCCCGATGACGTATTGAAGATGATCAAGGACAAGGAGGTGAAGTTCGTCGACGTGCGCTTCACCGACACGCGCGGCAAGGAGCAGCATGTCTCCGTGCCCGCGAAGTACTTCACCAAGGACAAATTCACCGACGGGCACGCCTTCGACGGCTCCTCGATCGCGGGCTGGAAAGGCATCCAGGCCTCCGACATGCTGCTGATGCCGGATCCGAGCACCGCGCGCATGGATCCGTTCACCGACGAGGCCGTGCTGAACATCACCTGCGACACGATCGAGCCTACCGACGGCAAGCCCTACAACCGCTGCCCGCGCGGCATCGCCAAGCGCGCCGAGGCCTACCTGAAGTCCTCGGGCCTGGGCGACGTCGCCTACTTCGGTCCCGAGCCCGAATTCTTCATCTTCGACGGCGTCACCTGGAACGTCGACATGTCGGGCAGCTCGGTGAAGATCAAGTCCGAAGAGGCGCCCTGGTCCACGGGCATCGACTACGAAGCCGGCAACATGGCGCACCGCGCGCCCGTGAAGGGCGGCTACTTCCCGGTGCCGCCCGCCGACACGCTGCAGGACATCCGCAACGCGATGGCGCTCGCGCTCGAGCAGCAGGGCGTGGAGGTCGAGGTGCACCACCACGAGGTCGCCGCCGCGGGCCAGAACGAGATCGGCACGCGCTTCGCCCCGCTGGTGCAGCGCGCCGACTGGATGCAGATCCTCAAGTACACGGTGTGGAACGTCGCCGCCTCCTACGGCAAGACGGCGACCTTCATGCCCAAGCCCATCGTGGGCGACAACGGCTCGGGCATGCACGTGCACCAGTCGGTATGGAAGGGCGGCAACAACCTGTTCGCCGGCAACCTGTACTCGGGGTTGTCCGAGTTCGCGCTGCACTACATCGGCGGCATCATCAAGCACGCGAAGGCGCTCAACGCCATCACCAACCCGGGCACGAACTCGTACAAGCGCCTGGTACCGGGCTTCGAGGCGCCGATCAACCTCGCCTACTCGGCGAAGAACCGCTCGGCTTCGTGCCGCATTCCGTACGTGTCCAGCCCCAAGGCGCGGCGCGTGGAAGTGCGCTTCCCGGATCCGACCGCGAACGCGTATCTCGCCTTTGCGGCGATGCTGATGGCCGGCCTGGACGGCGTGCAGAACAAGATCCACCCGGGCGACCCGATCGACAAGGACCTCTATCACCTGCCGCCGGAAGAAGCGGCCAAAGTGCCGCACGTCTGCGCCTCGCTCGAGGAAGCGCTCGGGCATCTGGAGAAGGATCACGCGTTCCTGACCAAGGGCGGCGTGTTCGACGAGGACTTCATCGAGTCGTACATCGCGCTGAAAATGGACGAGGTCACGCGCTTCCGCATGACCACGCACCCGGTCGAGTTCGACATGTACTACAGCTCGTAGCCGCGTTGCCGGCTCGAGCGTTAAGCGAAGGACGGGCCTCGGCCCGTCCTTTTTCATTTGGGTCATGATTGTGAAAAACCCATTAGTGGCATAGACTTAAGTGCACTCTTTGAGGCGTCCTCTGACCATGATTCGATTTGGTGCGTCGCTCGTTCTGGCGCTCGGCCTCGCGTGGGCCGCGCCCCTGCGCGCGCAGCAGGTCGAGACCCTCTGGAACTGCAAGGACAAGGACGGCCGCACCACGCTCACGAACCAGAAGGCCGACACCGTGGGCAAGGAATGCCGCGTGGTTCAGCAGGAGCGCGTCTCGGTCGTGCCGCCGAACAAGGGCGGCAAGACCCCGGCCAACTTCCCGCGGGAAAGCGTGTCCGATCGCCTGGCGGCCAAGACGCGCCAGCGCGAGACGCTCGAGAACGAGCTCTCGCAGGAGGAGTCGATGCTCGCCGACGCGAAGAAGAAGCTCGCCGAGCAGGAGGCGATCCGCAACGGCGACGAGAAGAACTACCAGCGCGTGCTCGATCGCCTCAAGCCCTACCAGGACACGGTCGAAGTCCACCAGAAGAACGTCGAAGCGCTCCGGCGAGAGCTGAGCAATCTTTCGCGCTGAGCCCACGCGGGTCCCGACCGCCGCTCCGAACCGGCCCATGGCCGCCGCCTATGCAGGGCTGGATCTCCTGGCCACGGCCGTCGTGGCGCTGGATGCGGAGTACACGGTGCGCTACGCGAATCAGGCCGCCGAGGACCTTCTCGGCACCGGCGCCCGCTCGCTGATCGGCCAGAGCTTCCCGAATTTGTTCCTCGACTGCGCCGGGCTCGAAGCGATGCTCGCCGAGGCGCTCGCCGTGCACTGGAGCTATCGCGCGCAGACCGTGAGCTACGAGCGCCCGGGGCGCGAGCCGGCGCCGCTGTCGTGCGTGGTCACGCCGATCGACGTTCCGGCGACGCCGCTGCTGGTCGAGCTGCGGCCGATCCAGGAGCAGCTGCGCCTGGAGCGCGAGGAGCGCCTGCTCGACCAGCAGGAGACCACGCGCGAGCTGCTGCGCAACCTCGCGCACGAGATCAAGAACCCCCTCGGCGGGCTGCGCGGCTCGGCGCAGCTGCTCGAGCGCGAGCTCGACCGAGCCGATCTCAAGGAGTACACGCAGGTCATCATCAAGGAGGCCGATCGCCTGCAGGTGCTGCTCGACCGGCTGCTCACGCCGCGGCGCGCGGTACAGCTCGCCCAGGTCAACATCCACGAGGTGCTGGAGCGCGTGCGCAGCCTCGTGCAGGCCGAGTTCCCCGCGAGCGTCTCGGTCCTGCGCAACTACGATCCGAGCGTCCCGGACATGGTGGGAGACGTCGAGCAACTGATCCAGGCGGTCCTCAATGTGGTCCGCAACGCCGCCCAGGCCCTGCTGTCGGAGGCCAATGCCGCGAAAGGGGGCACGATCGTGCTTCGGACCCGGGCTGCCCGCCAGGTGACCATCGCCCGGAAGCGCCACAAGCTGGCATTGGAATTGCAAGTGATCGACGACGGGCCTGGCGTGCCCGAGGACATCCGCGCCCGTGTCTTCAATCCGCTCGTTTCGGGGCGGGAGGGCGGCAGCGGGATCGGCCTCGCGCTCGTGCAGACCTACGTGCAGAACCACGGCGGCGTGGTCGAGTTCGACAGCCGCCCGGGGAGAACCGTATTTACGCTACTGCTGCCACTGTCATGAAACCGGTCTGGATCGTCGACGACGACCGCTCCATCCGCTGGGTGTTCGAGAAGGCACTCAGCCGCGAAGGCATCTCGTTCAATTCCTTCGCCTCGGCGCGCGAGGCGCTCGATGCGCTCTCGGCGGGCGCGCCCCAGGTGCTGATCTCCGACATCCGCATGCCGGGCCAGTCCGGCATCGAACTGCTGCAGGAGGTCAGGCAGAAGCATCCCGCCGTGCCGGTGATCGTGATGACCGCGTATTCCGACCTCGAGTCGGCGGTCGCCGCCTTCCAGGGCGGCGCCTACGAATACCTGCCGAAGCCGTTCGACGTCGACCAGGCGGTCGAGCTCATCCGACGCGCGCTGGACGAGAGCCAGCGCGAGCAGGAAGCGCTCGAGCCGGTCGGCGAGTTGCCCGAGATCCTCGGCCAGGCCTCCGCGATGCAGGAAGTGTTCCGCGCCATCGGCCGGCTCTCGCAGTCGAGCGCGACGGTGCTCATCACGGGCGAATCCGGGACGGGCAAGGAGCTGGTCGCGCGCGCGCTGCACCGGCACAGCACGCGCGCGGCCCGGCCGTTCATCGCCATCAACACTGCGGCGATGCCGAAGGACCTGCTGGAATCGGAGCTGTTCGGGCACGAGCGCGGCGCCTTCACCGGCGCGCAGGCGCTGCGGCGCGGGCGCTTCGAGCAGGCCGAGGGCGGCACGCTGTTCCTCGACGAGATCGGCGACATGCCCGCCGAGCTGCAGACGCGCCTGCTGCGCGTGCTTTCGGACGGTACCTTCTACCGCGTCGGCGGCCACCAGCAGCTGAAAGCGAACGTGCGCGTCATCGCCGCCACCCACCAGGACCTGGAAGCGCGCGTGCGCGAGGGGGCGTTCCGCGAGGATCTCTACCACCGCCTGAACGTGATCCGCGTGCGCATTCCGTCGCTGCGCGAACGGCGCGGGGACATACCGCTGCTCGCGCGCCATTTCCTCGCGCGCAGCGCCAAGGAGCTCGGCGTGGAGTCCAAGCGCCTCTCCGACGAAGTGCTTGCTCACATTTCGCGGATGGACTTCCCGGGCAATGTGCGCCAGCTGGAGAACTTGTGCCACTGGCTCACGGTCATGGCGCCGGGGCAGGCCATCGGCGTGGCCGATCTGCCCACGGAGTTTCGCGGCGAGCCCGCGGCGGCGGGCAACGCGCCCGGCTCGGACTGGGTGGCGGCGCTGGAACAGGAGGTCGAGCGGCGCCTCGCGCGCGGCGAGTCCGGCCTACTCGATCAGCTCTCGCGCCAGTTCGAGCGCTCGCTGATCGCCAAGGCGCTCGCGCGCACCGGCGGCCGGCGCATCGAGGCGGCCGGCCTGCTCGGCATGGGGCGCAACACCATCACGCGCAAGATCCAGGAGCTCGGCATCGGCGACGCCGAGGACTGAGCTACTTTTTCGCCGCCCTGCGGTTCGCTTCGAGCCGCGCGTCCACGGTCGCGACGATCTCGTCCACCGCCGCGGAGCGCCTGCCCTGCTGCGCGCCGATCGCCTTGACGAGCCGGTCGGTGCGTTCGATGTTCGGCGCTCCGCCCGCGACTGCGCGCGCAGCCGAGGAGGGCGTGACGAGCGATTGCGCCGCGGCCGCGTACTTCTCGAACGGCACCATGTCCTTCGCGTCCGCGCCCAGCGACACGCACAGCTCGACCACCCAGTCGTAGACCGAGCGCGATGTTTCCAGGTCGCCGTGTACGGCTTCCCTGATCGGGCGCACGCCCTCCTTCTGGATGCAGCGGTAGTTGCCGGCGAGCAGCATGGCCCACTTCGCGAGCGGCACGAACACCGAGTCGTGCACCTTGAGCTTCACCGGCAGCTCGATCTTCCCGCCGCCCGCGTCGAAGCGCGCCGACTCGATGTCGGACTCGAGGCGGCGCAGGATCGCGGTGTGCGTGTCCGCGTCGAAGCGCGCGGATTTGAAGTTGGTCGGCAGGCGCACTTGCAGTACGTTGAGCTTCTCCTCGGGCGGCCGGAACGCCTGCGGATCGGGGCTGCACAGCGTGACGAGCTTCGGATCGAAGCCGTCCCAGACGCTCGCATCGGTGTAGCAGTCGCGCAGCGATGCCGTCGTCACGCGCGGGATGCGCGAGAGGTAGGGCAGCGGCGGGATGTTCATGATCGACATGCACGGCAGCCTTGCCGCGGCGACTGCGGCGAGCAGCTCGCATACGCCGGGCGAGCGGTACTGCGGCTCTTGCATGCCGAGCACCACGAGGTCGACGCCCGCGGTGCGCGCCTGCGCAGGCGTACACGCCGACAGCTTGCCCGCGAGCTTGCGCGAATTCACTTCGACGAGGTCCGGCCGCCCCTTCACCGGCAGGCGCACGATCGCGCCGTCCTGGTTGAAGAGCTCCGCTTCCGCCGGCGTACAGACCATCGTCGCGTGGTGGCCCGCGAGCGCGAGCTTGGTCGCGAGCAGCGAGCCATAGGAAGCGCCGAAGATCAGCACGTTGACCGGATTTTTCATAATGTGAAATTTAGCTCCGCACTACGGGAGGCGAGACTACCGCCCGGAATTCGCCGCCGCAATCGGCGGTGCAGCACGGATTCTATGTTGCGGCGCGATATTGCAGTCCCTAGAATGGTGCAATGCACATGTCCAGCCCGCTTCCGCAAGGCGTCTCCGTCTCCGGGCAGATCACGCCGGAGTTCTCGCAGATCCTCACGCCGGAAGCGCTCGCCTTCGTAGCGAAGCTGCATCGGCAGTTCGAAGCGCGCCGCCAGGAGCTGCTCGCGCGCCGCGCGGCGCGCCAGAAGGAGTTCGACGCGGGCAAGCTGCCCGATTTCCTGCCCGAGACGAAGGCGATCCGCGAAGGCGAGTGGCAGATCGCGGCCCAGCCGAAGGACATGCTCGACCGGCGAGTCGAAATCACCGGGCCTACCGACCGCAAGATGGTGATCAACGCGCTCAACTGCGGCGCCTCCACCTTCATGGCGGATTTCGAGGACGCCAATTGCCCGACCTGGTTCAACATGGTTGACGGCCAGATCAACCTGCGCGACGCGGTGCGGCGCACGATCGCGCTCGAACAGGGCGGCAAGAGCTACAAGCTGAACGAGCGCACCGCGGTGCTGATCCCGCGGCCGCGCGGCTGGCACCTCGACGAGAAGCACCTGACGGTGGACGGCAAGCCGGTGGCCGGCGGCATCTTCGATTTCGCGCTTTTCTTCTTCCACAACGCCAGGGAGCTGATCTCGCGCGGCAGCGGGCCGTACTTCTACCTGCCGAAGATGGAATCGCACCTCGAGGCGAGATTGTGGAACGACATCTTTGTTCTTTCCCAGGAATATTTGGGAATTCCGAAGGGAACGATCAAGGCGACCTGTCTTATCGAGACGGTCGTCGCGGCCTTCGAGATGGACGAGTTTCTCTGGGAGCTGAAAGACCACTCGGCGGGCCTGAACATCGGCCGCTGGGACTACATTTTCTCCTGCATTAAGAAATTCCGCGGCAACGAGGATTTCTGCCTCGCCGACCGCGCGCAGGTGACGATGACCGCGCCCTTCATGCGCAGCTACGCGCTGCTGCTGGTCAAGATCTGCCACCGGCGCGGCGCGCCGGCGATGGGCGGCATGGCGGCGCAGATCCCGATCAAGAACGACCCTGCGGCCAACGATGCGGCGCTGGAGAAGGTGCGCCAGGACAAGCTGCGCGAGGTCACTGACGGCTGCGACGGCACCTGGGTCGCGCATCCGGCGCTGGTGCCGATCGCCAAGGAAGTCTTCGACAAGCACATGCCGCGGCCCAACCAGTACGGCAAGCAGCGGCCGGACGTGAGCGTGGGGGCGAAGGACCTGCTCGCCTTCCAGCCGTCGGCGCCGATCACCGAGGCGGGCCTGCGCAACAACATCTCGGTCGGCATCCAGTATCTCGGCGCCTGGCTGGCGGGCAACGGCTGCGTGCCGGTCTTCAACCTCATGGAGGACGCGGCCACCGCCGAGATTTCGCGCTCGCAGATCTGGCAGTGGATCCGCTCGCCCAAGGGCGTGCTCGACGACGGCCGCAAAGTCACCGTTGCGCTGGTGGATCAGCTTCTCAAGGAGGAACTGCCGAAGGTGAGGAGCTATCTCGGCGAGGAGGCCTGGAAGGCGGGCAGGTACGAAGCGGCCGCACGGCTCTTCGCGCAGATCACCGAGGGCGAGTACGTCGAGTTCCTCACGCTGCCTGCGTACCAGCAGATCGACTGAGCGCAGGAACGGCGCGTCTTCTGCGCGCCGTCAGGAAAATTCCGCGACCACCGGAGCGTGGTCCGAGGGGCGCTCGAGCTTGCGCGGCGCCTTGTCGATGAGGCTCGACCGGCAGCGCGCCGCGAGCGCGGGCGTCACCAGGATGTGGTCGATGCGCAACCCCGCGTTGCGCCGGAACGCCATCATCCGGTAGTCCCACCAGGAGAAACTCTTCTCCGGCTGCTCGAACAGGCGGAACGAGTCCTGCAGGCCGAGGCCGAGGATTTCGCGCAGCGCGGCGCGCTCGGCCTCCGACACCAGCACCTGCCCTTCCCAGGCCTTCGGATCGTGCACGTCGCGGTCTTCCGGCGCGACATTGAAGTCGCCCGCCACGGCGAGCTCGGGATGGCGCTCGAGCTCCGCGGCTAGGTACTCGCGCAGCGCCGCGTACCAGCGCAGCTTGTAGGCGTACTTGTCCGAGCCGACCGCCTGGCCGTTCGGGCAATAGACGCTCACCACGCGCACGCCGCCCGCGTTGGCCGCGATCACGCGCTTGTGGTCGTCGGCGAACCCGGGGAGGCCCGTGCTGACCTCCGAGAGCTCGCCGCGCGAGAGGATCGCGACGCCGTTATAGGTCTTCTGCCCGAAGAACGCCGACCCGTAGCCCGCCGCCTCGATCTCGGCGCGCGGAAACTTCGCGTCCTCGAGCTTGAGCTCCTGCAGGCAGACGACGTCGGGCGCAGCCTGCGCGAGCCAGTCGAGCAGCTGCGGCAGGCGGACCCTCAGCGAATTGACGTTCCACGCCGCAAGCTTCATCTTGCGACGCCGGCTTCAGTTGCTCTCGCCGGGGATTCCGTACTTGCCGGGCTTGCTCGGCGTCGCGGGCAGATTGCTCGTGTCGTAGCGCCCGCCTTTCGCGGGCGAGGGCGGCGCCGGCGCGGCGGCGGGCTTCGCGGCGTCAGGCGGCGGCGTATAGCCTTCCGGCGTCGGCGGCGCCTTCTGCGCGAGCGGCTTCAGCACGCCGGCCTTCGGATAGCCGGCGCTGTCGAGCAGCGCGTCGAACGCCTCCTGCTCGAAGCCGCGCTGCACCGAGCGTCCGACCAGCAGCGTCGGCACTTCCTGCGCGCCCGACACGCGCTTCAGCTCGTCGTTGCTCGCCACGTCGTAGACCTGCTTCTCCGTGAACGGCACGCCGCGCTTGTTGAGCGCGGCGCGCACGGCGTCGCAGCCCTCCTTGCAGTTGGGCGAAGAGTAGAGCGTGACCGGAAAATCCTTCTTCGCCTTCTCGAGGTCGTAGGACACCTGCGGCGCCAGGCCGCCGTTGTCGCTCGGCGCCGCTTCCTTGCGCACGTCCTTCGCCCAGGCCGGCGGTGGCGTGTCCGTGTACTGCACGCGTCCGTCCTTGTCGATCCAGCGATATTGCATCTGCGCCTGCGCGGACGTGCTCGCGAACAGCGCGGCCAGGCCCAGGATCGGCAAAAAACCCCGCAAAATCATGCGGGAATCATACCACTGTGCCTCAGCAGCGCTTCCACGCTCGGCTCGCGGCCGCGGAAGGCGCGAAAGGAATCGGCCGCAGGGCGGCTGCCGCCGATGGCGAGGATCTCGTCGCGGAAGCGCGCGCCGGTGTCGGGATCGACGACGCCGCGCGCATCGCGCCGCTCCTCGAATGCGCTGTAGGCATCCGCCGAAAGCACCTCGGCCCACTTGTAGCTGTAGTAGCCCGCCGCATAGCCGCCGGCGAAGATGTGCGCGAAGCTGTTCGGAAAGCGGTTCCAGGCCGGTGGCGTGATGACCGCGACCTCGCGGCGCACCTCATCCAGCAGCTCGAGCGGGCCGCGCCGCGGCGAAGGCGCGAAATCAGCGTGCAGGCGCATGTCGAACAGCGCGAACTCGATCTGGCGCAGCATGTCGAGGCCCGACTGGAAGTTCTTCGCCGCGAGCATCTTGTCGAAGAGCGCGCGCGGCAGCGGCTCGCCGGTGTCGACGTGGCGCGTCATGCCCGCGAGCACCTCCCATTCCCAGCAGAAGTTCTCCATGAACTGGCTCGGCAGCTCGACGGCATCCCACTCGACGCCCGAGAGGCCCGAAACGCCGAGGTCTTCCGCGCGCGTCAGCAGATGGTGAAGGCCGTGGCCGAACTCGTGGAACAGCGTGATCACCTCGTCGTGCGTGAACAGGGCCGGCTTGCCGCCCACGGGGCCGGAGAAGTTGCAATTGAGGTAGGCGACCGGCAGCTGGATGCCCGCGCCGAGGCGCCGGCGGGAAATGGCGCCGTCCATCCAGGCGCCGCCCTGCTTGGTTTCGCGCGCATAGAGGTCGACGTAGAACTGCCCGATCGGCTCTGCGCCCGGGCCGCGGATCTCGAAGAAGCGTACGTCCTCGTGCCAGACCGGCGCCTGCGCGGGGGCGACGCGCACACCGTAGAGCGACCCGACGAGCTCGAACATGCCGGCGATGACTTGCGGCTCGGGGAAATACTGCTTCACCTGCTGGTCCGAGAACGCGTAGCGCTTCGCGCGCAGCTTTTCGGACGCCCAGGCGAGATCCCAGGACTCGAGCCGATCCAGCCCGAGCTCGGCCTTCGCGAATGCGCGCAGCTCGGCCAGGTCGCGCTCGGCGAAGGGCCGCGCGCGCCGCGCGAGATCGCGCAGGAACTCGAGCACCTGCGCGGGGCTCTGCGCCATCTTGGGCACGAGGGACACCTCGGCGAAATTGCTGTAGCCCAGCATGCGCGCGTCCTCTGCGCGCAGCGCGAGCGTGCGCGCGATGAGCGTCGTGTTGTCCCATTCGGGCCTGCCGAACTCCGAGGCGCGCGTCGCCGATTCCCGGTACAGCGTCGAGCGCAGATCGCGGTCCTCGGCGTACTGCATCACCGGCCAGTAGGAGGGCATGTGCAGCGTGAACTTCCAGCCGGGAAAGGAAGTACCGCGGCCGTCCTTCAGCGCCGCCGCGCGCGCGGCCTCGAGGACGTCGGGCGGAATGCCCGCGAGGCGCTTCTCGTCCTCGATCAGGATCGCGTAGGCGTTGGTCGCATCGAGCAGGTTCTCGGAGAACTTGGCCGCGAGCGAGGCGAGCTCCTCCTGGATCGCCGCGTAGCGCGGCTTCTGCGCCTCCGGCAGCTCCGCGCCGCCGAGGCGAAAGTCGCGCAGCGCGTTGTCGACGATCCTGCGGCGCGCGGCCGAGAGCGCTGCGTAGGCCGGCGAGGCCGCGAGCTGCTTGAGCTTCCCGAAGCGCACGGTGTCCTGGCCGAGCTCGGTCCAGTACTGCGTCACCTTCGGAAGGTTTGCGTTGTAGGCCTCGCGCAGCGCGGGCGCATCCATTACTGCGTGCAGGTGCGCGACCTGGCCCCAGGCGCGTCCGAGCCGCTCGTTGGCGTCCTCCAGCGGCGCCACGAATTCGTCCCAGGTCGCCGGCGCCGAGGCGGTGCGATCGCGCACCTCGCGCGCCTCGGCGAGCAGCCGATCGACGGCCGGCGCGACGTGCTCGGGCCGGATCTCCGCGAATCGCGGCAGGCCGGAAAAATCAAGCAGGGGATTGCTCAAGCGACAGCTCCGCAGAACGAACGGTGTTCACGATCAGCATCGCGACGGTCATCGGGCCGACGCCGCCGGGGACCGGGCTGATGCTGCCGGCGACTTCCTTCACCGCGGCGAAATCCACGTCGCCGCAGAGCTTGCCGTCGGCCATCCGGTTGATGCCCACGTCGATCACGCAGGCACCCGGTTTGACCATCGGCGCGGTGATGAGTTTCGCGCGGCCCACGGCAGCGACGAGCACATCGGCGCCGCGCGTCGCCGCCGCGAGATCCGCGGTCTTCGAGTGGCAGATGGTGACGGTGGCGTCCTTTTGCAAGAGCAGCAGCGCGAGCGGCTTGCCGACGATGGTCGAGCGCCCCACGACTACCGCGTGCCGGCCCGCGAGCGCGACGCCCGCGTGCTCGAGCATGCGCATCACGCCCGCAGGCGTGCCGGGCACGAAGCCGGGGCGGCCCTGCACGAGAGCGCCGAGATTCGCGGCGTGGAAGCCGTCGACGTCCTTCGCCGGCGAGATCGAGGGCAGGATGCGATCCGCATCCAGATGGCGCGGCAACGGCAGCTGCACGACGATGCCGTGCACCGCGCGGTCGGCGTTCAGCCGCGCGATGCGCTCGAGCAGCTCGCGCTCCGAAACATCCCCGCGCAACTCGTGGACTTCGGAGCGCAGGCCGGTTTCCTCGCAGGCGCGCGCCTTGTTGCGCACGTAGACGCGCGAGGCCGCGTCCTCGCCCGCGAGGACCGCGGCGAGTCCGGCGCGCGTGCCGCGCGCGGCGAGCGCGTCGATGCGGCCCTTGAGCGAAGCGCGCACCGCGGCGGCGAGCGATTTGCCGTCGATCAGCGTGGCGGGCATGGCATACTATAAATCACCCCGTACAACCGTCTGACTGAACGCCCGGGCCACAAGCCCAAGCCGGAGGTAAGCCATGTCCGCCGTTCCGCAGCAGCCCGCCGCCAACGATCCCGACAGCCTCGAAACCCAGGAGTGGCTCGACGCGCTGGAGGCCGTGCTCGAGCGCGAAGGCGGCGAACGCGCGCACTACCTGATCGAGAAACTCGCCGAGAAGGCGCGCACGTCGGGCGTGTCGCTGCCCTACAGCCCGTACACGCCCTATGTGAACACCATTCCGGCGCACCTCGAGGAGCGCTCGCCCGGCGACGCGACGCTCGAGGACCGCATCCGCGCCTACTGCCGCTGGAACGCGATGGTGATGGTGGCGCGCGCCAACCGGAACGACGACGAGCTGGGCGGCCACATCGCGAGCTTCGCGTCGGTGGGCACGCTGTTCGGCGTCGGCCAGCACCATTTCTGGCACGCGCCGTCGGGGGATCCGAACGACGGGGGCCACGGCGGCGACCTCGTCTACTTCCAGGGGCACTCCTCGCCCGGCATCTACGCGCGCGGGCTGCTCGAAGGCCGCATCACCGAGGAGCAGCTGCTCAATTTCCGGCGCGAGGTCGACGGCAAGGGCGTCTCCTCGTATCCGCATCCCTGGCTGATGCCGGAGTACTGGCAGTTCCCGACCGTGTCGATGGGGCTGGGGCCGATCCAGGCCATCTACATGGCGCGCTTCCTCAAGTACCTGCAGGCGCGCGGCCATGCGCGAACCGACAACCGCAAGGTCTGGGTGTTCTGCGGGGACGGCGAGATGGACGAGCCCGAGTCGCTCGGCGCGATCGGCATGGCGGCGCGCGAGAAGCTCGACAACCTGATCTTCATCGTCAACTGCAACTTGCAGCGCCTGGACGGCCCGGTGCGCGGCAACGGCAAGATCAACCAGGAGCTCGAGGGCGACTTCCGCGGCGCCGGCTGGAACGTCATCAAGCTCATCTGGGGCGCGTACTGGGATCCGCTGCTCGCGCGCGACAAGGACGGCCTGCTGCGCAAGATCATGGAGGACACCGTCGACGGCGAGTACCAGAACTTCAAGGCCAACGACGGCGCGTTCGTGCGCAAGTACTTCTTCGGCAAGCATCCCAAGGTGCTGGAGATGGTCTCGCGCATGTCCGACGAGGACATCTGGCGCCTGAACCGCGGCGGCCACGATCCGCACAAGATCTACGCCGCATATGCCGCAGCGGTGAAGCACAAGGGGCAGCCCACGGTGATCCTCGCCAAGACCATCAAGGGCTACGGCCTGGGCAAGCAGGGCCAGGCGAAGAACCCGACGCACCAGCTGAAGAAGGTGGATCTCGCGACGATCCGCGAGATGCGCGACCGCTTCAACATTCCGATCCCGGACGAGCAGCTGGAGAAGCTGCCGTTCTACGTGCCGCCGGCCGACGCGCCCGAGATGAAGTACCTGCACGAGCGGCGCAAGGCGCTGGGCGGCTACTACCCGATGCGTCGGCCGAAGGCGGACACCGCGCCCGCGGTGCCGCCGCTGTCGGTGTTCGACCAGGTGCTCAAGGGCTCGGGCGCGGGCCGCGAGATCTCGACGACGATGGTCTTCGTGCGTCTGCTCACCGCGCTGGTGCGCGACAAGGAGCTCGGCAAGCACGTCGTGCCGATCGTCCCGGACGAGGCGCGCACCTTCGGCATGGAGGGCATGTTCCGGCAGCTCGGCATCTTCGCGCCGGAGGGCCAGAAGTACGAGCCCGTGGACCGGGACCAGGTGATGTACTACCGCGAGGACAAGTCCGGGCAGATCCTCGAGGAAGGCATCAACGAGGCGGGCGCGATGTCGTCCTGGATCGCGGCGGCGACCTCGTACAGCCATTCCGACCGGGTGATGGTGCCGTTCTACATCTTCTACTCGATGTTCGGCCTGCAGCGCGTCGGCGATCTCGCCTGGGCCGCCGGCGACCAGCGCGCGCGGGGGTTCCTCCTCGGTGCGACCGCGGGCCGCACCACGCTGAACGGCGAAGGATTGCAGCACGAGGACGGCCACTCGCACGTGCTCTCGTCGGTGATCCCGAACTGCGTCTCCTACGACCCGGCCTACGGGCACGAGCTCGCGGTGATCGTGCACGACGGCCTGCGCCGCATGGTCGGCAACCAGGAGGATGTCTTCTACTACATCACCCTGATGAACGAGAACTACGAGCACCCGGCGCTGCCCGAAGGCTCCGAGCAAGGGATTCTCAAGGGTCTTTATTTGCTACGAGCCTCGAAACAAGAATTTAAACTTCGCGTTCAGCTGCTGGGCTCGGGCACGATCCTGCGCGAAGTCGAGGCGGCAGCCGAGCTGCTGGAGAAGGACTGGGATGTCGCTGCCGACGTCTGGAGCGCGACGAGCTTCACGGAATTGCGGCGCGACGGCCTCGCGGCGGAACGCTGGAACCTGCTGCACCCGGAGGCGAAGCCACGCGTGCCCTACGTCGCGCAATGCCTCGAGGAGCACGCCGGCCCCGTCGTGGCCGCGAGCGACTACATCAAGAGCTTCGCCGACCAGATCCGGCCCTTCGTGCCGCGCGACCGCGTTTACAAGGTGCTCGGCACCGACGGCTTCGGCCGCTCCGACTCGCGCGCGAAGCTGCGCCACTTCTTCGAGGTGAATCGCGCTTTCGTCGCCATTGCCGCGCTGAAGGCGCTCGCCGACTCCGGGCAGGTCAAGGCGAAGACCGTCGCCGAGGCACTACGGAAATACGGCATCGATCCCGAGAAGCCGGACCCCACGACCGTATGAAGGACAAGGTGTGAAGGAGATTCGGGTTCCGGACATCGGCGACTTCAAGGACGTCGAGGTCATCGAAGTCCTGGTCAAGCCGGGCGACAGCGTCGCCAAGGAGCAGTCGCTCGTGTCGCTGGAATCCGACAAGGCGACGATGGAGATTCCCTCGCCCGAGGCGGGTGTGGTGAAGGAATTGAAGGTCAGGGTCGGCGACAAGGTTTCCGAGGGCTCGGTCCTGCTGGTGATGGAGGCGAACGGTGCAGGGGGCGCCGCGCCGGCGCCTGCTGAAAAAGCAGTTGCAGCAAAACCCGCCCCGACAAAGGAAACGCCTCCCGCTCCTGCCATCGTGACCCGTGTCGAGCCGGTCCCCGCCGAGCCGAAGGACGCGGTGACCTCGCTGCCGCATGCGAGCCCGTCGATCCGCAAGTTCGCGCGCGAGCTCGGCGTCAATCTCGCGCTCGTGCAGGGCAGCGGGCCCAAGGGCCGCATTCAGAAGGAAGACGTGCAGGCCTTCGTGAAGGGCGCGCTGGCAGGCAGGTCAGTGAGCGCGCCCGCCGCCGGGAAGGGTGGCGCGTTGCCCTTCAATCTTCCGGCCTGGCCCGACGTCGATTTCGCAAAGTTCGGCCCGATCGAATCGAAGCCCCTGTCGCGCATTCAGAAGCTGTCGGGGCCCTACCTGCACCGCAACTGGGTTTCGATCCCGCATGTCACGCAGTGCGACAACGCGGACATCACCGATCTCGAGGCCTTCCGCAAGAGCCAAACCGTCGAGACCGAGAAGAAGGGCTTCAAGCTCACGATGCTCGCCTTCATGATCAAGGCCTGCGTCACCGCGCTGCGGCAGTTCCCGCAGTTCAACGCCTCGCTCGACAAGTCGGGCGAGAACCTGATCGTGAAGAAGTACTACCACATCGGCGTCGCCGTCGATACGCCGGGCGGCCTCGTGGTGCCGGTGGTGCGCGACGCGGACCGCAAGGGCGTGTTCGACCTCGCGCGGGAGCTGGCGGAGATATCCAAGCTCGCCAAGGACGGCAAGCTGAAGGCGGGCGACATGCAGGGCGGCACCTTCTCGATCTCCAGCCTGGGCGGCATTGGCGGGACCTACTTCACGCCGATCATCAACGCGCCCGAACTGGCGATCCTGGGCGTGTCGCGCTCGGCGATGAAGCCGGTGTGGAACGGCAAGGAGTTTGTTCCGCGCCTGATCCTGCCGCTGTCGCTCTCGTACGACCACCGCGTGATCGACGGCGCGGCCGCGGCGCGGTTTACCACCGAGCTCACCAAGATCCTCTCCGACATCCGCCGGACGCTGCTCTAGATGGCGAACGTGGACGTCAAGGTTCCCGACATCGGCGACTTCAAGGACGTCGAGGTCATCGAGGTCCTCGTCAAGCCCGGCGACGCGGTCGCGAAGGAGCAGTCGTTGATCTCGCTCGAATCGGACAAGGCGACGATGGAGATCCCGTCGCCCGAGGCGGGCGTGGTGAAGGAAATGATGGTCAAGCTCGGCGACAAGGTGTCGCAGGGCTCGGTGATCCTGAAGCTGGAGTCCGGGGAGCAGAAAAAGGCTTCGGATGAAGAACCGAAACCGGCAGCGCCGCAACCGGCGCCTCGCAGCTCTGGCTTCGACTGCGAGATGCTCGTCCTGGGCTCGGGACCGGGCGGCTACTCGGCGGCGTTCCGCGCCGCCGACCTCGGCTTGAAGACGATCCTCGTCGAGCGCTACCCGGTGCTGGGCGGCGTGTGCCTCAACGTGGGCTGCATTCCGTCGAAGGCGCTGCTGCACACCGCGGCGATCATGGACGCAGCCGCCTCGCTCGCCGAGCACGGCGTCGCGTATGGCGAGCCCAAAGTGGATATGGACAAGCTGCGCGCTTTCAAGATGAAGGTGGTCGGCAAGCTCACGGGCGGCCTCGCGTCGATGGCGAAGATGCGCAAGGTGACTGTTGTACAGGGTGTCGGGAAGTTTTCCGGGAAAAATTCGATAGAGGTTGGAGGCAAGACCATAACGTTCGCCAACGCGATCATTGCTGCGGGTTCGCAGGCGGCGAAGCTTCCCTTTCTGCCCGAGGACCCGCGCATCGTCGACTCGACGGGCGCGCTCGAGCTGCGCGCGCGGCCGAAAAAGCTGCTCGTCATCGGCGGCGGCATCATCGGGCTGGAGATGGGCACGGTCTACTCGGCACTCGGTGCGCGCCTCGACGTGGTCGAGATGCTCGACGGCCTGATGCTGGGCGCCGACCGCGACCTCGTCGCGGTCTGGCGGAAGTTCAACGCCGGCCGCTTCGACAAGGTCCTGCTGAAGACAAAGACCTCGAAGGCGGAGGCTACCCGGCAAGGCATCAAGATCTGGTTCGAGGGCGAGCAGGCGCCGAAGGAGCCGCAGCTCTACGACATGGTGCTCGTTTCCGTCGGCCGCACGCCAAACGGCAGGAAGATCAGCGCAGAGAAGGCGGGCGTGGCGGTGAACGAGCGCGGCTTCATCCCCGTCGACTCGCAAATGCGCACCAACGTGCCGCACATCTTTGCGATCGGCGACATCGCGGGAAATCCGATGCTCGCGCACAAAGCGGTGCACGAAGGACATGTCGCCGCGGCGGCCGCGGCGGGCGAGAAAGCGCACTTCGACGCGCGCGTCGTGCCCTCGGTCGCCTATACGGACCCCGAGATCGCGTGGGTCGGCCTGACCGAGGACGAGGCGAAAAAGGCCGGGCGCAAGGTCGGCGTGGCAAAGTTCCCCTGGGCTGCGTCGGGCCGTGCCATCGCCAACGCGCGCGACGAGGGCTTCACCAAGCTCATCTTCGACGCCGAAACGCACCGGCTTGCCGGCGGCGGCATCGTCGGCACCGGCGCCGGCGACCTCGTCAGCGAGCTCGCGCTCGCGGTCGAAATGGGCGCGGACGCGGTGGACATCGGCAGGACGATTCATCCGCACCCGACGCTCGGCGAGTCGGTGGGCATGGCCGCAGAGCTCTTCGAGGGTGTCTGCACCGACCTGCCGCCGCAGAAGAAGAAGTGACTTCATCCGTTCCGGCTCCGGCAAGGACGATGAAGCCGGCATTTCGCCCGGAACATCTGAACATGCCCCGCGTGGTTGCTCCCGGATCGTGGGAATTGGGGGCTTCGAGCCGGATTGACCACGGGCGAGGGCGCGACTAGAATGACTATAATTCTGGTCAACGCGGGCGGGCTCGCATGAAAACACTTTCGCTTTCGGAGGCAAAGGCGGGCCTGAGCGGCCTAGTGGAGGAGATCGAAAGCCGCGACGAGGAAATCGTCATCACGCGCAACGGGCGTCCGGCGGCGGTGCTGGTGAGCCCGGAGGAGTACGACAGCTGGAAGGAGACACGGGCGATCCGCGCGGACAAGGACTTGATGCGCGAAATCCGTGCTGGACTGTCCGGCCTCAAGAAGCGCAAGGCGCGTCTCTACACGCTCGAAGAACTGCTCGGGTAGCTCCCGGTTGCCGCAGTGGCGAAGCGTGACCGGCCGAAGCTGCGGGTTCCCGCGGCCGTCGCCGCCGCGATCCGGAACCTGCATCCCGGCATCAAACGCAAGCTGCGCGGAGCGCTCGAAGCGATCCTGCGAGACGTGCACGCCGGGAAGCCCTTGAAGGAAGAACTCCGGGGACTGTGGAGCCTGCGCGTGGGTCGCTTCCGGGTGATCTATCGTCCGAGTCCGGGCCGCAACATCGATCTGGTCGCCTTCGGCCCGCGCGAGCGCATTTACGAAGAAACGTTGCGGCTGATCGAGCGGGAAGAGAAATGAAGCGTGCTAGGCTCTGACGACATGAACCAGGACGAACTCAAGAGGCAGGTCGCGGCGGCGGCGCTCCAGTACGTCGTCGAGGACGCCGTCGTCGGCGTGGGATCCGGCTCCACGGTGAACCTGTTCATCGACGCGCTCGCGAAGATGAAGGGGCGCATCGAGGGCGCGGTCGCCGCTTCCGAGGCGAGCGCCGAGCGGCTGAAGAAGCACGGCATCCGCGTGTTCGACCTGAACAGCGTCAACGAGCTGCCGGTCTACGTGGACGGCGCCGACGAGGTCGACGAGCACCTGCACATGATCAAGGGCGGAGGCGGCGCACTGACGCGCGAGAAGATCGCCGCCGCGGTCGCCAGGACCTTCGTCTGCATCTGCGACGCGTCGAAGCTCGTGCCCGTGCTCGGCAAGTATCCGCTCGCCGTGGAAGTGATCCCGATGGCGCGCAGCTACGTCGCGCGCGAGATGGTCAGGCGCAAGGCGCAGCCGGTGCTGCGGGAAGGCTTCGTGACGGACAACGGCATGCAGGTGCTCGATTGCCACGGCCTGACGATCCTCGACCCGCCGGCGCTCGAGACGGACCTCAACAACATCGCGGGAGCGATGACCAACGGCTTGTTCGCGAAGCGGCCCGCGGACCTGCTGTTGCTGGGGACCCCGGACGGGGTGAAGACCTACGGCAAGAAGGCCTAGGACTCGGGCGGCACGTAGCCCGAGGCGACGTCGGCGCCGTCGCCGAAGAAGTGCTTCTCCATCTGCTCCTCGAGGTACTTGCGCGCGCGCGGATCGGCGAGGTTGAGCCGGTTTTCGTTGACGAGCATGGTCTGATGCCGGATCCAGGCCGCCCAGGCCTCCTTCGAGACGTTCTCGAAGATGCGCTTGCCGAGCGCGCCCGGATAAGTGGGCCGGTCGAGGCCCTCGGCCTCGCGGCCGAGCTTCACGCATTTCACCATTCTCGCCATGGGCTCTAGAGTCGCTTGAGAAAGATCTTCGAACCGCGCTTCCAATTATAGAGCGCCTGGCGCTTCGCCGGCAGTACCCCGACGCCGGCCTCCTTGAAACCCTGCGCGAGGAACCAGTGCTGCGCGCGCGTGGTGAGCGCGAACACGCGCCGCAATTTCATCTCCCGCGCGCGCATCTCGCAGGCGTGCAGCAGTCGCTCGCCGTAGCCCGCGTCGCGCACCTCGGGCGCCACGGCCAGGCAGGCGAGCTCGGCGCTCTTCTCGGCCGCGTACGGGTAGAGCGCCGCGCAGGCGAGAATCGCGCCGTCGTGCTCGATCAGCTCGAAGTTGGCGATCTCCTGCTCGAGGCGCTCTCGGCTGCGCTTGACCAGCGTGCCGTCGGCCTCCAGCGGCTCGATGAGGGCGAGGATGCCGCCGACGTCCTCGATTTTCGCCGGCCGAAGCTTCTCCACCGGGTCCGCGGTGATCATGGTGCCGACGCCCGAGTGCGTGAAAAGCTCGAGCAGCGTCGCGCCTTCGGCGCGGCGCGAAACCACGTGGGCGCGCGCGACGCCCGCGCGCACGGCGCCGACTGCGTAGGCGAGCGCACGGCGCGTGGGCGCGGCGAGCCCGTCCTTCTTCAGCAGCACTTCGGCCTCGCGCGCGGTGAGCTCGGACAGGATCTGGCCACGCGCCCCGGTAGGCAGCTGCTCCACGGCGAGCATCAGTTTGTCGGCCTTGAGCGCGCAGGCGACGCTGCTGGCGACATCCTCCCAGGCGAGGTTGAAGACCTCGCCGGTGGGCGAGTAGCCGATGTGCGGCACGAGCACGACTTCGCCCGCCTCGAGGCGGCGCGCGATCGCCGCGCCGTCGACCTTGCGCACCGTGCCCGTGAACTGGAAGTCGACGCCGTCGACCACGCCGACGGGCTTGGCGGCGATGTAGTTGCCCGAAGCGACGCGGATCTGCGCTCCGGCCATCGGCGAATTGGGCAGGCCCTGGGACAGCAGCGCCTCGATCTCCACTCGCAGCGCGCCGGCCGCGTGCTTCACCGCCAGCAGCGACTGCGCGTCGGTGATGCGCAGTCCATGCGCGTAGCGCGAGCGCTGGCGTTTGGCGCGCAGCTCGGCCTCGATCTGCGTGCGCGCGCCGTGCACCAGCACCAGGCGGATGCCGAGCGCGGCAAGCAGGTTCAGGTCGTGCACGAAGCGCACGAAGCGCCCGCGCTCCGCGACCACCTCGCCGCCGAAGCCGATGACGAACGTGCGGCCGCGGAAGGCGTGCACGTACGGCGCCACCTGGCGCAGCCAGCGCACGAAGGCTTCCGGGTGCGGCAGCGAGCTCATAGGGGCGCTAAGGTACTAGAAATCGCCCGCGAGCGCGTTGAGTGCGGCGAG
>DATIYN010000221.1:0-8972 GCA_035517595.1 Burkholderiales bacterium
CCGGTAGAAGGCGTCGGGCCCGTCCGAGGCGACGCGACGCAGGACTGCGGCGAGCTGCGGATTCTTCAGCCGGTAACCGACCGGAAGCGCTCGGCCGTCGGGCAGGTAGAAATACGCGCGCGCCGCGGCGTTCCGGCGCAGCAGCGGGTCGGCGTCGATGAGGCGGTGCAGGCGCGGCGAGACCTCGAAGCCCTGCTCGGCGAGACGGATCGCCGGCTGGAACAGCTCGCGCCAGGGCAGGACCCCGTACCGCTTGTGCGCGAGCGCCAGCATGCGCAGCACGCCCGGCACGCCTGCCGAGCGGCCCGAGGCGATCGCCTCGCCCAGCGGCATCGGAGCGCCGTCCGGGGCGAGGAATCGGTCGGGCCGCGCCGCGGCCGGCGCGGTCTCGCGGCCGTCGTAGGCGGAAACCGTGCCCGAGGCCGCGTCCCAGTGCAGCAGGAAGGCGCCGCCGCCGATGCCCGAGGACTGGGGCTCGACCAGGTTGAGCACCATCTGCACGGCGATCGCGGCGTCGAGCGCGCTGCCGCCCTCGCGCAGGATCTCCTGGCCGGCGCGCGCGGCGTGCGGATTGGCCGCGGCCACCATCGACTCCGCGGCCTGCGCCGCGGGCAGGGCCAGCGCGAGCAGGAGGATGCGAAGGAGGCGGGTCATGGCGCCGGGGCGGGTCTAGAATCGGCGACAGTATGAGCCATCGCTCCCGCGTCGAGCACGACCTCATCGGCGACCGCGAGGTGCCGGCCGAGGCCTACTACGGCGTGCACACGCTGCGGGCCCTGGAGAATTTTCCGATCACCGGGACCGCGATCTCGATCTACCCGGACCTCGTGCGCGCGCTCGCCTGCGTGAAGCAGGCCGCGGCGCTCGCCAACCTGGACCTCGGCCTGCTCGACGACGAGCGCGCCCGCGCCATCGTGCGCGCCTGCGAGGAGATCCGCGAGGGCGCGCTGCTCGAGGAGTTCGTGGTCGACGTGATCCAGGGCGGCGCGGGCACCTCGACCAACATGAACGCGAACGAGGTCATCGCCAACCGCGCGCTCGAGCTGCTCGGCGCGCGCAAGGGCGAGTACATGCGCCTGCACCCGCTCGACCACGTGAACCTCTCGCAGAGCACCAACGACGTCTACCCGACGGCGGTGAAGCTCGCGCTGCAATTCGGCATCAAGCGGCTGTGTTCCGAGATGATCTTCCTGAGGAAGGAATTCGAGGCCAAGGCGGCGGAATTCTCCGAGGTGCTGAAGGTCGGCCGCACGCAGCTGCAGGACGCGGTGCCGATGACGCTCGGCCAGGAATTCTCGACCTACGCCGTGATGCTGCAGGAGGACGAGAGCCGGCTCGCCGAGGCGGGCAGCCTCGCGCGCGAGATCAACCTCGGCGCGACCGCGATCGGCACCGGCATCAACGCGCACCCGGAGTACGCGGAACGCGTCACGCGCATCCTGTCCGAGATCACGGGCCTGGAGCTCATCGTCTCGCCCAACCTCATCGAGGCGACGCAGGACGCCGGCGCCTTCGTGCAGCTCTCCGGGGTGCTCAAGCGCGTGGCCGTGAAGCTCTCCAAGGTCTGCAACGACCTGCGCCTGCTGTCCTCGGGGCCGCGCGCGGGCCTGGGCGAAATCCACCTGCCGGCGGTGCAGGCCGGCTCCTCGATCATGCCGGGCAAGGTCAACCCCGTGATCCCCGAGGTCGTGAACCAGGTGGCGTTCGAGGTGATCGGCAACGACATCGCGGTGACGATGGCCGCCGAGGCGGGCCAGCTGCAGCTCAACGCGTTCGAGCCGGTGATCGCGCACAGCCTGTTCAAGAGCATCGCGCACCTTTCCGCGGCCTGCCGCACGCTCGCCGAGCGCTGCGTGCACGGCATCACGGCGAACGCGCCGCGCGCGCGCCACCTGCTCGACGAGTCCACGGCGCTGGTCACCGCGCTCAACCCCTACATCGGCTACGCGCGCGCGAGCGAGATCGCCAAGGAGGCGCTCGCCAGCGGCAAGCGCGTCTACGACCTGGTGCTCGAGAAGAAGCTCCTGTCGAGGGAAGAGCTTGACGCGGTGCTCAGGCCCGAGGTGCTCACGCAGCCGCATTTCAGCACCGTGCACCGGCCCAAGCCGGACCAGTAGAATGCGCAGCGCATGGAGCCCATCTGGTCCCCGTCGGAGCAGGCGATCGAGCAGGCGCAGCTCACGCAGTTCGCGCGCCACGTGGTGCGCAAGTACAGGCTCGAGCTGAACAGCTACCCCGAGTTCTACCAGTGGACGATCGACAACCCCGAGCAGTTCTGGTCGGAGG
This sequence comes from Burkholderiales bacterium, assembly GCA_035517595.1. GTDB lineage: Bacteria > Pseudomonadota > Gammaproteobacteria > Burkholderiales > SG8-39 > RBG-16-66-20. The sequence goes on from DATIYN010000221.1 coordinate 2,287, forward strand.
TCTGGGACTGGTGCGGCGTGGTCGCTTCGAAGAAGGGCAGCACGGTGCTCGTCGACGGCGACAAGATGCCCGGCGCGAAATGGTTCCCGGAGGCGCGCCTCAACTTCGCCGAGAACCTGCTCAAGCGCGGCGACCAGGGCGACGCCTTCGTGTTCTGGGACGAGCGCGGCTTCCAGCGCCGCGTCTCCTACTCGCAGCTGACGAGCGACGTCGCGCGCGCTGCGCAGGCGCTCAAGCAGCTCGGGCTGCGCCCCGGCGACCGCGCCGCCGCGTTCATCCCGAACATGCCCGAGACCGGCATGTTCGCGCTCGCCGCGCTCTCGCAGGGCATCGTCTGGTCCTCCTGCTCGCCGGACTTCGGCACGAGCGGCGTGCTGGACCGCTTCGGCCAGACCGAGCCGAAGATATTGTTCGTCGCCGACGGCTACCGCTACGCCGGGCGCGAGTACGACGTGCTCGAGCGCGTCGCCGAGATCGCCGAGGGGCTGCCGAGCCTGCGCAAAGTCGTCGTCGTACCCTACCTGCGGCCGCGCCCGGACATCGACGGCATCCCGAAGGCGGTGCTGCTGGAGGAGTGGCTGCGCAAGCACTCGGCGGGCGACATCGATTTCGTGCAGCTGCCGTTCGAGCACCCGGCCTACATCCTGTTCACTTCGGGCACCACCGGCACGCCCAAGTGCATCGTGCACGGCGTGGGGGGGACGCTGCTGCAGACGCTCAAGATGTACAAGCTGCAGTTCGACGTGCGGCCGGGCGACCGCATGTTCTACTACAGCACCACCAACTGGGTGATGTGGAACCTGCTGTTCAGCGCGCTCGCGGCCGAAGCGAGCGTGATGCTCTACGACGGCTCGCCCTTCGAGCGCAACGGCAAGATCCTGTTCGACTACTGCGACAAGGAGCGCTTCACCCAGTTCGGCACCTCGGCCAAGTTCATCGATGCGATGGAAAAGCGCGGCCTCGCGCCCATCGAGACGCACCAGCTCAGCGACGTGCGCATGATCATCTCCACGGGCTCGCCGCTCGTGGCCGAGAGCTACGACTACGTGTATTCGAAGGTGAAGAAGGACGTGTGCCTGTCGTCCATTTCGGGCGGCACCGACATCATGGCCGCCTTCGCCGACGCGAACGCGATCCTGCCGGTCTACCGCGGCGAGATCCAGTGCCGCTCGCTCGGCATGGCGGTCGAAGTCTGGAACGACGAGGGCGAGCCGGTCGTCGGCAAGAAGGGCGAGCTCGTGTGCGTCAAGCCCGTGCCCTCGATGCCGCTCGGTTTCTGGAACGACCGCGGCGGCGAGAAGTACCGCAGCGCCTACTACGAGAAGTTCCCCGGCGTCTGGACGCACGGCGACTGGTGCGAGCTCACCGAGCGCGGCACGATGATCGTCTACGGCCGGTCGGATGCGACGCTCAATCCCGGCGGCGTGAGGATCGGCACGGCCGAGATCTACCGCCAGGTGGAGAAAATCGACGAGGTCGAGGAATCGGTCGCCATCGGCCAGCTCTGGCCGCCCGACAAGCCCACCGACACGCGCGTGATCCTCTTCGTGCGCCTGCGGCCGGGATTCACCCTCGATGAAGCGTTGGCCGACAAGATCAGGAAACGCATCAAGGAAAACACCACGCCGCGCCACGTGCCGGCGAAGATCCTCCAGGTGCCCGACATCCCGCGCACCAAGAACGGCAAGGTGGTCGAACTCGCCGTACGCTCAGTCGTTCACGGCATGCCGGTGACCCACACCGACGCGCTCGCCAATCCCGAGGCCCTGGACCTCTTCAAGAACATGCCCGCGCTCGCGGGCTAGTGCAGCGTCGCGCGGCGGTGCTCGTAGATGCCCTGCAGCAGGCGCAGCGAGCCGCGGTAGATGGCCTCGTGGCTGAGGGCGTGGCCGTCGTGCTCGATGATGTCGAGCGTGACCGGAACGTGCAAGCCCGCGAGCACGCGGGCAGCGCGCTCGGCGTGCACGCGCGAGACGACCGAGTCGTAGCCGCCGTGCACGAGGTGGATGCGTGAATCCATGCGCGTGCCGGGCCGCGGCAGGCGCGCGAAGCGGGCGCAGTAGGCGACCACGGCGCCCGCGAGCTCGGGGAAGGCCTTCACCGCTTCGAGGGCGACGGTGCCGCCCTGCGAGTAGCCGATCAGCACGGTGCGCTCCACCGGCACGCGGTAGCTCGCCTGCTCGTGGCGCACGAGCTGCTCGATGCGCGGCAGGATCGCGCGCACGCGGTCCATGTGGTTCTCGTCGCACAGGTCCTTGGTCGAGAACCATTGCTTGCTTTCCGGTGTCTTGCGATACAGCGAGAAGCCGCTCGGCACGACGAGCGCCGCGCTCGGGAAGCGACCCTGGTACTTGAAGGCCGCGGGAATCATCGAGCGCGCATCGGCGCCGCTGGCATGCAGGAATACGAACAGGTGGCGGGCGGGTTGCTCCGGCGCCGGGCCGAAGCGGTAGACCTGCTGCATTGGGGCATTCTCGCGCCGCGGTCGCCGTTCTGTAAACTGCTTTCGCCAAACGCCGTCCAGCCCGGGGTAACTCCATGCAAAAGAAACGATTCTTCGCCACGCTGTGGGCGCTGACCCGGCCGTACTGGGTCTCCGAAAAGCGCCGCACGGGCCTCGTGCTGCTCGCCACGGTCGTGGGCCTCGCGCTGCTGGGGGTGTGGCTGGAAGTGCTGTTCAACACCTGGAACCGCGAGTTCTACAACACCTTCGAGTCGAAGGACCAGGCCGAGTTCTTCCGGCAGCTCGGCATGTTCACGATCCTGGCGCTGCTCTACATCATCAACGGCGTCTACCGGCAGTACTTCCAGCAGATGCTGATGATCGAGTGGCGCAGCTGGATGACCGAGCGCACCCTCGAGGACTGGATGAAGGACCGCGCCTACTACCGCCTGCAGCTCCTGGACAAGGGCACGGACAACCCGGACCAGCGGATCGCCGACGACCTGAACATCTTCGTCGACCTCACGCTCTCGCTCGCGCTCGGGCTGCTCTCCGCCGTCGTGACGCTGGTGTCCTTCATCGGCATCCTCTGGGCGATGTCGGGCGCGCTCACGGTGCTCGGCGTTGAGATCCCGGGCTACATGGTCTGGGTGGCGCTCGCCTATTCCGTGGTGGGCACCTGGCTCACGCACCTCATCGGCCGGCCGCTGGTGAAGATCGGCTTCGACCAGCAGCGCTACGAGGCGAATTTCCGCTTCTCGCTGGTGCGCCTGCGCGAGAACGCCGAAGGCGTCGCGCTCTATCGCGGCGAGGGCGGCGAGCTCGCCAACTTCCGCGCGCGCTTTGCCGACGTGATCGCGATCTGGTGGACGAAGATGCTCAAGCAGAAGCAGCTCGGCTGGTTCCAGTCGTTCTACGGCCAGGTGGCGATCATCTTTCCGTTTCTCGTCGCCTCGCCGCGCTTCTTCGCCGGCAAGGTGCCGCTCGGCGAGATCTTCCAGGTCGCCTCCGCCTTCGGGCAGGTGCAGGGTGCGCTGTCCTGGTTCGTCAACATCTACACCAGCTACGCCAACTGGAAGGCGACCGTGGACCGGCTCACGAGCTTTACCGAGGCTCTCGAGCATGCGCGCCTGGAGGCGGCGCGCCTGGACGGGGACCGGGAGGAAGGGCAGCCCAAGTTGCTGCGCCTCGAGCGCCTCGAGCTCGACCTGCCGCAGGGCCAGCCGCTGCTCGCGCCGACGACGCTGCAGCTCGGCGAAGGCGAATCGGTGCTGCTCACCGGCCCGTCGGGCGCGGGCAAGTCGACGCTGTTCCGCGCGATCGCCGGCATCTGGCCGTACTGGAGAGGGCGGATCGCGCTGCCGAAGGGCGCGACGCTGCTGTTCCTGCCGCAGCGCGCCTACCTGCCGATCGGCTCGCTCAAGTACGCGACCGCCTATCCGGCCGACGCGTCGGTGCTGCCCGACGACGCGGTGCGCGAGGCGCTCGCCGCGGTGGGCCTCGCCAAGCTCTCGGGCGAGCTCGGGCGCGAGGAAAACTGGGCGCAGGTGCTTTCGGGCGGCGAGCAGCAGCGCCTCGCGATCGCGCGCGCGCTGCTCAACAAGCCGGACTGGCTCTTCATGGACGAGCCGACCGCGGCGTTGCCCGACGACACGCAGGCTGCGCTCTACCGCCTGCTGAAGGCGCGGCTGCCGGGCACGACGCTGGTGTCGATCGGCCATCGCGCCGAGCTCGCGCAGTTCCACTCGCGCCAGCTCGCTTGGAGCGAGCTGGGCAGGACAGGGCAGTAGTGCGCCCCGTCGACTTCAGAGGATGATGCAGGTCGTGGTGCCGTGGGCGAGCAACTTGCCTGCGGCGTCCTCCAGCCGACCCTCCGCGGTGCCGGTTTGCTTGCCCACGTGCAGCACCTTGCCGGTGGCGCGGATGGCGCCCGTCTTGATGGAGATGGCGCGCACCAGATTGACCTTCAGCTCGAGCGTCGTGTAGCCCTTGCCCTCGGGCAGCATCGACTGCACCGCGCAACTCATCGCCGAGTCGAGCATGGTGAGCGCGATGCCGCCGTGCACGACGCCGATCGGGTTGTAATGCTGCTCGGCAGGCGTGAGCTGGAATACCGCACGGCCTTCTTCGACTTCGGTGAGGTCCATGCTGAGCAGTTTTGCAATCGGCGGGGCCGGCAGCGTGCCGTCCCGGATCGCGCGCAAGTAATCGATCGCACGCGGGAACTTCCGGCCTTTTTCGAACGCCGCGAGCGGGTCTTCCCACGTGACAGTCAGCGAGCGGGTCATTTGCCTGGTTCCCCTTTCCAGCGAGTTTAGCGTGCGGCCATCAGCGCGAGTGCCGCGCCCAGCGCGAAACAAAGCGGCGAATAGAGCAGCGTATCCAGCCGAGCGAAGCGCGAGCCGCGTACGCGCTTGAAGAACCCCACGAGCCGGAAATCGCCGACGGCGCGCAGGACCAGCACCGCGGCAGCGCCCGCGATCAGCGGTCGGACCTGCAGCAGGACGATCGCTGCCGTGATCGACGCAAGCATGCTCTCAATACAAGGGAGCCGGATGCGGCAGCGCGGGCGCGGCCGGGCTGGCGACGGCCGACTTTCCGGCGATGAAATCCGCTGCGGCGCGCGTGGCGACGTCGCTCTCGAGAATGCGGCCGTGGCCGAGGCCGGCGGTGGAGAGCAGCCTCGCGCCCGGCCAGGCGCGCGCGAGCGCCGCGCCCTGCGACCAGGGCACGACGCCGTCGCCGTGGTCGTGGATCACCAGCGCCGGCGTCCTGAGGCGCGGCGCGAGGCGCGCGACCTCCAGCTCGACCCAGCGCAGGCCGAAGCGTTCCTCGATCGCCGCCTGCATCGCGGCGCGCAGCGACTCGGGCATCCAGGTCCAGCGCGCGAACTGGCGCGAGTAGCCGACGAGGTCTGAAGGCGGGCTGACGAGCACCGCGCTCTTCAGCGCGAGGCCGTGCGCGGCGAAGCTTCGGCCGGGCGCGATGGCGACCGCCGTGGCGACGGCGCCGAGCGAGTGCGCGATCACGTGCTCGACGCCGCCGTGGCTCGCCGCGACCGCGGCGAGCGCGCCGGCGAAATCCGGCAGACCGGTGAGCCTGCCTTCGGAAAGCCCATGCGCGGGCTGGTCGTAGGCGATCACGCGGTAGCCCTCGGCGAGCAGGCGCGGCACGAAGCCGCGCATCTGCGCCGCGTAGCCGCCCCAGCCGTGCGCGAGCACGACCCCGGGGGCATCGAGCGGACCCCAGCGCCAGGTGGCGAGGTTGCGGCCGCGATACTCGACGAAGCCCGCATGCGCGTCGAGGAAGTCGAAGAACGTGCTCACGGGCAGGCGCGACGGGTCGGACATCCGCGGCGGCGTGAGGAACAGGCGCTCGGCGAGCGCCGCGGCGTGCTCGGGCAGCAGCAGGGAGCCGGTCAAAAAGCGAACGTTCGTGCTAATCCTGTGCAGCGGGTGTGCGAGAGGCATGGGCGACTCCTTTCTACGGACTAACGGGCGGCCGAGCGCAGCGCGCCGCGCGGGCGCGAGGCGGCGTAGCGCTCGATGAGCGTGTCGAAGGCGGCCAGCGCGCGCGAGCGCGCCTTGTCGTAGCCGAGCAGGCGCCGATGGTGGTGCACCACCAGCGCAATGCCGAACAGTTCGAAGGAAATCTGCTCGACGTCGGTGTCGGCCGCGAGCTGGCCCTGCTCGACTGCCTGGCGCGCGGCGCGCGTGAGCGTGCCGATCCAGGCGCGCTGGCCGGCGGCGAGCGTGTCGCGCACGGCGCCGGGTTTGTCGTCGAACTCGATCGCGCCGCCGATCATCGGGCAGCCGCCGGGCAGGTCCGCCGACTCGGTCCAGTCGATCCAGTTGACGAACAGGGCGCGCAGGCGCGGCAGCCCGCGCGCCTTGGCGAGCGCGGGGTTGACCACGAGCTTGAGGAATTCCTGCTGGCCGCGGTCCATCACCGCGATGAGCAGCTCCTCGCGCGAGCCGAAGTGGGCGAACAGCCCCGACTTCGACATGTCGGTGGCCGCCGCAAGCGTGCCGATCGTCAGGCCCTCAAGACCGGCCTTGCTGACGATGTGGAACGCGGCGTCGAGAATCGCCGCGCGCGTGCGCTCGCCCTTGCTCGGATGGTTCGCCGGAGGTGTCATGGGTTGAGATAATAGTACGAACGTTCGTATTTGTCAATCGGCCGGCCAGCACGCGTGCAAGGTGCTGGCCGGTATGGCTTTCCGGGAGCGCGGCCACCTGCTCGG